>NZ_JAMPQI010000009.1:0-221186 GCF_028482365.1 Providencia sp. PROV122 | reverse complement strand
CAAGCATTGACCATGTCATAGTCTGGGGTGTGGTTGAGAATTAGCGACCATGCTCTAAATGGACAGACTTCTATCACATGACGTTGATTAAAATCTTCACCCATGAATTTCAATCCGTTAAATTCATCTTCTTTGTGAAAATGATAATGGGGTAATCCAAATCGTGCTTGCTCCCACTTTTCGATATTAGGCGCTTTATCACACAGTTCGCCAATGACGGCATGGCGATAACCATAACCGTTTGATTGAAAATTAGTTTTAACGGTTGAGTTAGCCTCCCCTCGAAGCGTTCTTAGAGGGCTGTTTACGTAACATCGAGACGATTTCAATGCCAGTGAGTCGTGTCTGTGCCTGACGAAAAGATTTAAAGCCGAGCATCGGGCGTATCCGTCGTTTAATATTACGATGATCTTGTTGGTTCTGTCGCTTCGCTCCGTTTTGATTAGTACCACATTGGGGTTTTAGGGGTTTTATTGTCGAATAAACAGCGTCATTAATGCTATACTTCTCCCCATAACCTAAATTAAAGGAAGAACCATATGGCGTATAAATACGACCCTATATCAAAAACGCTCATTGATGCGGACGCAAAATTTAGTTTCGAAGAAGCACCTAATTATGATGAACTTTACTATAAAACTAGCTTACTAAAAATTAAATCCATTCTTAATGATGAAAAAGATGATGATAATGTCGCAGCAGTTATCACCATTGAAGAAGCTGATTATCTTTTAAAGAATCTATCGACTCCAACCCCTTTCAAAGATCCGAAAGAAACACTATTTGGCATTGGAGATATAATATCTTCATTTTCAGGAAATATTTATGAAGCCTACAGAATAGACAGAATTGTTAACGAGTTTGGGAATCTCAATATCAGAGCAACTCAATATACAGGACCAAACGGTAATGTTTATATTCGCCTATCAGGCCATGCTGGAATAAGAGCATACTTAAATGGAACTCGTTATTTAGTCAACAACCCTCGTATTTTATACATGGGAGTAGGCACTCAAGGCATGAATAATATTTCTGTAGGCGCAGCTCGCTTTGCGATAGTTTTCTCAGCGGCTTATAGAACTGTTGAATTAATATTCAAGAATGAATATACCTTGGTTGATTTTTTTGTGAATATAACCATGGACATGGCAAAGCTAGCTATCAGCACTCAAATAACGACAGCCATAACTGGAGGTTTAACTACTGCTGCTTTAACGACTGGAACAAGTGTCATACTTGTAGCTTTAGGGGTGTTTGCTGTAGGTGTATCCGTAGGGGTACTATTGTACTGGTTAGATGATGAATTCCAAATTAGTGCAACTATCATTAAAGGCTTAAAAACTCACAGAGCAAGAAAACCAGAAACACCTTACCATCCAGACCAATTTTTTACTCTGTGGGGGAGATTTAGTCGTGGTTAAATTAGAGCCCACAAAGTTAATCTTATCATCTATAGCGCTTTTACTTTTAGCAATCTTCGGGATCTATCTATCAACAACATATTATATTGATTACTTTCAAATGAAGCCTAAAATTCTATTCTCATTTCAAACAGGGTTCCTGTGTTTTTCAGCTCCTTTGATACTATATTTTTCATATTATAGTTTTATATTGGGATATAAAAAAGAACTACAAAAAATGAATAATAGGATAGCTGGATTTTTCGCTGTTATCTTTATAATAGGCATGGTGTTTAGCTTTTTCTTTTCGACCTATGTCAGTATTGATTTAACCTCAAAAGGCTACTACACATGCTACAAATCATCTATTTTCTCACCAAATGAATACGTTATATCAAAAGATATGTGTAAGTAGTACATATCTTTTGATGCTAAAAACTACTTAACCATCTCACTATTAATACTGTAGCTTGATGTATTTGCCATTAAATGACTTCTAGATATAGATTCATATTTCATCTGAATCCGCTGAAAAGGCATTGATTCATTATCTTTTATTGAATCAGGAAATATGTCAGAGATTTCAATCAATGAAACCCCTGTTAGCTTGACTTCATAATATTTTTCAAGTTGTCCGCTTTGACTCGTTCGATAAAAAATAAAACTAGCCTCTAGAACTTCATTATTATCAAGCGCAACAGACAGCAAGGGAGAAGATTTATCAATAGGTTTAGTGAACACAATGGGTTTATATGAGGCATTCTGTTCACGAAAAGAACCATAGTGAACCCCAATAACTTGAATTTCATCTTCATGACCAATTTGGTAACGATTACCAATTGAATCCTGAGATGAACATCCCGCCGAAATCAAACCTTGATTTTTACCTTTCAACATTAAATATATCGGATATGCCATAACACTCCCTTTTAATGATAATTGAGATGCATAACAACCACATCAATTTAAGTTAAGAGTATTATCTTATCCCAGTTTTTGGTGTAGCACCAATTTAGTAATGTCACTTTTTAGCAATTTAGAAATGTCACTTTTTGCGGCATAAAGGATAAAACCTTTTGCCACGATAAGTACATTCAAAATGTTGGTAACTATGTCGGATAAAGAATTAAGTCGGATCAATGTTATTCAGGCTATTAGTGAAAAACGATTACGGCAGCGTGACGCTGTATCTCAACTCAATTTGACCGAGCGGCAGGTATGTAAGTACACCCGTTTCAGTTCCACACACTTTTTGAGATTTCGTTATTTTCAGCTAATAACCAGTATTCTTCCGGTGTCAGATCATTCAGGGATTCATGTGGTCGCTCTCGGTTATATTCCCTCAGCCAGCGTTCCGTGATTTCCCGTACTTCATTCAGTGTCCGAAACAGATAAAATCCAGTATTTCAGTCCGGTATGTCCGGTTAAAACGCTCGATAAAGGCATTCTGAGTCGGTTTACCCGGTTTAATAAATTTCAGTATCACACCATGCTCTTCCGCCCAGTGCGCCAGTGTCAATGATATAAGCTCCGGACCATTATCCATCCGCATTTTTACCGGATATCCGCGTGTTGCAACTATTCTGTCCAATACCCGGACAACGCGTTGTGCCGGGATATCCAGAGCAATTTCTATCACCAGGGCTTCACGATTAAAATCATCCACGGTATTGAACGTCCGGAAACGCCTGCCGCAGATCAGCGCATCATGCATAAAATCAACCGACCAGCTCTGATTCAGTGCCTCCGGCGTTGCCAGTGGTGCTGGATTACGCACAGGCAGATGTTGTTTGCCTTTACGGCGAAAGCTCAGCTTCAACGGACAATAGATCCGGTGAACCCGCATATGATCCCACTCATTGCCCTGCCTGCGCAAAACCTGAAATAGCTTTTTAAACCCGAATAAGTCTTCTTGTTCCTTATCCTTAAGAGAAAGTGGCTATACAATCATTTTTCTTTCTATAAAAAACATTTTTGCCATCAATGCCTCATTATTGGATGTTTAACATTTCTTTTGCCAGCGCATTCCAAGCTTTTGCCCTGCGGCTTTGATGACTATTTTTCAATGTTGCTAAAGCGACTTCATAAGAGAGTACAGGCTCTATTACAGGAATAATTGACAAACCATCTGCACGTGTTTTATTCCACATACTATCTGGTAATAATGTTACACCAACCCCTGCCCTTACCATCGCTGTTACAAGATCTAAATGGCTACTGCGCCCAGCAATAACCGGTTTTTTTCCATAGATCCCACAAGCGCTCATGACTAACTCATTTATGCGAAAGTCCTCAGAGAAGAAAATAAACGGCTCATCAATAAGCTCTGCAAACTTCACCGAGTTACGCATAGCTAGCGGATGCTGTTCACTCACTAACAGCATCAATCGATCTGACGAAAAAACGTGTAAGTCAAACAATTCATTGTCGAAAGGCAGCATCACTGCCGCGGTCTCCACCTCGCCGTTTAACATCGCCTCCATCATCTTATGCGTGCCTAGCTCCAAAATTTTTAATTCCACCTGTGGGTAACGTCGACTAAATGCCATGATGATATCCGCAAAATAAGTTGACGCGATGACAGGTGGTAATCCTACATTCAAAATACCAGACAGAGGCCCTTCCTTCTCTTTTAACGCCTTATTCATGCTATTAAATTGTTTGAGTATTTGTTTTGCATGACTCAATAAAATTTCGCCTTCATCCGTCAGTCTCACTCCATCGTTTTCTCTCACTAATAATGTATAACCAAGCTCTTGCTCTAACTTTTGAATGCTACGGCTAATCGCAGGTTGGGTCACAAATAAACGTTCTGCTGCTCGGCTAAACCCATTTAGCTGTACCACTTCAACAAAATAACGCAATGAACGTATATCCATGTCTGCTCCTATGAGTTTTTGTTATAGATGGAATAATTATAAATAATTTCCACTAAAGAAAGATCTACGTTAGAACTAATAAAAAGCAGAATTATCGGCTAACGTGATCATTAGGAGATAATATAATGAATAAAACCGTCATCGAACATGTTTTAGCACGCTTAAATGAGATCGGCATCAATGATATTTTTGGCGTCGCAGGTGATTACGCATTCCCCATAGAAGATGCGGTCTGTGAAAGTAACAATATGCGTTGGATTGGTAATTGTAATGAACTCAATGCCTCATATGCAGCTGATGGATATGCTCGTATTAAAGGTGCCGCTGCACTTTCAACCACATTTGGTGTAGGGGAACTAAGTGCACTCAACGGCATTGCAGGCTCCTATGCAGAACATCTTCCTATCTTTCATTTAGTTGGTATGCCTGCCAGTGGTGTACAAAAAAACCATAAACTCGTTCACCATACGCTCGGCAATGGTGATTTCGATGTTTTTTATCAAATGAGTCAACACCTAAGCTGCGCTCACGCAATTTTAACCCCTGAAAACTGTATTGCCGAAACCGAACGCTTAATTACAACGGCCCTACGTGAACGCCGTCCTGTTTATATTGGTTTACCCGCAGATTATGCGGTCATGCCAGTCGTTACAGATAAAAATACTGATACCCCTGTTATTCATAAAAGTAATAATGAGTCATTATCAGCCGCCGTTACGGCTATTTTAGAAAAGCTAAATTCAAGCCAAAAAGCCTGCATAATTCCTGGTATTTTAAGTGCGCGATTAGGCTATGCTAATGAAGTGCAAGCAATTATTGATAAGACTGGGTTACCTTACGCCACCATGTTTATGGATAAAAGCATTGTCAGTGAATCCAATCCAACTTATATGGGGATCTATAACGGCAAATTAATGAATACACAAGTAGGTGAATTTGTCGAAAGTTGTGATTGCGTGCTGGGAATTGGAGCTGTCCTTACCGATTTTAACTCTGGTAGCTTTACCGCTACTATTCTCCCTGAGCATCGAATTAATATCCTTGCCGACCATGTGAAAGTGGGCTCTGCTATCTATCCTCAAGTCTATATGCAAGATGTACTGGTTAAGCTCAAAGAGCTTGCTCCTTCATTGCATCACCAAGGGATAAAAGCTCAAGGTCTCGGTACGCCAGTTCAGGGGGAAAATGGGCAAATTACTGCAAACTATCTTTATCCGCGACTTGAGCAGATGTTCAAAAAAGACGATATTATTATCGCGGAAACAGGTACAGCATCGATGGGATTAGGTTTTGCTCTGCTTCCACAAAATGCACAATTCCATAACCAAACACTCTGGGGCTCTATTGGTTGGGCAACACCTGCGGCTTTTGGTGCTGCAATAGCTGAACCTAATCGCCGTATTATCTTAATTACTGGTGAAGGTTCTCATCAGTTAACCGCCCAAGAGATTAGCCAATTCGCTCGCTTTGGCTTAAAACCCATTATTTTTGTCCTTAATAATGATGGTTATCTTATTGAACGCTTACTCTGTAAAGATCCTGAAGCCTACTATAATGACTTACCGCAATGGCACTATGCCCAATTACCTGCTGCACTTGGTTGCCAAGATTGGTATTGCCAAAAGGTCACCCGTTGCGATGAGTTAGATGCCGCAATTAATATGGCTGAATCGCAAAATCGTGCGGCATATATTGAGGTTGTGATGGATAGATATGCATCTTCTGAGCTGGCAGAAAAACTCGGTCAATCCATTGAATCTCTGTATTCATTTTAAGTAATGATTACCTACCATTAGCCATGTCATACAAACCACACGGCTAATGGTTGCCTATATTGCTAGTTTTATTTTAACAATCTTACTTTAACGGATTTACCTTTAATTTTTCCTTGCTGCAATTGTTTCCAAGCATGGCGTGCAGCAGACTGTTTGATTGCGACATATGCATGCATGGGATGAATAGTAATTTTACCAATATCATCCCCTGCCAAGCCAATATCTCCTGTTAACGCCCCAAGAATATCGCCAGGTCGCATCTTCGCTTTTTTACCACCATCAATACACAGTGTTACCATTGAAGCATCAAGTGGTGTGATAGTTAAGCCGGTTGGTACTGACTTCCAGTTAAGCTTTATATTTAACATTTCTTCTAACACATTAGCGCGTTGAGCTTCTTCAGGAGCACAAAGGCTAATCGCTAACCCACTTTCACCTGCACGCGCTGTACGACCAATGCGATGAACATGCACCTCTGGATCCCATGACAATTCATAGTTAATTACCATGTCCAATGATTTGATATCCAACCCACGAGCCGCCACATCGGTTGCAACTAATACACGACTACTGCCATTAGCAAAACGAACAAGCGTTTGATCTCGCTCACGTTGTTCCATATCACCATGCAATACTAAAACACTTTGATGGCACTCATTTAGTGCATCATACACCGCTTGGCAATCTTTTTTTGTGTTACAAAATACCACACAAGATGCGGGTTGCTGTTGGCTTAACAGTTTTTGTAATAAATCTATTTTTTCATGACGAGCGACTTCATAAAACCGTTGTTCAATAGCAGGTAATTCATCAACTGAATTGATTTCAATCGTTATTGCATTACGTTGGATACGCTGGCTCATTGCTGTAATTGTTTCTGGCCACGTAGCTGAAAATAATAGTGTTTGACGGCTAATGGGCGCATAGCTGATCACTTCATCAATATCATCAGCAAATCCCATATCCAGCATGCGATCTGCTTCATCTAATACCAATGTTTGTAATGTATCCAGTTTTACGGTTTCTTTGTTCAAGTGGTCAAGAAGTCGCCCCGGCGTGGCAACAATGATATGAGCCGCGTGGATTAAGGAATCTCGTTGCACACTAAATGGCACACCACCACAAAGTGTTAAGATCTTAATATTTGCCATATAACGTGCTAAGCGGCGCAGTTCGCTCGCGACTTGATCTGCTAATTCTCGAGTCGGGCACAATACCAGTGATTGTGTACTGAACTGTTTCGCATCGATGTGTTGTAACAGACCCAGTCCAAAAGCAGCGGTTTTACCACTTCCCGTTTTTGCCTGAGCACGGACGTCTTTGCCTGCAAGGATCGCTGGTAACGCAGCCTCCTGAATTGGCGTCATTGTTACGTAACCTAGCTCAGTAAGGTTAGCAAGTTGTTCTTCAGGTAGCGTGTTAAGTTCAGCAAATGAGGTCACAATGAAAATTCCGAATAAAATGTAAAAAAGCTAATGGCTGGTCATGATACTATCCCTTCTCTGACGTGTCGTGAGGAATTTACATCAATCACTGCCAGCCAAGTTCGCAACATGGACATAATCTATCCATCAAGAAGAAGGTCGCACTGGTTTCATTCGTAGTTCTATTTTGCGACTAAGCGCCTATCTTAAGTTTTACGGAGAGTAAGCCGAATCGTCGACTATCATTTTTATGTTTGCTGTTAAATGATACGCCATGATTTTAGTCATTGTTAACACTGAAATGACCTAGTATAAATTTCAGGAAATATTCATTGAAGCATATTATGAATAATATTGTGGCTATCTACCTTTATCGCTATAAATCGAAGTAGTCATTTCGATATTAAAATAATGGTGCTTTATGTTTGAGATTATTAATGGTACATGGCGATATTTTTATATCATACAATTGATTTGATTTGTTCTCTTTGACGTAATCAAAAAGCACCTATTGGTAAGCAAGCTTTCAATTGAAAAACCCACAATAATGACTAAGCATGATAAATACAGCAATTCCCCTAAGGTTTGAGGCTCCCCAAATACTCAATACGGTATCTGAATCTTGTTCAGGAGAAACAAGTCTCTCATTTGCTAGCATTAATAGTGATAAAAATTATTACCCTCTATTTATAAAATAATGATAAAACACACCTTCCCATTAATCTTCAATTAAAAGAAGGATCACCAAAATTAATACCAAATAATTATAATTTTTTAAAAAAACTATATAGTGACGTTAGCAAAGTCATTCGCCATGGTTTTGACACCATCTGCCATCATTCCCATATTTAAAAGCATAATATCTCGAAATCGCACGCTACCTCGCTCTATAAACATCAAGCTAAGAAACGATACAGCCATATTTTATCAGATAAAACAACAAGTAGAACACTCAACTAAATTAGTTATTTTTCAAAAAATTACAAGACTATCCGCAAATATCGCTGACAGTGAAAATAAATCCTTCAAGTAAAAATACTTAGCTATAAGTATTTTGATCTAAATACTCAAAAAAAACAATAATTTGAATATTTATCTCAATTAGAAACAATATAACAACACAAAAATCCGTTATCGATCACATTATCAATACAATATATCAAATAGTATTATTGCCATTAGATAGTGTGTGGTTTTATAGCATAAACCACTAATCTATTTAATAGCACCACAACATCACTTTATTTAAAACTAAGGGTATTAAAATGACTACAACATTCTCCGAAATAAACGATATTGCAATTGGAGCAGTAAAGACAAACAATAGTAATGTGAGTTCTTGGCAGGTTTCAAAAAAGAAAGGAATGATGAGAGGTATTTCTGCGACTGTCTCAGGCCAAGGCGCTGTTGTTCGATTACAAGGTGACATGGATTTTAGTATTATTAGCCTTGAATCGTCGGCTAAGTATCAACAGCTGCTTAATGAATATAAATTTGGCGCAGGTCTTACTGCTTTCTTTGCGTGGGTTTCAGCTAACTTTAGTGTCGAAACTCATAGACAAGAAATACACGCAACCTTAGATGAGCTATCAACTACTCAACAAATTAACGGAAAGGTTCATATTGATATGAATGTAACTGGCATATATCCTAATGTGGAAGTTACTGCAATGGCCTATGTTAATATTCTTAAGGTAACCAATAGTGAAGGAAATGAATTTAGCCTTGCTAGCGCAGCAACCCCTAATATTGACACAGGTGCAGCTGATCATGATGGTAATTCACTGCCAACATCAGATAATAATTCGGTAATTTATTTATAGTAATAAAAATCAATTTTACTTATTTGATTTAATCGTAAATATGATTTTATCTATAATTTAATTTATCTCATTTTCTCTTTGTATTACTCAATGAGCAGTATTCTTCTGCTCATTGAGTCTTATGACTTAATTTTAATAATTTGCGCCAACACTTTTTTAATATAATTAAAATCATTACATAAATATAAATCCTATTACTTAGGACTGATAGATTAATTAAAAATGTTCGTATCATTTTTATTTAAACATTAGAATTGGAGAATTTATCCATGATTAAAATCTCTCGAGGCATCAGAAACAATAACCCCGGTAACATTGAATACAATGAAGCCAATCATTGGAAGGGGCAACTACCACACGATAAATCTATTGAAAAACGATTTTGTCGATTTGAATCTTCAGAATATGGTATCAGAGCACTATTCGCGTTACTGCGTACCTATCAACGTAGATACTCATTGCAAACCGTATCTCAATTAATTAGTCGATGGGCACCTAGCAATGAAAATCAAACAAGCGATTATATTAATGATATTGCTAAAGCGCTAAATGTATCCCCCAATACATTTATTAATCTTGAAAACAAATCAATTTTAATAAAACTCGCTAAATCGATTATTAAGCATGAAAATGGAACACAACCTTATGATAATGAAACATTTGAAAGAGCGTGGAACTTGCTATGATGGTATCGGCACTATTGGTTAACTTATCAATAAGCTGACGAAATAAGACTATATGGCATATTTAAAGCCACTTTCTCATCAGTATGTTTTATGAAAATTTCACCATTCTGTATAATTTAGGAGGCCATAGATAAAAACAATACATATATTGACTGAGCAAACTGTATGTGAGAGTTATTTTCCCTCATAATGCAGTTTAATACTTTTATTTATCTTTGATAAATATTAACTACTCTCTTCCTAAAAAGAGGGGATGGTAATAGAGAAAAAACAATAGCCAACATTTTAGTATCTACTAGTGATAATTTATGTTTTTAGTTGGGCTATTTTCAATATTTTTCATTAGCTTTTGATAAACACATAATAAAAAATATACGCATCTAGATAACCGAATTAGTTTAATAAAATAACAACAGAGAGTTCATTCTTTATAGGTTATACATCATTTAAATATGGTTGTTAATTTTTACATGAGGATACTTCTATGAGAACAACATTTATTGCTATATCAATGCTTTTCCTTTCAATGTCAGCATTAGCTGATAATAACGTACTTCGCCATGGTTATATCGATAATCCACCAAGCCGCGCTTTTCTTTGTTCATCCATGGGTGGCAATTTAAATAAAATGTGTGGTGCCGTTCAATATGAGCCTCAATCGGTTGAAGGCCCTAAAGGTTTCCCAGAAAGGGGGCCAAAGGATGGTCAAATCGCGAGTGGAGGTAACGCCAATTTTTCTCAGTTAAATGAACAGTCGAACAGTCGTTGGCATAAAGTGAATGTATCTAGTGGTAAAAATGTATTTTCTTGGACATTAACTGCATCACACAGAACGACATCATGGCAATTTTTTATCACTAAACAAAATTGGGATCCAAATAAACCATTAACACGTAATGATTTTGATTTAAAACCGTTTTGTGAACAACAAGATAGAGGAAATGTACCCAAAAATAACGTAAGAATAGAGTGTAATATTCCAAAACGTACAGGATACCAAATTATTCTTGGTGTCTGGACGATTGCGGATACAGCCAACGCTTTTTATCAAGTAATCGATGCTAATATGAAATAGTTTGGCTAAAAATAGCTTACCCTAATTGATGAAATAACCTATTAATAAAAAATAAGTACTTTTTATATTTTAACCTATCATACATTTAATAGTTAATGACTTAGTTCATTGAATATTAAGTGTATTTTTTTGCCTTGTGATTTAGCCAGTAATTTAACCCTCTTGCATCTTCCTTAATAAAGTTTGAGCAAGCCAAATTACCCGTATCTATTTGATTGGCATTATTTTCCTATGGTTTAACGATTTTTGATATTCAATGCTAAATTTAAAATCAATTATTACCCATAAAATGACCAAATATTACAATGAAATCATTATAATTTCCCTCAAGCTAACTTGCTAAACTCAACAACAATAATCAAATGATATCTATGAGGCATACAGATGGAGCTACAATCAATTATTCTGTTTAGTGCGACGGTGATCCCTCTTATTTGTACACCGGGTCCTGATATTCTTTTTATCTCTTCGCAAGGGCTATCGGGAGGCGTATCTGCTGTATGGAAAGCTAATATTGGCATTATCTCGGGCTATATTATGCATGCTATCCTAGCCGCTTTAGGTCTCGCTGCGATAGTGGCTGCGTCACCACGCTTATTTAATACTATTAAATGGGTCGGTGTCGCTTATGTCGCATATTTAGCCATAAAAATGATCTTATCTGCCATGAAACCAAGCCAGATAACGCTAAAATCAGCGTCATCTAAAGGTGTCATTCTGAAAGGTTTTCTAACTAGCTTTCTTAACCCCAAAGGACTCTTAGTCTACTTTGCCATTTTACCTAATTTTATTCACTCTTCGGACAGTGTTGCTATTCAGTCTATTATTTTATCAACGTCCTTTATTGCCTCATGTATCGTGATTTATGGCATGATTGGTATGGTATTTGCCACCGTACATAAAAAAGGAAATTACAGCGATAAGCGTCGCCGTCTAACGGAAGGCGTTGCTGGAGGCATGTTGTCACTCGCGGCGATTGGCTTAGCCAATAGCTAACAGGCTGTAATATCAACCCAAATTAATTTGCTACCTGCCACACGAGGCGTAATATGCCCTTCCCCAATGTCAGGTAGCCACCAGCCCCCTTGATTAACGGCCATAATTTTACAATTCGCCCCAGAGACATCCCATTCCCCAGCTAAGACATACACTATCCCTGCCTGCCCTATTGGCAAACGTTGTTCTTGTGCAATCACATGGCTTTTAACTCGCCAACGCTCAGGGTTAACCGATACGTTAAGTAAACGGACTGGGGAGCCTCTTAATTCAAGTTCAATCAATTGTTCCCCCTCAGAATGAAAAGCGTCACCAATTTTTGCCATAGAATGCTTAGTCTTTTGTTGATCTCGAATAGACAGTTGACCATTATCCAAAGAAATACAAAATTGTTCACTTTCAGCGTGCTGTTTTAAAACACTCGATTGATTGATTTGTGTAATGCTTACTCGAAGCGAAAAGTCAGATGCGACAGGCCAACAAAAAACTTCAGCGCTGTTCCCACACTTATCTTGCCATTCTTCAATGGGTAACTCTGCCGCATCAAAACATTTAATTTTCATACATTCCCCCGAGCAATCAATTATCCGTTATGATAATTAAGAGTGGCAAACTTAGTGACTTAGGGCAATGTTTCGACACTTAAAATGTGACTAACCACGTTTCTCGGTAATCAATGAATAACATAAACGCCCTAATGTTTTCATCGCCTGTTCTAACTGTTCATTCCAAGTAAATGAAGTATTAAGTCTAAACGCATGGTTAAACTGATCACTGGTTGAAAACATACTGCCAGGCGCAATGCTTATCCCTTCCTTAAGGGCTAATTGGTAGAGACGTACCGCATTAAAAGGTGGTTCGAATTCTAACCATAAAAAATAGCCCCCTTTTGGCGTATTCACTTTAACGGAAGGCGGCATATATTGTGCGATTGCGCCTAACATTTGGTGTTGCCGCTGCTCCATTGTCTGACGTAATTTCCGCAAGTGGTTGTCATATCCCCCCTGAGTAAGGTACTCCGCGATCGCCAGCTGTGTTGGAACGCTGGCAGAAACAGTACTCATCATCTGTAAATGCTGAATTTTTGTCGCGTGTTGCCCTGCCGCCACCCAACCGACCCGATACCCCGGTGCTAAACATTTCGAAAATGACGAACAATGGAAAAAGTTACCCTTAGTATCTAAAGCTTTGGCAGGGATCGGCTGTTGATTACCAAAGTACAATTCGCCATACACATCATCTTCAATCAAAACAATTTGATTTTTATTCAAGATCTCCACCAGCCGTTTTTTATTTGCTGGCGGCATCGTCCCCCCAAGTGGGTTCTGGTAATGCGTCATTAACCAACAGGCTTTTATGGGGTATTTTGCGGCAATATCTTCCAATGCGTCCAAATCAATCCCAAATAACGGATCTGTTTTAATGGCGATCGCTTTTAATTTTAGGCGTTCAATAGCCTGTAATGAACCATAAAAGGCAGGTGATTCGATAACCACCCAATCTCCCGGTTGGGTTACCGATTGTAGGCTTAATACTAGTGATTCCATCGCACCAGCCGTGATCACAATTTCATCGGGGGCAACATGGATCCCTTGGCTGGCATAGCGCTGAGCGATATTACGGCGTAATTGCTCGTTACCCGGCGGTAAATTCGCTGTCGTATTAAACCTCGCTAAACGCCGAGCCACTGACGCGAGAGTTTTCCCTAATTTCGGTTCATCAAGCAGTGCCGGTTCAGGGAATGCTGAGCCAAATGGAATAATGTCAGGATCTTTACAAGCTTGCAAAACACCAAAAATAGAGGCGTTGATCTCAACATTTTCATTAAGATGCAGGCCTTTTCCTCCCTTTGCTGCCGCAAAATTCGTATTTCGACGAGCAACATAGTACCCTGATTGTGGCCTTGCAGCGATCCAACCTTGGCTTTCGAGCAATTGGTAAGCCTGTACAACTGTCATTAAACTCAAACCTGATTGTTTTACACTTTCCCTAAGTGACGGTAATCTATCGCCAACTTGCCAGATATTATCTTCAATCTGTTGGCGTATTTGTGCAGCCAGTTGTTCGTATCGCGTCATATCCGCCTCAACTGTTATAGTTAATAACTCAAAAATTGTTACTATTATAGTTTATCGTCTCATGTTCTACTTATCCATACATTCACCTGACTTTTTTTTAACTATAAGCACAAAACTTTTTCGTTAGGTTTGTGGTTTTTTTCACAAGCCTGTCGTTTCAATGATTATTTTTGCTACGGAACAGCACCAACATTGCTAACGGAAAAACGAAACTGTGATGTGCGCATTATCAATGCCAATCAGGGGTCAATATGTTTGGACTAACTGCGCTGGAACTGGCTCGTATACAATTTGCGTTTACAGTCTCGTTCCATATTATTTTCCCAGCGATCACCATCGGGCTGGCGAGTTTCCTCGCGGTACTCGAAGGCTTGTGGCTGAAAACTCGGGATAGTGATTATATAAAATTGTTCCATTTTTGGTCGAAAGTCTTTGCGGTCAATTTCGGTATGGGGGTTGTTTCTGGCTTGGTGATGGCTTACCAGTTCGGAACTAACTGGAGCTTTTTTTCCGACTTTGCCGGTGGTATCACAGGGCCATTGCTAACTTATGAAGTCCTCACTGCTTTTTTCCTAGAGGCGGGCTTCCTTGGTGTCATGCTATTCGGTATGAACCGTGTTGGTGAAAAATTGCACTTCTTTGCAACCTGCATGGTTGCTCTCGGTACTATCATCTCAACGTTTTGGATCCTTGCATCAAACAGCTTTATGCAAACACCGCAAGGGTTTGAAATTATCGATAACCGCATCGTTCCCGTTGATTGGTTAGCCGTTATTTTCAATCCTTCATTCCCTTATCGGTTATTGCATATGACCACAGCGGCATTCCTTGCAGCCGCATTTTTCATTGGTGCTTCAGCAGCTTGGCACTTGCTTAAAGGCAATAAATCTTCTGCCATGAAGAAAATGTTTTCCATGTCATTATGGCTGATTTTAATTTTAGCGCCTCTGCAAGCCCTTATTGGCGATGCTCATGGGTTAAATACCCTAAAACATCAACCCGTTAAAGTCGCGGCTATGGAAGGTCATTGGGAGAATAAACCAGGTGAAGCCACCCCATTGATCCTTTTCGGTATTCCTAATATGGAAAAAGAGAAAACCGAATACGCACTCGAAATTCCCTATCTTGCGAGCATCATTTTGACCCATAGTCTTGATAAGCAAGTTCCTGCGTTGAAAGATTATCCACCCGAAGATAGACCAAATGTCTTCATGGTGTTCTGGTCATTCCGTGTCATGGTAGGGCTAGGTTTGTTAATGATTGCGGCTGGTGTTTGGGGATTATGGCTGCGTTATCGCAAAAACCTTTATGAATCGAAAGTTTTCTTGCGTTTTATGTTCGTCATGGCGCCATCAGGGCTAATCGCTATCTTAGCTGGTTGGTTTACCACTGAAATAGGTCGTCAGCCTTGGGTCGTCTATGGGCTACAAAGAACTGCGGACGCTGTCAGTGCGCATGGTGAAATGCATATGAGTATTAGTCTACTGGCTTTCTTTGCTGTTTACGGCAGTGTGTTCGGTATCGGCTATATGTACATGATGAAATTAATTCGTAAAGGGATCCAGGAGGATACAGCTCATGGGCATTGATTTACCACTCATTTGGTTTGTCATCATTGTCTTTAGTATTTTGATGTATATCGTGATGGATGGCTTCGATTTAGGAATCGGTATCTTGTACCCAGCCCTTAAAGATAGCCAAGATCGCGACTTGATGATGAACAGTGTCGCCCCGGTTTGGGATGGCAACGAAACTTGGCTAGTATTAGGCGGTGCGGGGCTATTTGGCGCTTTCCCGCTCGCTTATGCCATTGTGCTTGATGCCTTATCGATTCCTCTAACTTTTATGTTGTTAGCCTTGATTTTCCGAGGCGTGGCATTTGAGTTCCGCTTTAGAGCGGATGAGTCGCATCGTAAACATTGGGATCACGCCTTTATTTGGGGTTCGATTTTCGCCACTTTTGTTCAAGGCGTCGTTGTGGGTGCCTTTATTCAAGGCTTCCATGTTGAAAACCGTGTGTATATGGGCGGCTATTTCGATTGGTTCTCACCGTTCCCACTATTTTGTGGTTTTGGTTTAGTGGTTGCTTATGCACTACTGGCCTGCGGTTGGCTGATCATGAAAACTGAAGGTCATTTGCGCCAAACCATGTACCGTTTATTGCGACCATTAACACTCGTGATGTTGGCTGTGATTGTTATCATCAGTGCATGGACACCTGTTCTCAATGAGGCTATTTATAGCCGTTGGTTTAGCTTACCAAATCTCTTTTTCTTCCTGCCAGTTCCATTATTAGTCGTGTGGTGTGTTTGGGTCATGCTAAAAAGCGCCAAACGACAAAAATGGGATAGCATTCCTTTCTTAGCTGCGTTGCTATTAATTTTCCTTGGTTTTACGGGGTTAGGGATCAGTATTTGGCCAAATCTCATTCCACCCGCCATCAGTTTCCGTGATGCGGCTGGGCCAATGGAAAGTTTAGGTTTTATGCTTGTTGGCGCTCTATTTATTATCCCTATTATTTTGGTTTATACCTATTGGAGTTACTATGTCTTCAGAGGAAAAATTACCCCAGACCAAGGTTACCACTGATCAGGCTATTTCATCACCTTGGTGGAAAAAGATAGGTTGGATGGCGATTATTTGGTTAGGAAGTGTACTGGCGCTATTTGCATTCTCTTCCGTATTTAGGTTGTTAATGACTGCCGCGGGGATGAAAGTCAAGTAATCCCCCTCACACAAATGCCACACTCGTTTCTGACGAATGTGGCATTTTTTTGGATATAAAAATGTTTGGTTTCCGGTTATTTATATTCAATAAAACCATGATATGATAATGATAACAATTACCAAATAATAATTTTATCATTATCATAACTAAAAGGAGACCGCCTGTGGCTAGTGACAAACCCGTCGAAAAGAATATTTACCGCCCGGCGCCACCGCAGCTTGTTCAGGTCAAATCCATTACAGATATCAGCCCTTCTATTCGCAGCATTACCTTTACGGGAGAAAGACTGGGTGACTATCCAACACAATGTGAAGGTGGTCATATCAAAATTTTTCTCGCCCCTGATTTAAAAAGCGAGCCTGCATTACCAATACTCAGTGAACAAGGGCGCCGCTGGCCAGAAGATAAGCCACGCCCCTTTGTGCGTACATATACCGTTCGAGCAATCCGCCCAGAGGTTAAAGAAATAGACGTTGAATTTGCCATGCATGATGGCGCTTCAGGACCAGCATATTTATTCGCTCGCGATGCGGAACAAGGTCACTGGATGGGGATCACCAATCCAGGAGGGCCTGATCCATTATTACCTCATACGCAACACTATTTCATGGCAGGAGACTCAAGTTCATTACCAGCGATTGCAGCATTACTCGAAAAAATGCCTGAAAATGCGACAGGTAAAGTCGTTTTACGTTTAGATCACCAAGGCGATATTCGCGAATTAACTAAACCTGCTGGTATCGAGGTAATATGGATTTGTGGTGATATTAGTAAAAATAATGAGCTAATTAATACGTTCAAATCTTGGGATATCCCGACCGAAGATACATCATTTTGGATTGCCGGGGAAGACCAAATTATTCGCGATTTACGCCGTTTTATTCGCCGCGAAAAAGGGGTTAGTCGTGAAAGTATTTATGCGATACCTTATTGGCGTTATGGTTACGATGAAGAAGGTTATCATCAAGAAAGACATCATGTGATGGATAATCCTGATGATTAATATTTAATCTCTACTGATGAAAAGTGATGGCATTCACCATCACTTTATTATTGTGTAAAGATTCCACATAAACAATCCATTGAATAAAAACTTCAAAGTATGCTATCTGGCTATTTATCCATAAATTAAATATATTGATTAGCCAGCTGGTTTTTAAAAATTGATATTTTGAATTATGTTAGTCCTTTTCATTTTAGGAGGTTTATATGCGTTTAGGGTTATTAGTTATTATTGCTGTCCTCGTGTCTGGATGCGCCACTTCCCCCAATTCTGCTCACAAGGATAGTCAACCGAAAAATGATCCATATGAAGATAGCGTATTAAATACAATCAAGAAAAACCAAGAGATTTATAAAGAGCAGCAGATTAGAAAACCCAACTATTAAAGCCCTCTCTTCGAGTACTTTTCCCTAAAAACAGCCATTAACGTGGCCTGTTTTTAGTTTCCAATAGCTCAATCTTACCCACCCCCCCTATTCACCCCAAAAATATTTTTGCATTCATCAAGTGTTATGTTATAACATAACTTTAATTTATTATGGACTATAGGAACCTTCAATGAATAAGCAACCCCTTATTGCCGCTGCATTAAGTCTCAGTGCACTTTTTGTTAGCTTTAATACACAAGCTCATAGTCATGCTCACCCGCAATCCGAAAAAGCGATACAAGCAAGTAAAGGTATTTTTAATGATGTTGATGTAAAAGATAGAAAGCTCAGTGATTGGGATGGCATCTGGGAGTCAATTTACCCATTATTAATAACTGGCAAACTCGATCCCGTATTGGAGCATAAAGCAAAAAACAATAAAGACAAAACCGTCGATGAGTATCGCGCTTATTATAAAAAAGGTTATCAAACGGACGTTGAGAATATCAGTATTGAGAATAACATTATTGAATTTACCCAGAATGGTCAAATCAGCCGTTGTGAATACCACTATTCCGGTTTTAAAATCCTCCATTATACTTCCGGTAAAAAAGGGGTTCGTTATTTATTCGAATGCCAAGACAAACACTCAAAAGCACCGAAATATATCCAATTTAGTGACCATATTATTGAACCGCAGGCCTCAGGGCATTTTCACCTCTATATGGGGAATGAATCCCACGAAAAACTATTACAACAAATGGATAATTGGCCAACTTATTACCCCTATTCGCTTAATGATGAACAAATTGTCCATGAAATGCTGCATCATTAATCATCATTAGATTTGCAAATAGCCCCAGTTTTATTGGCTAACAACTGGGGCTATCACATCACTTAATGGCTATAAGCTAATAATGCTCGATGACAAAGCGTTGAACGCACACAATCATCTACCGTGAAATTAACCATTGAGACCATTTCATCACTGCTAAAACGTTGTAAGGCATCTGCCAAACCAGATATAACGCCATCAGGTAAATCACATTGCGTCACATCACCATTCACTATAACAGTGACATTTTCCCCTAACCGCGTTAAAAACATTTTCATCTGACTAACAGTAACGTTTTGAGCTTCATCCAGAATGACAATCGCATTTTCAAATGTGCGACCACGCATGTAAGCAAAAGGTGAAATTTCAACTTTGGCAATTTCAGGCCGTAAACAGTATTGCAAAAAGGAGTTACCAAGCCTTTTCACTAACACGTCATAAACGGGTCGGAAATATGGCGCAAATTTTTCAGCCATATCACCCGGAAGAAAACCGAGATCTTCTTCTGCCTGCAAAACAGGCCTTGTCACGATGATTTTGTTGATATCTTTATTGATTAACGCATCTGCTGCCAGTGCAGTACTAATATAGGTTTTGCCACAACCCGCCTCACCGTTCGCAAAAATTAATTGCTTGTGTTTAATCGAATTAATATAGAGCTTTTGCGCATCATTGCGTGGAGTAATCGGCGATGTATCACGCCGCTCTTTCGCCATACCAATAGGTTCAATCCCCGTAAAATCAGCAAAAGAGGCCACACTTGCCATTTCGTAACGACCTGCGCGCTCTTTACGTAATGACCGTTTCATTTCACGACGCGTCTTTGTTGCAGCTTTCTGTCTACTCATAGTATTAACCCTTCCAGGTATCGTTAAAGTCAATTCAAATGACGGACTATTCAGAACAGAGAGGAGCTCCCTTCAAGCTCATGTTGGTTGAACATGCAATAAAAAAACCGGTTACTAATCTCACCATGACAATTTCATGATGGAGTAGTAACCGGCCTTGTAAAAACATTAACAAAGACTTAGTTCCCATTAGTTCCTCCCTGCTGGATCACACCCGTAAACTAATGAATTTATATGACACTATTATGACGAACCGTAAAAATATTACACACCCGACTTTTTATCATGCTACATTTATTCCTTATAAACAGACTATACCCCCGTCTATATTTTGTTTGCAACAATAAATTAACATTTATTCCCTACAATTATTCCGTATTTATCATAGCTTAAGAAGATTCTGACTGATATTTAACTAAATATGACTATATTTTATTGATAGGTATAGGAAAAATATTATTTTCCAGTGCCTAACTGAAATTTTCATATTTACCTCAATAGGGACATCATGATAAAAAAACACTTATTAAAACCAACCTTACTTTTCTCCTTTGCTCTACTTATCTCTGGTTGTCAACTACTCACACCAACATCTTCAAAATCTGATCTAGATGCACTTCGTGAACTCAAAGGTATTGAATTTCCTTCAACTAAAACGCCAGAAGGCACACCTGAAGGCGCTTATGAATTTCATTATGATAATGGCCAATTGGAAACCAGAAGTTGGGTTAAAAAGGGGTGCTTAGATCGTTACATTGAGTCATTCTATGAGAATGGTAACGTTAAAATGTATACGCCAGTTAAAAACTGTAAAGTGAATGGATTAGTACGGATTTACCATGAAAATGGTCGTAAGGATATCGAAATGACCGCTACTGACGGAAAACTTACAGGCCCATTTAAAGTTTATCACGACACCCCAAGCAACAACGTTTATGCTTCCGGTGTTTTCAAAGATGGTGAACCACAAGGTTTTATCTCTGAATTTGATGAAAATGGGCAGTTCGTTCAAAAATCCGCCGTTATTAATGGCAAAATTGTCAGCGAAAAATAATATAAAAAAACCCAAAAGTGATGAACAGCACCCCAAACGTTGTAGTACAACTTTGGGGTGTTTTTTTACTTTACCTTAAAAACACCTTTTAAGGCTTACAGTTACCTGCCAATTCATAGCCTGCGGCTTGTGCGGCTAACTCATCGCTGAACATCACTGCATTTTTATCGGATGTTGTTTTAAAACCAGAGCAATGTGCTAAATGGTATTTATGTGAGTTACGATTACCTTTTACTTGAGTACTGGTTTCAGATGCTTGAGGTTTTGGTGTCTCTTTTGTAGGTGCAGGCGATAACTTATCAACTTGCTTAATCCCTTGAGCACTATTTTTATGCCCAAGCTCCCATTTCATTTCCCCCGTGACAAAGGGGTTATGGTGCCCCATGATTGCAGCAATGCGTTCGTCACGTTGTTTTTCCCACTGACTCGGCGGATATTGTCTATCCCATGCCATCAATAGTTGTTGCTGTTGACGTGACATCGACAAGTTATAACGGTCATGCATGTAAAAATAGACACGAGCCACTTGCCCCTTCACTTCATCTCTAGGTTCAAAAACGCGTTGCTTAAAATCAACTCGGCTACGACATTGACCATAAGGATATTGCGCATTAGAGGGAAGTTGAGCATAGCTAAAATTACTACGGTCACCATTTACTTCACCAATTGATGGTGCAAGGTTATGCATATCGGCTTCCATCTTACGAAAGATAGGATCTGTTGAAACACAGTTTTTACGTCCACCGTTCTGCCAACATTGTCTCTGATGACCAAATACCCATGCCGGAACAATATGTTCCCACTCAATACGCATTGCCCTATTTTGCTGTTTACGGACTTGGTAACCACACGAGTTTAAATCGACTACCCCACCACTTTTACCGGCCCACTCCCATTTACAACCACAGTAAAGTGTTCCCTCACCTTGATTGTTTTGATCCAGATATACTTTAGTTTTACTTAATAATTTCGCTTCATCAAACTGTCCTGGCGCAGCGATAAGCGGGAAAGTAAATATTAATAAAAAGAATGACAGTACCCATTTTGGGTACAATGAAGCGAATATTTTATTCAAAATAACACCACTGATGTTTTGATAATAAACAATTAACTTAAATGCGTTAGTGCATCCTGTAATATACTGCATATTTTCTTATGCCAGTACCACACAACCGAATATAAGCTTTTTTGCAGCTAATGAATATTAGAAACAACCGACTTACCACGATAAAATTGCACAACTACTCCATATTAGAGCAATTCAGTTATGTTAATAATTCTAATTAATAACAGGAATTGTTTATTAATCAATCTAACAACTTATAGTAAAAGCTATTGAAAGAGATATCAGATTAATTTTGAATAAAGGCTAGGTTGCCATAGTAAATAAAGTCAATAAAACGCCTTCTTGAATATCACATTTACCGAAGGCGCTTCTTGTTTTTTTATACACTTGGGCGTTTACGATATAACCACAAACCAGGAAGGGATAGACCAATTGATAAGGCCCCAACAATAAATGACGCTCGTAAAAAGTTGGTCACAAGGGTTTCAAATAACTCAGGGGTATAACCTAAATGAGAAATTTTGACGACGGAGATCATTGCGGTATAAGCACTGATCCCCGGAAACATCGGTATTACTGCTGCAACCGTAAAAACTTTAGGATGTGCTAACCATGTTCGAGACCATTGAATACCAATCGCGCCAATAAGAATAGCGGCAATAAAACTTGCCCATTCAATATTTAAGCCAAGTGTCATCATAGTCATACGTGAGCCATGACCAATAGCCCCTAACAACGCACAATATTTCAATGCTTTGATCGGTACATTAAATACCATCGCAAAGCCAACAGCAGGGATAGCCGCTAGTAACATATCCTCTAAAAGTGCCAGTAAAAAACTCATGCCCACTCCCTTAGTCCCCAAATTGCCATTGCAATCACAACACCAATACATGTCGCCAGCGTCAGTAAGCTCGCCATCATCCACCGCGCTAACCCTGTATTAACATGGCCTTTAAACATATCGGCCACCGCATTAATTAATGGAAAACCCGGCACGAGTAGCAATACACTTGCTGCCATCGAAATACTTGCTGTCGGAGCAAAAAATGGCAATTTTAATAATAATCCGGAAACAGACGTTGCCACAAAAGCAGTAATACAAAAGTTAATCAAAGGATTCATTTGCCGAGAAGTCAGCACCTGACGAATATACATTGCACAACCACTCGCAATCAATGTCACTAAGGAGCCATCCCATCCTCCCCCATTTAATTTACTAAAGCAGGCACAAGATAGAGCAACCATCAGCACCATTATCCAGCGTGGATAACGTAATGGTTTTATTGAGGACAATTTCTTCTCAAGTTGTTTGCGATCCAAAAGGTGATGCTCAACTAAAATGACAGCATGCTGTACCTCTGTCACCACATGCATATTAATACCACGGTCAATAATACGACGCGTCGACGTTAAACAGTGACCTTCAATTATGGTTGTCAGCACTAATGAATTCGAGGAAATAGCACTATCAACTTGATCTGCCCCGAGTGCAATCCCTAAGCGGCAGGTAAGCTGCTCCACCAGCATACTCTCCGCACCATGTTGTAATAATAAGAGGCCACACTGTATACATAATCGAGTGATCTCCCTTTGTGTTTCGGTAATCGCATGAATACCTTGCAACTCATCGATAGCCTCCCCTTTCATTTTTCCTCCAATCCACTGCGATGATTTAGATAACGATTTAAACGTGATAACCTTTAGCAACATCATAAAGTGAAATAATAGCCTGAATTATGATCTCTTTCAGGTTAAAGCATGATTAGTCATCACGAACTTTGCCTTTTCATGATAAGAATAGTTAGATAAATCATAATGCTAGGATGAGTATTGCATGAGTAGCCCATTTTTCGCTAAAACCCCTAAGGGGCAGCGTCGTAATAAAGCATTAATTAGTGCGGCTTCTGAAATTTTTATTCAATATGGATTTGAAGGAACAACACTTGATATGATCATTGAGCGTGCAGGAGGCTCTCGTTCCACGCTGTATAAAAACTTCGGTGATAAAGAAGGATTATTCGCTGCGGTCGTTGCATCAATGATTGACGATATTTTCGCCGATGATGAAAGTCATAATCCCCCTTCTCTCCATAGCATTGAATCTGTATTGTCTTTTTACGGCGCACGGTTTTTACTGAATGTGATTAAACCACAGTCTATTGGTTTATATCGTTTGATCCTTGGTGAATATAACCGCTTTCCTGAAATTAGCCATGCTTTCTTTGAACAAGGGCCAGTACGTAGTTATCGGCTATTAACTGAGAAACTCCTTGAATTACCTGAAGTGAAAGTTAACGAACAAACGCTATTAAGTATTTCATCTCGATTTTTAGAAATGTTAAAAGCAGATGTTTTTATTAAAACCTTCTGTGTCACTGATTTTAAACCTAGCGATGAATTTATCACGCAACAAATTGCGCTCTCAGTGGACATCATCGCCAGTTATATTCGTAAAATTAGCCAATAGCGGTCATCGTCATTAAGAAATCAATGCCGTAGCATATTTTTTCGCTGCGGCGATGTTATGTTCAATAAACACTTCAGGCCCATAAAATGCAGAAAGTAACGGCGCCATTTGTTCCATATCTTCTTTATCACTCCCATCCGGTTGTAACGTCACCACCATTGCACGGCAGTGTTCAACCATCGGCTCTTTAGCATGTTTTAACCAACGGCGAACATATTTCATGGCATTCATATGTTCCTCAGACGGTTTTTCTTTGCTCTGTTTGACCGGCGGATAAACTAATACAAATTGCGCCCTTCTTGCCAATAACATATCCATTTCTTCTAACCATAAACGCGTTTCATCTAAGGTTTTTGGAAATGAATGGATTACACAAACTGGCCACTCAGCCGTATCAATAATCGTCTTATTTTGCATACCTAGCTCCCCCACAAAAAAGTGTACTTAACTGTACACTTTCAATTGCAACAGAGTCAAGAATGATTCTCATTTATCTTTTTGCAAATTATGCTATTCACGCGGTGCTGTTATTACAGATAATTCCTAATATGCAGCAAAATTACCTACAGTAGAAAATATTGATTAAGAGAGGTGATGTCTTTTTGAATATGGAATGCTATTCTCGTTTTATTGTTACATCAAAAAAGCGAATAAATTATGAAAAAAAGATTTTCAGTTGCTTTCGGGGTTGCTGCACTATTAGCTGCATTTGGTGCGAATGCAGGAAAAAATTGCGATACTTATTTCCAAGAAATGAATGTGCTGGTTAAACAAGCTGAAGAGCAGTACAAAAATGACCCTAATGTTAAAGAAAGGATCACTGAGATGAAACATCAATTGGATGAAGCGAAAAAAGCACTCGCTGATTATCCAGAAGATGCTCAAGAACAAGCATGTGAACAAGGCATTCAAGCTATTAAAGCAGCTAAAGAGGCAGTGGAAGGTAAATAATTTTTATCTCTATTATATTGATTTAATAGGGATGAATAAGCACCATCTGCTTTTTCGATGCGAATTTTAGCCTTGCTTTGGGCTAAGATGGTAATAGATTTGCGTTAAAGATTAGAGCGTTAATAAGGCCAGTATAATACTGGCCTTATTGTATTGGCGGGTTATCTGACTACCAGTACAGATATTTTCGCATAAGAAACAATGCCTGATGCGTTTGACCCTAGTAAGTGCGTTGTGATACTCGGGTTACGTGAACCAATCACAATCAGATCCGCACCTATTTCTTCTGCCTCAGCTAACACTTTATCTCTCGGTGAACCAAAAGCGACTTTGTAAGAAATATCTTCTTGTGGGTAATCGATCTTAGCAATAATCTCTTTTAACTGCTCTTCTGAACGTTCAACGGCTTTTTTAGCAAATGAAGATAAAAGATCATAATGATAGCTATAGCTCATTGAGAACCTTGAAACATCAGGAACTGAGTGGAAAAGATGTATTTTTGCCCCCGACATTTTTGCTAAATAAATTGCGTGTTTTAATGCTTTATCCGTCAGAATATCTTCAGAAATGTCTACGGGAACCAAAATTTTATTGTACATGCGATACCCCTATTAATTAGTCATCATTCTATTATCCACCTGTGATCCCTTAGTGCGATGTGATAACTAGGATACACTTTGTGAATGTTTATCTTTTTTGTTCACCAAAAGTATAGTCTTAATAAAAACAAACTGCCGTGAGCTACCAGACGATTTGTTAAAGCAAGTTCACAATTTTATCAATATGCTAACTATCTTCTAAGTGCCATTTATGTAAGATGCGGTGCAAAAAAGGTGTGACAATTAAGCCAATACTAATAATGAATACGCTCTGTAAAAACAGCCCATATATTGCGATAAAAAAACGCCCACCTTGCGTGATTGGTGCAGGCTCTATTGCTTGCCCACTTAGCATGGATAATGCATTAAGCATTGACTCCATCAAAGAATGACCTTCAATAAAATAAAAGCCAATAATACCGGGTAACAGCCCAAGGAAAAAAACCAATAGCGACAAAAAATAAAAACGTAATACCCTGAATAAGAAATGTTCAATGCGGATAACTTCTTGCGAAAACTTTTCCATAAATAAGCTCACCATTCCCAATAAAAATAGGGCCTATTCGGCTGAACTGTTACACTCAATACCTGATACCCAACAAGATAGAAGAAAAAGGTTTAATCACTCATCGCTTTATGACGATCGCGTAAAATAAAAAATAATGGGTTCAATAAAACCTATGCTAAATATCAGCATAGGTTTATTTAAAAAATTAACGAACTACCAATACAGAGGTTTCTGCGTAACGAACAATGCCCGCTGCGGTAGAGCCTAGGAGGTGTGTAGAAATATTCGGACGGCGTGAACCGATAACAATAATATCGGCGTTAATGTCTTTTGCAGTATTAATCACTTCATCACGAGGTGAGCCAAACGTTATGGTATAATTGACATCAGATAGTGGTAAATCAATCGTATCCATCAACATTTTCATGTCTTCTTCTGCTTTAACGGTTGCACGGTCTTTTATTTCCATATAACCAAGTGCATACGCATTAATAATAGCAGAAGAGATTGGTAGCACATGGATCAAATGAATTTTCGCACCAGACTGTTTAGCTAAATTAACTGCATGGCGAACAGCTTTACTTGTCAGTTCATCCTCAGTTAAATCTATAGGAACCAGAATCGTTTTATACATAACCCCTCCTGATAGAAAAAAGAATTTAAGTTAACAACAAAATTATAATCAAATACGCAAGAATGTCTCTTAAACAACAAGATAAATGAGATCTCTCGCTACAAATTATTAACTATTATTCTCTTAACCATGGTGTAACGGTTAAACCAACCAACATTCCTTCGGGGCTAAGTAAGCGTGTAACCATTTGTCCCCAAGGTTCCATTCGCTCATTAACTAAAATGGAATAACCTTCATTAATAAAACATTGAGTGGCTTTTGATAAATTAGCGACTTCAAATTCTATCCAGCTTTGAGGAACAAGGTGCGTTTCCGGCCAATGATCGACACCAAAACAAGATTGTGCAGCTTGAGATAATGGCCATAACGCAAAGTGTTTAACACCACTAAGCTGTTCTTCTTCGCTGGTGAAATAATCCTGATTACCTTCCATTGCCTTTAAAGGTAAACCTAAAGTTTTAACATAGAAAGCATAACTTACATTAGGCTCACGTGTTATCGGACCAAAACCTGCAACAAATAAAATTTCTGAAGCTTGATGCGAACTTAACATATTAATCCTATATAAGACTGGTATGGAATGGTTTATGAGCTGAGAAACAATGAACAGTATTTACGCAATGCTTAACATTTTCTCTACCATTTGTTGAGCATAAATCGCCTGCTCACCACTGACGTCAGGCTCGCTACCATGGCTCACCGCATCAATAAAATGGCGAATAGCCCCATCGAATCCACGTTGAACCAATATCGACTCCCAACTAGAAGGTTGTTTTTGTTTTATCCCCTCGTGACTTTCACTCATCCAATGATTCATGTTTGTCACTTGGTAGACCCCACCATCACAAATTGCTGCAACTTGCTCGCGTTGACTACCCGCTCGGCGATGCATTGATGTCGTCACTAAACATTCATTCACTTTCAGATGATGCTCTGCATAGCATAACGCTTGCTCCTCAGTTGCAATAATATTGCCTCCCAATAATTTTGCTTCGCTTCCCACGAGCCAGATAGCGGTATCTACAACGTGTAAATAATCATCTAGCATAGTAAAACGGACATTTTGAGGGCCTAGACTGTCACTACGATGTTTTTCCATACGTAATGAAGCAACTTGACTGAGGTGTTGTTTGAGTTCTTGATAAAAAGGTGAAAAGCGCCGATTAAACCCAACCATAAGCGAACGTTTCTGTTTATGTGCAAAGTCCACTAATTGCTCTGATTGGGAAAGTGTCTCAGCAAGCGGTTTATCAACATACACATGTACGCCGTATGATAACAAACTGTAAATAACTGAAAAATGGCTGGCGGTACTACTGTGTACAAAAACCGCATCACACTGCTGGGCCAGCTGTTTTATATCTGAATACAGTGGAATACGATAGTTATCACAGACGATTTTTGCTTTCCTTTGATTTGGTGAAAATGCCCCTATCAGTTGCCAATTATCTGTTTTACTCAGTATCGGTAAATAGGCTTTTTGCGCAATAGAGCCTAACCCTACGATACCAATGCGTAATGTTCTCATCAAAGATTGACCTCTGTGCTGACGGTGTAGGAAGGATACTGACAAGTATAACGAACAACTTATTTCGAGTACTAACTTGTTTTATAAAAATTTATTCAAATTATCCTTAAAAGAGCCAAAAATAACGCATTGAATTTTAATTATTTTTTATAAAAACGAATTTATAGGGGGTAAAATTCGCATAATAAGACATAAAAAAGGGTTGATTTATCAAATGAGAATGGTTATCTTTTACCTAACGAATACTTGAGTAAATTACTCAAGCTTTCGTAAACGACATTGCTCACATTGCTTCCAGTTTTAGCAGGCCAACTTCTCTGAGTTGGCCTTTTTTTTCATTAACACGTCGCCACAACCCCACTTTATTGACGATATTTATCTCAGGTGAAGCGCACTCGATAAACTCCAAGATTTCAAGTGCCCTACATAGCTTAAACGATGGGTCGGAACAAAGGTCGGCACATCCCCTGTTCGCATATGAAGGATATCCGCTGGCGTTATCCATGCTGAATTCCCTTCAAATAACGGAAGTCCTGCATATTTATAGGCATCAAGGACAAACTGCGAACAAAAGAAGCCGTTAGCTTGGTCTACATCGCTACCTAACTGTACCGTCGCTAACGTTCTCAAACAAAAATTACGGATCGTTTGACCAATAAAAGGTAATTCACAAACGCGCTTTGTCACCATCCAAGGCGCTATCATCACTATCCCTTTAAAGTTATATTTGCCCCCTTCATTTTGCATAGAAAATTCACGTAATTTATGGGCGTGAATAGAGGTTAACCCCTCTTGCCGCAACACCACCATATTATTTGAGTCCGAGATAGCTTGATCGAGCGTAATGATCCTCACGCCACTGCCGACAGATTCCGCTACTTCACCAGCCCCCAAATATATTGAGGCATGACTCACCCCACTAATACTAAAAAGACGGATACCCCATGAATTAATTCCCGTTGCGGAAGACAATAAAATATCGCCTGGTAACATATCAGCAGCAGAGAGCGCCTCTACAGATTCTTTAATCGGTATCGTATTGGCTTGTTGAATGCTAAATTTTAATCGGTTACTTTCTTCATCCGTTCTAAAGCCTGTCGAACATCCTGCCACTGAAATAACACAAAAACAAAAAATTAAATATTTAAAATAAGCCAACGGGAATACCTACCCTATTTCTATTTATACGCCAATTCAATGTAACCAAGTTCCATGACTTTTTCATCGGAAACGTCTCAATATTTTATTTATTTGTAATTTTAAATAGTGACAATAATCACATATTGACCATTCTAATATGAAGATGAGGTAGCGGTCGTACTGGTTGCAAGAAAAAGAGTAAGAAATGAGGTAGGAATATCATTTGGTGTTTTTAACCCTCTAGCAATGCCAGAGGGTCAACATTCACTCAATTAATTAGCTAATAACATATTCAGGATAGAATACCGTTGTTGAGTGGTAGGTTTTTTTCTCTGTCGCTTTATTATTTAATGCCGCAACTACAGGTTGATTTTGTAATTCAGCGGGCAGCTGTTCCGTCACATTTTCTTTTGCTACGACAGAAACTCGAATATTTTTCTTAGAACGACTTAACTTATAAGGCATTCCTAATAAGCGACGTGCTGCATTATTACTTACCATTATATCGACTCCTTAACTACAACATTTAAATTCAGCAATAAGCTGAATATCAAAAACATAGCCAGTGTTGACTGCATGGGTTATTTTAAATTTTACTCAAAATTCAAAAATAACCCTAATAGTATAGCATCGATAAAATATAAGTGAATGAAATTAAACTAATTAGTTTCACAAGGGAACTATCTGAGGTGGAATTTTTATAAGATATCAATATTATTAGCACTAAAATTTAAAAAGTATCAACCTGTATTTTCTTAGCGTTAAACCCTTATTTTCTTATGATAAACGCCTTCTTATTAAAATAAAAAGGCGTTTATCTTTTATAAATAGTGAAAATATTTAACTGGCACCACGTCTATTTTTGGCGTAAGTATCAAAAGCAACAGCTAAAATAATGATCAGTCCAGTAATAATTTGCTGATAATACGCTGAAACATTCATTAAAACTAAACCATTAATTAATATTCCCATAATGATTGAGCCAATAATGGTTCCTCCGATACGACCATATCCCCCCATTAATGATGTACCACCAATCACAACAGAGGCGATCACGCGCAGTTCAAATGTCATCCCCGCTACCGCTTCAGCACTCCCTAAACGTGCACTCAGCACAAACCCAGCCAGCCCAGCTAAACAGCCAATCACCACATACACACTGACAAGAACACGTTTAACGTTCACCCCTGCTAACCGAGCTGCTTCTTGATTACTGCCAACTGCGTAAACAAAACGCCCCCAGCGGCTTTTATGCAGCGCTAAATAGCCTATCAATGCCACAATCGCAAAGATCCAAATAGGCACCGAGATCCCCAGTAGCTCCCCACGCCCCCACCAACGATAGCCAGCATCAAAACCTGAGATTGGTGCACCATCATTAATCACTAATGTCAGCCCACGCCAAATTGTCATGCCACCTAATGTGACGATGAATGGTGGAATATTCAGCCGCGTGATCCCAAGACCATGTAAAAACCCGATCCCTGTGCCTACCGCTAAGCAGATAGCTAATCCAACTAACCAGCTCATCCCTCCCCAAGCATTAGGATCTAAGCCGACTAAATTATCACCTTTAATCACAAACGCCGCTGTCATCGCGCAAACCGCCAGTATTGAGCCAACAGACAAATCAATACCAGCGGTTAAAATCACCAACGTCATCCCCACGGCCATAATTCCATAGATAGACACTTCGGTTAAAATATTAGTGATATTGCGTTCAGTCAGAAAATTACTGTTTTGGGTTTGAAAAAATAGCACCAACAGCACCATAAAAATCAAGACACCAAAGCGCTCAAAAAAAGCGATGAAATCTATTTTTTTACGGCCGACCGCCGTAGAAGATTGTTGTTGTAACATGTAAACCTCTCATACGACCATTTCTGCTGGTGAGTTTTGATGGCAAATAGCCATCATCATCATTAACTTCTCTTCTGTTGCATCATCACCTTTAATCTCCCCCGTTAAACGGCCCTCGCTCAACGTGATGATCCGGTCTGAAATCGCCATGACTTCAGGTAAATCAGAAGAAATAACAATAACCGCAACGCCTTTTTTCGCCATCTCAAAAATAACCTGATGAACTTCCGATTTGGTTCCAACATCAATACCCCGAGTTGGCTCATCAACAATTAATACTTTTGGCGACATGGCCATACACCGTGCAAGAATGACTTTTTGTTGGTTACCACCAGACAATTTACGCACTTCTTGCTCACTGCTGGCCATTTTGATTTGTAGTGCTTGTTTGTAGCTTTCTATCAAGGCGTTTTCTTTATTGCTATCCACCATCCACCCCATTTTAAGTAGATGTGATAACGCTGAAAGTGATAGGTTGTAACGAATGGATAATCCCAGCGCGGCGCCTTCTTTTTTACGATCTTCTGGAACGAGTGCAATTCCCTTATCCAGTGCATTCATTGGGGTCGTTGGCTGATAAGGCTCACCATCAAGGATAAACTCACCCGTGGTATATTTATCTGCGCCGAATAAACAGCGTGCCACCTCAGTCCTTCCCGCCCCCATAAGGCCCGCAATACCCAGTATTTCGCCTTCATGAACATCAAAACTAATATCGTGAAGCGCGATACCATGAGGATCTAAAGGTGGCTTAGTTTTCGATAAATGTTTCACCGATAGGCGAATCGGTTTGTCTCGATGATATGTTTCGCTGGCCGGCCTACGTTCAAAAATCACATTCCGCCCAACCATCATACGTATGATCTCTTGTACTGAGGTCTCAGCCACATTCCCCGATCCGGTGTATCTGCCGTCTTGAAATACCGTGAACTTGTCACATATCTGAAAAACTTCATGTAAGCGATGTGTCACGTAAATGACGCTCACCCCACGGTTTTTCAATTCCCTAACAACACGATGCAGACTTTCTACTTCAGTATCGCTTAGAGCCGCTGAAGGCTCATCCATCACAATTAATTTAGCATTGAGCGTCAGTGCACGTGCAATTTCAATCATTTGCTGCTGGGCAACACTTAACCGTGCCACTTGGGTCGTTGGCAAAATTGCCAATTGAAGATAATCAAGGATCGCTTTGGCTTCCTGATTAAGGACTTTTTCATTAATCATCCAACGCATTTTTAGCGCTTCACGCCCTAAAAACATGTTTTCCGCTACCGTCATATTCGGTAGCAAATTAAATTCTTGATAGATAGTAATAATCCCTTTTTGTTGGCGAACAATCGGGGTATCTGTTATGGAAAGCAATTCACCGTTAAACCAAATATCACCACTGGTTTGCGGTTGAGCGCCTGCAAGTGCCTTTAAGAAAGTGGATTTACCCGCACCATTTTCCCCCAATAACGCATGCACTTCCCCTGGCATCACTGTCATTTGGGCTTGACTTAGCGCCCAGATCCCTGAAAAGCTTTTGGCAAGATTTGTAATTTTAAGTAGTGGCTCTGACATAAAAACTCCTTTTCAGGAAAACAGGGCTCACCGAGCCCTGAATAGCACTGTAAATGACTATTTCAATTCACCAATACGTTCCGCTTGATCAAGGTTATCTTTGCTAATAATTGTGGGAGGGTAATCCGCGCCTGTGATCGCTTTTTTGTCACGAATATTATCGACCAATTGCCCCATCGCCATTTTTACTGCGTAGCCTGCGCGCTGATCAGCCGTTACAGCCATCCAACCTTCCTTAATACGACTAAGTGCTTCAGGACTTGCATCAAAACCTGTCACTAAAATGTCGCCCGGTTTATAACCTTGCGCGCTCAGCGCCTCAATCGCACCAAGGGCCATATCATCGTTAGCAGATAAGATCACATCCGGTTTTTTCGCGAGTGAAGGCAATAAACTTTCGGTGATGCGCATCCCTTCCGCTCGCATCCAATTACCATTTTGGTCAGCGACTAAGCGGTATTTACTCCCCCCTTCTTTTAAGCTATCGCGGATCCCTTTCGTACGTTCAATATTTGATGAGGAGCCAGGTTGCCCTGTAATTAAGATCAGATCGGCGCCATTTGGAAACTGCTTTTTGACATATTCCGCAATGGCGTAACCGCCTTTGTAATTATTAGCCCCAAAATGCGGCACTGGTTGTTGTGCATTAATGGTTCTATCAAGAGTCACCACCGGTAAGCCAGCGCTTTGAATTTCAACCACCGCATCGGCAATGGCATTGACATCATTAGGTGACACAATAAAGCCCTGTGCACCTCGTGTGATCGCATTTTCAATATCAGCAACCTGCTTAGGTGAGCTACCTTGCCCATCTAAGACTTGAATATTGACTCCTAACTCTTTAGCGGTTTTCACCGCCGATTTCTGCATATGCACTTCAAACGGGCTAGCCAATGTTGGCGGACTAAAGACAATTTGCTCATTTTCAGCCATCACACTCGGTGTTAAACCCAATACAGCAACCAGCGCGGTTAATTTCATGATATTTTTCATTTTGCCCTTCCCACTGATTATGAATACATGTTGTGTTTTGATGTCACCAATATTTAACATGGCGATAACATAGATATACATTAATGAAACATATATTCCAATTTTTATTATATGAAAATTTTGTTTTTGTTGTGTTGATAACGAAATTAAGTGGAAAGTCAGAAAATTATGTTACAAAGATCACAGATTTCTCTCATTCTATCCCCTGATTAAGGGGACTTCGGCGCCTTTTTTACCCCTTGAGATCTTGGTGATTTCTTTCGTAAAGAAATGAAATATTCATTCTATTTTATTAACCGATGGGATTATCTCTAAGCGAATTGCTATTAATGAATAAATCAAGAAATTCAAGTGTTCAGAATGAACAACTGACTGATTATTTGGATAAATTAAGATTAACTATAAAATAATTTGCTTATCATTTTTATTTTTTTCTTTATTATCTAATACTGCTAATAAAATGAAGATATTAGCAATAAACTAATCAATTAAAAGGATTTATATGCTAGCTTTGACAATTTGCATTTGCCAAAATCGTCATGAAGTGATGATACCGACAACACAATTAAATAAAGAAAATGATACTCATTCATCTCATTTATTAGGTCTTAATGACCTTAATAATAACCCAAATACACTGTTTGATTTTTGGCAATCGTTGATAGATAACCTTGTTATCTCACGGTTATTTGATACACAGATTAATAATCATGCGCTGATTAAAAAAATGACCGATGAACAAGGGGTGTATAATAAGTTATTGTCTGAATACAAAGAAAAACTAGGGAAAGTTTTTTACTATAATACAAATAATTATCCAAGTGATATCCAAGGGGATCTTAAGGGGAATGTATTTTATGCTCAACATAGCATTATCCCAGCCATTAATCGAATTGATGATGATATACAACCTCATCTCGTTTCAGGCCGTAAAACATTGGTGATATTTAAGCCTCATGAAAAAATCAAAGAAAATGAGCAATTAAATATTAAGGTCTATAATGAGGATAATGAAAAGATATATTCAACCTACCTACTTCCACCATCAAAACTGCCTAAAATTGCAGGCACTGAGCAACGGTTTACCCGCTTAACACCTGACGATTTTACTATTCCTAAATCGTTTAATTTTACTATCAATGCATCAAAAAAGATTAAAGAATTGACTGAGAGCACAAACTACCTCAATCAACTTATGACCGAAAATGACATTATTAGAGTCGATATTGATGCTGAAAATTTATCTATTAACTTAGATAGTTTAAAAAAACGCCCGAATAAAAAACTCATATTGAATTTAGCGGATAATATCGATGCAAATATTAAATATAGAAATAATTCAATACCTCTCTCTGCACAGCAATCTTTTGTTATGATAAGCGATGAAACAGGTCGTTGGTTTACTCGTGATGAATCTAGATTGTCTTTTCACTATCAACAAGCGTTAAATATTGATAAATACAAAACCCCCGAAACCTTTGATGTGGAGTTTACGACAAATGATGATATTAATCATATCTCTAAGAACCCCAAATTATTCCAAGATATCATTAAAAAAAATGACACTATTAAAATAGCAACCAGAGATTACCATTGGGCGAAAGATTTTATTATTCCCAATAGTAAACAATATGCCAATAAAAAAATACTTTTCACTTCTCAAGCTTATTTTAATAGTGATATTACCTATGGCGATAATGAAGTTAGAATTACTACGGGTGAAACTAAGCTTTTTATTAGTGATGATGAAGGTGTATGGTCAATTTACTCTCCGGATACCCAAAGTACGGTTAACTATGCCTTGCCTCAATCATTTGATATCAAGATAAATAAAAACAAGGAATTGCAAAAAATATCAAAAGATATTTGCTATTTTAACGAAGTTATCAATAACAATGATAACATCCATATCGCAACGCGTAATGCTAATTGGGCCCGTCATTTTACATTAGAAACTCATCCCAATTTTAAAAATAAAAAAATTTATTTTTCATCAGAGGCTGACTATGACAGTCATGTTTTCTATGGTGACCAAAAAATAACGATAAAAAAAGGTGATAGCCAATTATTTGTTTGTGATGAATTTGGTTTTTGGCGTACATATGAAGGTGAGCCTTTAATTAATGATGACAGTGATGAAATCAGGTATATCGAAAATGGCTGGTCTGTTGCTATTCCTGCTGAATACATTAAGCCCAAAATAAGGTTGGAATTCGATTATCATGGAAAACAAGGTACGCTATCTGATATTTATGTCGGAGCCCCAACAGAACTTCTGCTCCATACTATCGATATCGGCATGTTGACTCCCTATAGAGGAGAATTAGCATTTCAAAAAAATGCTGAATTACAACGCCAATATTTCCAACAAATCCCTATTAATCGTTTAATCGTCTCTCACTACGCTCCAATCCACTTAAAAGAGATTGTTCTTCCTTCAGGAAAACATTTAACTCATCGTTCAGATGATGATGGAGGTGGGCATAATGGGGATATGCGAGAGCAAATTTCTAAAGATCTTATTTCAGATGGCATTAATTTAGCCAATTACGGCGTTCATTCATCGGCGACAAAAGAAAATAACTACTTACCTACCGCACAAATTACGATACATAATTCCCGTGGTATATATAAAAATGGTTTACAAGAGCACGGTTGGTCAGGAGGAGCGGGAAAAGCCACATTATACAACACCGTAGATAATGAATTTAGTCATGAACTGGGTCATAATTATAAGATTGGTCATTACTTTAAGGGATTTAAAGGCGGTGTTCATGCAACCCCCGATAAACCTAATTCAACATGGGGATGGGATGCCGACAACAACTTTTTTATTCCTAACTTTGAAAAAAAGAAAACAAATAAGTACACGGTTTTAGATGCGCGTGATCCTAATGCAGAAAAAGCAGAACCCTATATGCAACATGCAATGCTAAAAGATGCTATGTCTGGTGGTGAGCTATACGATAAAGCGTACAATGCGTACACATTACATACCCCAACAACGGCTCAAGCTATTCAACATTTTTTCGAGAACTCTGCAATATTTAGCAAAACATCGTCAACAGGTTATCAAAAGTGGGATCCCAATACACAAACAATGCAAGAGTACCTACCCCCTCATACAAAAAATATTTCTTTTGTGGATGTACCAATAGTAGATAATCAAGATGTTACGGAGACAACTTTATCAGCGCTACTTAATAAAAATGACCATATAAAAATAGAGAGTTATAATTCTCACTACCCACCCAATATTTATCTACCTCAAGCGGATCACAGCAATAAAAATAAAGTGATTGAGATAGATTGCACTTCTCAATGGAGTATTAAACTACATGTTAATGGTAATAAGCAGATAATCAGCCATAATACAAAAGTGTATTATATTTCAAATGGAGATTCATGGGAGCCGTCCTCTGAATTAACCTTCATTCAAAAACCCGTAAAACAAGGCGTTCCGGTTGTCACTTTAGTCGGTTTTTATGACCCACAAAATCAATTAAAAAGCTATATCTACCCTGCGTTAGAAGGCTCTTATGGGATGGTATACAACAACGATACTATCGATACGACTAAACCATATCTTGCAGTGACGCTACGTAATGGTGAGGTAAAACAATATCAACTTGATCAACACCGATTTATTAGCCAGTTAATGAATAAGTTCCACATTAATATTGAACGTCGCTTAGAGCCAGTAAAAGCAGAGTTATATGTTAAAGGGCAACGAGTCTCATCACAGCATATTGAACTAACTGATCAACCTCTTCCTACCACCATCAATGGTATTATTCAAAGTTAACTCTTGTGTACGCCTACTACAATACGTATAGGCGTCGTTTCATCGTCGCCATTAGCAATAATGGCGCTTTTAGCTGATATCACCACATTTAAATTGCGCTTCCTATAGAGCTATGTTATTCCCATTATTTCTTATTGATGCTTTTCGAGGCCGTTATGCTAAAGATCCTAGGTCGTACCACATCAATCAATGTTCGCAAAGTCCTGTGGGCTGCACAAGAAGCTCAACTTCCCTTCATTCATGAGCCACAATGGGGAGATGAGTTAAGCCTAAAATCTGCTGATTATCTTAAGCTTAATCCTAATGGGCTCGTCCCCGTATTAATCCACGAAAATGGTATTTTGTGGGAAAGTAATACAATTTGCCGCTATATTGCCACCAAAGCACAACGCTTTGATCTGCTGCCTGAAAGCCCAGAAGAAAAAGCAGACGTTGAAAAATGGATGGATTGGCAAGCAACTGAACTAAACAGCGCATGGCGTGCTGCTTTTATGGCACTTGTTCGGAAAAGTGATAGTTTTATTCAGTACCCTGAATTGATAGCTAAAAGTACTGATGAGTGGAACAGTAAAATGCTGCTGCTTGAAGCAGAGCTTGAAAAAAATGGTAATTTTATTAATGGAAAACAATTTACGGTAGCTGATATTACTCTAGCACTCTCTATACATCGCTGGTTGCTTACACCGATTATTAGGCCAAACACCCCTGCTATTTCACAATATTATCAGCAAGTATTAACGCGTCCTGCCACTAAATTATATTTAGACCCCAATATCCCTTAATTTCAATAACCGATAATTAGTAAAGTAGAGTGTGCTAAATAAATTAGCACACTCCATTAATTATTTGACTAATTTACAAGTACGGCCTTTATCATCAGTAATGCGATTGTTAACAACATCATCTTCAGAAATTGTGGCTAAATTAAACTCATTCTTCCCATGAGACCACAACTGCATGTTTTCGCCAACATAACGAGCGCCATTTGCTGCTGGAGCGCTTTTTAACACGATAAGTTCATCGCTATAAAGCATCACAGCGGTATTTTCATCAGGGAATGAAACCCTAATTTTTTGATCTTCACACTTATAAGTGTCCGTTTTTGCCGCAAAAGCAGATGACGCTGTTAATGCAGAAACAAGTGCTATAGCCGAAACTGAAATAACTTTACGCATTTTTTCTCCTTAAATCGCTTTGAGAGGTTCTTACCTCTCGGCGATATCATGACAAATCTCATTTTTTGATACATAAGATTCATCCGTAATTATTCTTTTTTTGTCATTTCATTTTATTTTTTTAATTTATCTAAGAGTTTCTACTTGTTATTTTAATAGCTTAAATAATCTATTGCCCTAAAAAAATAGTTGTTATAGAAGTATTCTTAGCTATAAAAAATATAATGGAGAAACGGATATGAAAACAATTGGTTTAATCGGGGGAATGAGTTGGGAATCAACTTTGCTTTACTACCGGCAGATTAATGAAGGCATCAAGCAACAGCTTGGCGGTCTTCATTCAGCAAAAATCGCTTTATATAGTGTCGATTTCGCTGAAATAGAACATATGCAATCGGCAGGGCAATGGGAGCTTGCGGGTCAATACCTTGCGCAGGCAGGAAAAAACGTAGAGCAAGCAGGTGCTGACTTTGTTGTACTTTGTACTAATACAATGCACAAAGTTGCCGAGCAAATTGAGAATAACATTAATATTCCTTTACTGCATATTGCTGATGCGACTGGCGAACGCATTATCAATTCAGGCATTAGAAAAATCGGTTTATTAGGTACGGCTTTTACGATGGAGCAACCTTTTTATAAAGATCGTCTTCATGAAAAATACAATTTATCTGTGCTCACACCTAACGACCAAGATAGAAAAATTGTTCATGACATCATTTATCAAGAGCTGTGCCTAGGAAAAATCACTACCGGATCTAAAAAGCAATATCAACGAATTATGGCATCACTGGTTGAAAATGGCGCGGAAGGGATCATTTTGGGTTGCACAGAGATCACGCTATTGGTAGATCAAAATGATACATCGGTACCTATTTTTGATACAACGGCTTTACATGCTCAAAAAGCTGTTGATTTTGCTTTAAGCGAATAATAAATATTTATTTCCTTGAAAATAGCACCTTACTATTATTAGCTCAAAATAGAGTAAGGTGATCTTATGAGGTTAAATACTTTATTGATAATAGACCTTCTATTTTTGAAACAGATAAAGTGGGATAGATTTATCGTTTTTACTTTTAATTGTATTTACCTCATTTTTCGTCATTTCTTACCATGCACTAAGTGGATTTACTTAACTTTTCTTATGTTAAGAAAAATTATTTATCCAGTGATATTAGTTTTAATATCTATAACTGTACAAATCTGACATTTTTTAGATTCATTTATCGCCAAATTCACTATTAGATAAATATAAAATTTCCATATGATTATTTTGACTTTATGAAATACACTTTTTTAGCAGAATAATACTATTGAATTAATCATATTATTTCTGATAATAGCCTTACATTTTACGCTATGGATAATTGACTCATGAAGCAACCAAACTTTAGAGGAATCGCTTTAGGCAACTATATTAGAAAACTACGTACATCCCGAGGTATCTCTACAGAAGCCATGGCTGCTGCATTAAAAATATCAGAACGAAACTATATTCAATATGAAGAAGGAAGCGTCTCTATTTATGTGGAACACCTAATGATTGTTTCTAGTATACTGGATGTGGATATTAAACATTTGCTTGAAGTTTTTGAAAAACCAGGAAAACCAACTTGGATATAGATATTGACTGTCCTTCCTTCCCCCCTGAATATACAGCAGGGCTAAACGCCCTACTGTTTCCAATGTTATTTAATTTTTTGTTATTCTTAGTATTATTCTAATGATCATTTTATGATAAAGACTAGCTAGTAAATTTAATAATTAATAGTTTTAGATGAATAATAAAATTTAACAATATGAGTTAAATAAGTTAACAAGCATGCGCTTTACAAAAAAAACAGTAATAATCGCTCAATATTAATGTGTTATTGCTACTTTTATTAGCAACTATGCCATCGTATTTTTTAATATCTAATTGATAAAGCAATGCATTATCAAAATATCAACGAGATATACTGTGAATTTCTAGCTGTTTTTTAATGCGTTAATAATTTTTCACTGCCCTAAAATTTATTCTAATCCAATCGCAACATCAAAGCTAAACCACTTTATGGTGGCAGCCAATATTTTTGATTTCTTACCGACACACGATGTCAAAAACCCTATGCTTGACTGATAAACGCCATAGCAGCATCAGCCAATGAAAAATCTACTTTTTATTCACTAATCACCACTGAATACACTTTTGATGACATTTAATCTTTATTTATTTAATATATAACTTAAGTTGATTTTTTATCTGGGGTATTGGGTGAGTAAATTACATAAATACTGCACAAGTCGGTATTCATTAGCCATTGTATTTTTCCTGATTTGGATGTTGATCCTTCCTAGTATGACGTTTGCCTCGATACTTGTGTTTAAATATCGAGTGCTAGATGTAAATCATGCCTATTCACTTATGTTAGTCGTTTTATTTGTCAGGATTTTTTTATCCATTATTGTGATTCTATTTTTATCTTGCATGACATGGATACAACCATCGATATGGCGGGTTATCGCTTTATCTGTTGTGTTAATGCAATTTGTTTTATGGCTAGATTCATACATACCTTGGCTAACTAATCTCCGTCACTAATGCCGCCATTATCGCATGCCAACCGATATAATTTATTGATATATAAGTACCTCTATCACTATGGAACCCACGCTTTTTAGAGGTTGTAATGCGCGTTGCTACGATACCTAAAGATTCTAGGATTTAACAGATTTGAGTTTGATCTTTTGACTATAACTTATGATTTTTCATTATGTTATGAACACCACAATAATTGAATTATCTTCCATTACTAAAGCTCCTCATTTATTAAAATGGATCAATTTTGACTTACCTGTATCGAAAGACCTCGTCCATCTGCTATTATGGCTGGCTTAGCAATTTCCTTACCGAGGATTGCCTTAAGTTTTTTGTTAGTGAGTTTATTGCCCGCATCCATAAAGCGCCTTATTTCTTATACAAAAGATACAGCAAGATGATAGGCAATGAGGACAATTAAAAACAAAAAACTTAAAAATCATTGAATTAAACAATAATCAGCAACGATACAGAACAGTAGAAAATGAACGCACAGAAAGAACAATATAACTTTAACAAGCTACAAAAAAAATTGCGCCGCGATGTAGGGCAAGCCATTGCCGACTTCAACATGATTGAAGATGGCGATCGGATTATGGTCTGCCTATCTGGTGGTAAAGACAGTTATACCCTACTTTCTATTTTGCAAAGCTTGCAAAAAAGTGCACCGATCTCTTTCTCGTTGGTTGCTGTCAACTTAGATCAAAAACAACCCGGTTTCCCCGAGCATATTCTCCCCGAATACCTTGAAAACCTCGGAGTCGAGTACAAGATTGTTGAAGAGAATACCTATGGGATTGTAAAAGAGAAAATCCCAGAAGGGAAAACAACATGCTCACTATGCTCCCGTTTACGTAGAGGCATTTTATATCGTACCGCAACAGAATTAGGCGCAACTAAAATCGCACTAGGCCACCATCGCGACGATATCTTACAAACTCTTTTTCTAAATATGTTTTACGGTGGAAAACTAAAAGGTATGCCACCTAAATTAATGAGCGATGACGGTAAACATATTGTGATCCGCCCTTTAGCTTATTGCCGAGAAAAAGATATTGAGCGTTACGCCCAAGCAAAAGAATTTCCAATTATTCCGTGTAATCTTTGTGGCTCACAACCTAATCTACAGCGTCAAGTAATTAAAGATCTGCTACGTGATTGGGATAAACGCTACCCAGGTCGTATTGAAACGATGTTCAGAGCCACTCAAAATGTCGTTCCCTCTCACTTATGTGATACTGAGTTGTTTGATTTTAAAAATGTCGCTCATGGCGATACCGTCATCAATGGTGGCGATTTAGCATTTGATCGAGAAGAAATCCCCACACAACACCAAGTTGATGATGACGATAGACCTGAATTTACTGCGGAACGCCTGAATGTTATTGAGGTGAAATAACGCCATTGCCACCATCACTTTGTATGAAGGTGGCAAGATACTTATTTGTATCATGTTGCGCACCTGAATGTCGCTACCCCAACAAATATCCGTTTTGCATTCTCCACAATGTGAATGGATTGAAGGTAAATTTAGAATAAAAAAAAGCCGATGCAATATACATCGGCATTACAGTGGTCAATTATTCTGTACAAGAACTCAATATGAGAAAAACTACAATTATGGAGCACAACGTTCATCGCTCAACGTTGCATTCACCTGCGGAATTAATAGTGCCCCAAATCAACGTACCTTTTATTGATTTATCTCAAACAAGGGTGGGTTAACACAGATAACTTTCTTTTTAAAGCCAACGGCTTTTTCTCAACCACCAAAAAACAGTACCAATTAATACCGCCAATAAGAGACAAAATACGCTGAATGCAAACCTAAATTCACTGCCAGGAATACCTGCTAAATTGACCCCAAATAACCCTGTTAAAAAAGTTGTTGGTAAAAAAATCATCGCAAGTAGTGACATCGTATAAATACGACGGTTCATCATTTCGGTCATCATATTGGTGATTTCATCAGACATAATTGCTGTACGCGAAACAAAACCATCCAAATCCTCAATACAACGCCCTAAACGATCGGAAATTTCCTGCAACCGCCGCCTATCGGTATCATCAATCCATAATAGCTTTTCTGTCGCCAAACGCGCCAACATATCCCGCTGTGGTGCCATATAGCGACGTATCACAATAATTTGTTTGCGTAATAACGCGAGTTCACCGCGCTCAGGGATTTCACCATTCAAAATGGTATCTTCCATCCCAATTAAACGTTCATGTAAAGTATCGGTAAAGTCGCTGATTTCATCAGTAATCGCATCCGCAACTTCCACCAGCCAATCTCCGGTACTTTGCGCACCAACCCCTTCTTGTAAGTCAATAATAACTGAGTCGAGCGAATTTACTTTTCTATGGCGACTTGAAATAATCAATCGACTGTTAATAAAGACACGGAAAGCGACTAGCTGTTCAGGGCGCTGGCCTGCATTAGTGTTCAACGTTTGCAATGTTAATAAAATGCCATCGCCAACTCTCAAAATTCGCCAACGACCTGCATGGCCACAAAGCGCGGCTTTAACTTGTTCGCTAAACAGCTCTGAGTTTTGGATCCATTGCTCACTTTCTCGATTTTTATAATCATAATGTAGCCAAAAAGGAGATTGTTGAGTGGCACTCGCGTTAACATCAAGGGGAATAAACCCACCCTCTCCATTTAATTGGAATGCATGTACAGGGTTTGAACTCTGAAATAATGAGCCATAAATCAACGCCATGCCGTTATCTCCTTCCTTTTTAGCCAGTTATCGTTATAGCATAGAGGGAATGTGCCGGAAATATCAAGGTGAAAAATAGCGTTGGCCCAATTCACGGTTTTATCGTATCGATAATATAAGAAATATCTTAGATTAGATTGAATATATAGGTAACATAAAATATAGGTTGAATAACGCCTATTTTTGCTTATTTGCTTATTAGCTTATCTCAAATAAGCCCTACCAAAGCTTGAAATATCAGTATGGTACTGTTAAATCACATTTAGAATATTTATTATTCTCCGTATTTTCACCATACCTGCTTATTATCTATTCATCATGGTAGTCATAACAAAATTCGCAAGTCCCTACTATCCAGCCTAACGCCTATATTAATAAGGCACATCAAAGCGAGTATATTCTCTTCGCTTATTCGACGTAATATATAAAATTTTGTTTAATTAACAGACAGCTATCAGATAATACGTAAGAATAATGCGTTAAAATGAAAGTATAGTCAGTAGAAGCGAACGATTTGTTTTGCAACCGCCATTTTTGCTAAATACCAACATTACTTTGCCACAAAAGAACAATAAATTAACATCGGACTACATTAGTATTCACTTTGTAGTGTTTATTCCTTTTTTGGTCCTCCTTCTGTCTCTCCAGCGGAAGGAGCTTTTTCTTTTTTACACCCCAAAAAACAGCCCATATAAAAATATATAGGCTGCGTATGGCGTTAGTGTTCAATAATATAAAAACTATGGCTGTATGCCACATCTTCAGGGTTTTCTATTGGATACCCTTTTAACCATGGCTTAATCAAACGCCCATTCGTATACTGATATATTGGGGCAATCGGTGCTTCTTGAGCGATTATTTCTTCTGCTTGATTATAATAACGGTTACGCAACTCTTCGTTTGTCTCAATACTCGCCGAAGCCATCACCTCATCATATCTTTTGCTATTAAATTTGGGGATATTGCCACTGTGTTGAGCGGTTAATAACGATAAGAAGGTAGAGGGTTCATTAAAATCACCTATCCAAGATGCCCTAATGACGTCAAAGTTCCCCGTATTGCGGCTATCAATATAGGTTTTCCATTCTTGGTTGACTAGCTTAACTTCAGCCCCCAATTTTTTCTTCCACATTGAAGCCACAGCAATAGCAATTTTTTGGTGATTTTCCGAACTATTATACAGAAGAACCAATCTTAACGGGTTATTAGGCCCATAGCCTGCTGAATGCAATAGCGCTTTTGCCTTTTCATCTAACTCTTTTTGGGAAGCATTATCATACATCCCTTTTTGCGGTTTGAATCCGGCTGTCACGTCTGGCGTAAAACGATTTGCTGGCTTTTCCCCTGTACCTAATACTTTTTTAGCAATCAAATTACGATCAATCGTCATTGATAAGGCTTTACGCACACGAGCATCGTTAGTTGGCGCTCTTTGTGTATTAAATGCATAGTAATAAGTGCCTAATTGGTCAGGTGTGAAAACCTCATTAGGAATATCTGCCAGTAATTTTTGATAACGTTGTTTAGGGAAAGATTCTGTAATATCCAAATCCCCCGCTAAATAGCGATTTGTTGCATTTGACTCTTGGTTGATAGGAACAAAAGTCACTTTTGTGATCACAGTATTTGCATGATCCCAGTAGAATGGATTTGGTGTTAACACAATTTTTTCATTAACCATTCTATCCGATAATATAAATGCACCATTACCCACTAAATTACCAACTTTAATCCAATCCGCACCATATTTTTCGATCGTCTTAGCATGAACAGGGAATAAGCTAAAGTTAGCCGTTAAGGATGGGAAATAAGGAATTGGCTTATCAAGCGTAATTTTAAGGGTTCGTTTGTCAATGGCTTCTACCCCCAGTTGGTCGGCAGGTAATTTCCCATCAATAATTTGTTGTGCATTATTAATACCAGCAAGGGCACCAAACCACGCAAACGGTGAGGTATTTTCAGGCATAACTAACCGACGCCAGCTATATACAAAATCGTCGGCTGTCACAGGATCACCATTTGACCAACGTGCATCAGGACGTAGCTTAAACATCCACGTTTTATTATCCGTCGTGCTCCAACTTTGCGCAACGCCGGGGATAGGTTTCCCATGACTATCTTGATTAACCAACCCTTCGAATAAATCACGCATAACCTGAGCTTCAGTCAGCCCAACAGACTTTATCGGATCTAAGGATGCCGGTTCATCTTTTAGATGACGGGTCACCTCTTGCTTTTCTGCCAGTACTGTACCAGCAGGAATAACAGCCGAAACAGCAGGAGCAGCGGTAAACATCGCTGTAAAAATAATAGCTAAAGATGAAAGTGAGCGTTTATGCATTTTGGGATTCTGTCGTATTAGCAAATAAGGTTAACTGACAATTTCGTGCTACGAGACCGAAAAATCAGCTAAGCAAATATAAAAGATATTCTACATATTATGACTAATAAAATATCTTAGCTAGAGGTTGATGGCTTCACAAAACGACCAAGAACCCTTTAGGCATCATATTCTTTCATTGTTTAAAAATCTATATACTCTACTCTAATCTGTTTCCGATGACAGACTCTTTTCTCACCACTTTAACCCTTTCTAGGTATTGTGCTTTCCCCATGGAAAATCACTTGATTTAAAATAATGAGATAAGCACTTAATTAGCAATCAAAGCAAATTGGTTGTGTTATGTTGCTATTGAATTCATCTAGTGCTAGCTTGGTCGCTAGCAAGCTCATCAATAATAATATTCGTAGTTTCACAAACTTGCTCATATATGGGAGAAAATAATATGTCACAGTCCGTCAAGTTAAAAGGTAATGAAGTCACCGTTGATGGTGTATTTTTACAGCCTGGCCATCAAGCAAAAGCATTTACCTTAGTGACTAAAGACCTTTCTGAAGCAACATTGGAAAGTTACAAAGGTAAACGTAAAGTTCTGAACATTTTCCCAAGTGTTGATACTGGCGTTTGCGCTGCATCTGTACGCAAATTTAACCAACTTGCCAATGACCTCAACAATACTGTTGTCCTGTGTATTTCTGCTGACTTGCCTTTTGCACAAGCACGTTTTTGTGGCGCAGAAGGTTTAGACAACGTTGTCACTCTTTCTACTTTCCGTCACCCTGAGTTTGCCAAAAACTATGGCGTTGCGATGACGAGTGGCCCACTAAAAGGGTTAACAGCACGTTCTGTTGTCGTATTAGACGAGAATGATAAAGTGATTTATAGCCAGTTAGTTCCAGAGATCACTGAAGAACCTGATTATGACAAAGCACTTGCTGCATTGAAGTAATCCTCAATAGCAGCCAGCCTAAAAACTGGCTGCTTATTCCCATCAACTATTCCACATAGAGCCAATTCAGTGGCTTGCCCTGTTTAGCATTCACTAAACTCGCAAACAGTTTATTTTCGCTCATCATATTGACTAACGAGTGAGAACAACAACTGAGGATTTTCATTGCCTGCTCTTTATTTGCGGGGCATGAGGATGTGAGGATATCAATAATAAGATCACGGGGTTTATTGCCATTTTTAACAAGGGCTTCCCATGTGAAACGATGGCGTTTTTCTAAATAGCGGGCTGCCGCTCTATTCATCAAATATAACTCAGCAGCCGAGGCCGCTGACTCAAACATATCATTTTTATAATGACGTTGATTGAGATACTCACGTAGTTTTGTATTCACAATAAAGTTAAGAGCGAATTGATCCATAGCAACTCCTTGCAGGCACACGGGTGGCCTTGCGATATCGGTTATCATCAATCAAAATACAGCTTTAACGTTTTTCAAATGAATATCCAGTTATTCTCAGTATAGTTTGCTTTTTGTGCTAAAAGATACCCGCAGTGATGAAATCATCGCCAACGATCACATTTTCATCAAAAAAAGTTATTCTTGCTCTTTTTTCTGGCTCAATCCATATTCGCGTAACTTATTCGCAATCGCGGTATGGGAAACGTCAAGGCGTTTTGCCAACTTCCGTGTACTTGGATAATCACGATATAAACGTGCGAGTACCGATGCCTCATAACGTTTTGTTATTTCATCTAACGAACCATTTAAAGAGTCAACAGCCACCGTTGGTAAATTATCTATTTCTGGCAAATCAATATCATGTGAATTCAGGACATCCCCTTCTAATTGAGTTAAGCCTTGATAAATGGCATTTCGTAACTGCCTTACATTACCAGGCCAATAATAGCGGCTTAGATAATCAACTAAGGAAGGTGCTAATCGAGGTTTAGGGATATTTAACTCTTTAGAAAAATTCGCGACAAAAACCTCGGTTAGCGGCAAGATATCTTCTTGTCTTTCACGTAAAGGAGGAATAGTTAAGCTCAAAACATTTAAGCGATAATATAAATCTTCCCTAAATTTTTTCTGTGCAACGAGCTCTGGCAGGTTCTTTTGTGTGGCACAAATGACCCGCACATCCACTTTCACTTCTCGCTCTTCACCGACGCGCCTAAATGTTCCATCATTCAGAAAACGCAATAGTTTTATCTGCATTTGCGGTGACATTTCCGCAATTTCATCCAATAATACCGTGCCACCGTTTGCCTGTTCAAAGAACCCTTTTTTCCCATCTAAGGCATTCGGATATGCCCCTGCTGCATAACCAAACAATTCACTTTCGACCACATCATCAGGCATTGAAGCACAATTCAGCCCTAAAAATGGCGCACTACCGCGTGCACTATGCAAATGACACGCTTTGGCTAGCATATCTTTACCTGTTCCCGTTTCCCCAACTAACAATAAAGGCTCATCTAACATTGCGATACGTTTAGCACGTTCGACAACATGTGACATGGCGGGGCTACTGGCAACGATAAGGTCAAAACCATCCACATCTGCACCCACAATTTGCTTGCGCTGTTTTTCTAATATCGCTATTGATTTTAGTAATAAAACAGCACCAGTACAGTGTGACTTGCCATTTTCATCCGCTAAGATGATTGGCGTGACTTGCATTAAATAGTCATTTCCTTTTACGGTTACTCTTTCCGTATAAGGCTCAGGCTCTTCTCGCTCAAACCAACGTTGTAAACCATGGTTACTAACCAGTTGCGAGAAAGTCTTTTGTTTTATCTTGGTTTCATCCACGCCAAAAATTTGTAATGACATTGGGTTAACCAATTCAATGTTTAGTTTATTATCGATGGATAAAACTGGTTCAGGGAATGAGTTTAATAGCGCCCACACCGCCTTATGCTCCCGCTCAGACGGCATGAAAAAGATACGACGTACATCAATTACGCCATTAATACGACGAATTTCTGCCATTAACGTGCTAAACACCTGAAAATCAACAGGCGTAAAATTGAGGTATATCCGTCTCTGCGCCGATATTTCAATGCCTTTAAGATCAATATTCTGTAGGACCAATAAATCAAGCAATTCACGAGTTAGACCGATACGGTCTTGGCAAGTCACTTCGAGGCGCATGGATAAAAACCTTTAGCAGAAACAATATAGATCTAATATTTTAGCTTGATTTACGGTAAGAATACAGCACATGTGTCACATATTGTTGACACTAATAATTTACAACGTGGGAAAATGGCAAAAATTGCTATTACGACAACAAGTAATAATCAGGGATGGTAGTAAAGATAACCACTTTCTGTTTTTAGGCTGGCAAGTGTACTTTACTGTCAATCACACCTGCCAGCGATGAGACTTTTATTTAGCGTCTTTTTTGCTCGGAACCGCATTTTTTATTTGGCTCAGCAGTTGCCCTCGGAAATCAGCTAAACGCGGTTTATCATCAATCCACGGCAATGGGCGACACAACTCCATCGCTTTAATCCCTAATCTGGCGGTTAATAGCCCTGCACCAATGCCTTGTGCGGCACGAGTAGATAAACGAGCTGTAATATCTTGTGATAACCAGTCCATACCCACTTCACGGATCAGCTCTGACGCTCCGGCAAAAGCAATGTTAATTAATACCATTCGAAAGAGTCGAATGCGGCTGTAATACCCTAATTCAATGCCGTAAATTGCAGCAATTCTATTAATTAAGCGAATATTTCTCCATGCAATAAATGCCATATCAACAATGGCAAGTGGGCTGACCGCAATCATCAGAGCAGACTCGGCCGACGAGCGGCTGATCTCTTTACGTGCTTGTTCATCAAGAATCGGCTGAACTAATTTGCTATACAACTCAACCACTTCACGGTCATTGTGTGTTTCCTGTATCGTAGCCTGCCAACGTTGCACTGCGGGATGCTGCTCCGAAAGTGCCGACTGTTTTGCCAGTTTTTCACAAAAAACTTTCCCTTGCCCCATGCCATGGCTGTGTAGCAATTCCCTTGCAATATCACGCTCTTGAGCCCGCTCTTTTAAGCGATATAGACGCCGCCATTCTGTGGCAATTGATCCGACACCTGCAACGACAATTAGTCCTCCTGCGGCTGCTGTACCCAATGCAGTCCAATCTTGCGTGACCCATGACGTGTGGATCCAGATACCTAACTGAGCCATCACACTCACAGCAAAAATCCCAACTGCCGTTCCGACTAGCCTACGCCAGAAACTCCTTTTAGGCTTAAGCGCTTCGTTAATTAAACTTTCAACCTCACCTTCTTGCTCATCTTGCTCGGCCTCAATTTCTACGGGCGTAAATTTATGTTGCTCTTGCGGATCAAAGTGGCGTGCTTTTCTGAGTTTTTCAGCCTCTGCTGCTATATCTTCTTCGGAAAAATCAACTCGTTGTTTGATTGGTTCATTCATTTCAATTTATCTCCCAACAAGAACTCCAGTGCACTGTCCATCCGAATATGAGGTAACGGCTGATCTAACGGTGTTTGCCGAGGACGGAAGTTTTCAAACTCAAACCGCTGCTTTTGCCAAAAGACTTCACTCGGAAGCCTTTTTGGAACCTCCCCTGGATAGAATGTCATCAATTGACCATCGCTCAAACGTTCCCCTTTTAATGCTGGCAGCTTTTCACCTTGATAATCAACAATACCACTCTCTGTGGCTTGGATAGACGCAAGACCAATACAATCCATGCTAATTCCTTCGAATGCTGCGTTTTGCCAAGCCTCTTGGACCAACTGCTGTAATAACGACACTAGGTTGGCATGTTGATCTGGCGTGACATGGTCAGACTTACTTGCAGCAAATAGCAACTTATCTATGCAGGGGGAAAACATACGTCTTAGTAGCGTTCGTTTACCATAATGGAAGCTACGCATTAGCTGTGTCAGAGCCATGCGCATATCGTTAAATGCGTCCGGACCACTGTTTAAAGGTTGTAAACAGTCCACCAGAACAATTTGCCGATCAAACCGTTGAAAATGGTCTTTATAAAAGCCTTTTACAACATTCTCACAGTAATATTGATAGCGACGCTGTAGCATACCAATGTTGGTATGCTTATCGGCTTGCGCCAGTTTTTTCTCACCATATTTTTCGATATTCGGCCATGGAAAAAACTGTAATGCTGGCGCTCCAGCAAGCTCCCCTGGAAGTACAAAACGTCCGGGTTGAATAAAATGTTGGCCTTGCGCTTTACACTCTTCTAAATACGTGGTGTAGGCCGTGGAAATTGCCGCGAGTAAATTTTCATCGGCGGGTGCGAGTGGGTCACATGACTCACATAATGTTAACCATGCTTGCGCAAGCTTACCTCGCTCCCCTTTTTGTAAGGTCTTCATTTGAGAAGACCATTCTAAGTAGCTTTGATCAAGCATAGGAAGGTCGAGTAACCATTCCCCTGGATAATCGATAATTTCCAGATATAAAGAAGAGTTATCAACAAAATGACGAAAAAATGAGTCTTCTGAGCGATAATGTAATTTCAAGCGTATTTCACTGACACCGCGTGTCGGCGTTGGCCATTGAGGGGGATGACCATATAATTGTGCGATCCCTTCATCATACGTAAAGCGCTGGATCGAAAAATCGCGTTGCGGTATCCGTTTTACACCCAGTAAACGGTTATCTCGTGCGGCTGAAAATAGCGGTAAACGCGCACCACTATTTACATTTAATAGCTGATTTACAAGAGAAGTAATAAATGCTGTCTTTCCACTACGACTCAGCCCAGTTACGGCGAGCCTAACATGGCGATCGACACTACGATTCACCAAATCCGTCAATTCATTTTGCAGCCGTTTCATATTTCTCCCACTCGCTCAAATATTATTGATGCCTAATTTAGCATAAATTCAGCATCACTAATTTGTTGAGTGCAATTTGTTTTTATACGGTTCAATCAATAACCACTGTATTTTATACGATTATTTTACTATCCGTTTTGTTAAATAACCGATGACCCACTTACTGCCTACTATTTTGAGTATTTTACCAAGAATACCTCCTGGTCCATAAGTTATGGCAAGTGTTGCAACTATCTTCAACCCTTTACTGAGTGCTTGTTTTTTGGCTTGTTGTTTGAGTTTACGTTTAATATTCGTTTGCATAGTGCCACCGCATGAATTTAAGCGTTGGATAGACATTTTAGGGAATAAAACAAAAGTCTTATTCCCCGAAATGTGAGGGCGCACATTAATTATAAATGACGAAACTTACTATTAACGGTATAGGTATCTGAGGTGACATAGCGCTCTATTTGGCGTAAGCGTAGTTCACCTGATTTTAACTGTGCATCAATTTCATTAAATAGTTTTGAAACTTCAACACTAACATCTTGACCTTGATAACCACTTGGAGCTTTAGGTAGCACAAAACACATGACGATATATAAGACCAGTGTTAACCCGAAGCTCATAAAGAGTGCCAATATGGCAATCACCCTGACTAAGGCAACCGGTAAATCAAAAAATTGTGCGATACCGGCACACACTCCGCCAAAAACACGACGGTCAGTTAATCGATATAATTGGCGATTGCGAAAATTGGTCATTATTTTTGCCTCCAATTAGGATGTTCCGCATCCAGAATATCTTCCAACGTTTTAATGCGCTGTTGCATACGTTGTGTCTGCTCTGCAAGCTGAGTTAAACGTTGGATTTCATTTTCTGTTAGCTGGCTCCCCTGCCTGTTATTCTGTTTGTTGTAGTGTAACCACAACCAAAACGGCAGAATAAAAATGAGAAAAACAATCAGTACGAGAGACAGAAAAACATAGCCCATCACATTTCCTTATATCAAATGGTGGTATCCGCTTCCCTAGCGCAGCCATTCGCTACGCTAAGGTTTAGGGATTACAAAATTACTGTTCTTTATTAGTGTTGATTTTAGCCTTTAATGCCGCTAATTGTTCACTAATTTCATCATCTGCTTTCAATTCAGCAAATTGTTGTTCCAATGATTTTTGTTTACCAATACCGTAGCTCTGAGCTTCACCTTCCATATGGTCAATACGGCGTTCGAACTGCTCAAAACGTGCCATTGCTTCGTCTAACTTACCACTATCGAGTTGACGACGAACATTACGGCTAGATTGTGCCGCTTCTAAACGCACCATCATGGATTGCTGTTTAGCGCGCGTTTCTTGCAATTTATTTTCAAGCTCAGTGATTTCACCTTTCAAGCGCGTTAGCGTCTCTTCAACAATAATAAGCTCATGTTTTAAGGTATCAACCATTGAGTTGACTTTTTGCTTTTCAATCAATGCGGCACGCGCAAGATCTTCTTTATCTTTCACAAGAGCCAATTCCGCTTTTTCTTGCCAATCAGCAACTTGCTTTTCGCCCATTTCGATACGACGCTCTAAACCTTTTTTCTCTGCTAAAGTACGAGCCGATGTCGAACGGATTTCAACTAGCATGTCTTCCATTTCCTGAATCATCAGGCGGATCATTTTTTGCGGATCCTCTGCTTTGTCCAGCAAAGATGCGATATTTGCATTAATGATATCGGCAAAACGTGAAAAAATACCCATTATTTATTTCCTCTTGATGGATTTTATCATTCAGTAGAGCCTCAACCCGATTTTGGCTTCCAACCAATACGTGATGCTCCGTTTAACTGTTTTCATCCGCCACATAACGTTGTGACAAGGACATTCGTTCTATTACGATTAATTTACTGCAATCAGCGTGCCAACTTTCATAAAAATACATAACACTTTGAATTATAACCAATAAATTATTTTTATATTCATTAGCGTCAATCTAGACTATATTTTAAATAGGCCAACAAAACCAACTATTGGTAAAAATAACCATGAAAAACACTAATGATACAATTATTGGTAACTCATCTAACTTTTTAGATGTACTTGAACGGACGTCTGAACTGGCTCAACTAAATAAACCCATATTAGTCATTGGTGAGCGCGGTACAGGTAAAGAGCTAATTGCCGATCGCCTACACTACCTTTCTCCTCGTTGGCAAGAACCCTTTATCTCCCTAAATTGCAGTGGACTCAATGAGAATTTGCTAGATTCTGAATTATTTGGCCACGAAGCAGGCTCATTTACGGGCGCTCAAAAACGCCATCAAGGTCGTTTCGAACGGGCAGATAAAGGCACGCTGTTCCTCGATGAACTTGCTACTGCGCCTATGTCCGTACAAGAAAAGCTTCTTCGTGTTATTGAATATGGCGAACTTGAACGTGTTGGTGGCAGTCAATCTCTGAAAGTCAACGTGCGTTTAGTGTGTGCGACAAATGCAAATTTACCTGAATTGGCAAAAGAGGGCCGCTTTCGGGCAGATCTACTTGATAGGTTAGCCTTTGAAGTGATCCGTATTCCACCTTTACGTGAGCGTGTGTCCGATATCATGCTCTTAGCCGAACATTTTGCCATCGCAATGTGTGGTGAACTCAAACGCCCATATTTCAGCGGCTTTAGTCCAAAAGCACAGCAAGCGTTAGAGCAATATCCGTGGCCGGGTAATATTCGTGAATTAAAAAATGTGGTTGAGCGTTCCGTTTATCGGCATAAAGATAATGATGCGCCTGTTGAAACAATTATTTTTGACCCTTTTGGTGAGAAACTCGCCGTCCTCTCAAACCCTGAAAAGATACCAGAGCAAAAAATATCATTACCCTCTTTGCCATGTGATTTACGCCTTTGGCAGCAGCAAAGTGAAAAACAATTACTTGAGCAAGCTTTACAACAGAGCCAATTTAATCAGCGTAAAGCCGCTCAGCGGTTATCTCTAAGTTATGATCAGCTACGTGGGTTAATTAAAAAACATCAAATTAATCTTGATAATTTATCAACTAATAATTAAATCGATATGATACTAAAATAAATTAAAAGCTCTGTTATTTATCTCTTATGGTGTTAAATATCCGTTTCAGTCAACGTCAAAACGAAGCTGACTGAACATGGCATGATTGTCTTTAACAGCACTTAAATGCTATTTCTCGGCAATAGTAGCTACATTTGCAATTAATGAGTGATTAATCCATAAACTATCTTTTCTCCCTATTAATAGTATTATTCGTAGGGGGAGTAAGAACGTATATTTTTATTTGTAGTGTACAACATAATTGAGTAGATAAATAATGACCGAACTAAAATAGCCGATGTGATTTTTTAAATATTGTTAATCTTCATATATCACTCTACTATTACATTAAAGGATAAATGGCTAACATCTCGATTAGTAAATATACGTACATCTAATAAGTGTGAAATAAACTGCAAGTAAAGCTATCAAGTTAACTGAGTTTAATTTAATTAACATTACGAAAGCTAATCACTTAATTTTTATTTTATACGTTACTTGTCATTGACCGTTTTGTCACTATTTATGGCTATATTTTTGAGGGTATAAAATGGCTATCATAAAAAAAATGATTTTATTCTCTTTATTGATAAGTTGCACTTACTCTGCACATGCAATCGGTATTATAAAAGCACTTTCTGCATGCGATAGTCGTTTTTTTGAAGAGATAAAACATAACCAAGAATTCGCAATGATCCCCCAAAATATCACTATCGCTGAATTATTTAGTCAATCAGGCATTAATATTCCTTTGCAATACACCACTAAAGATGGTTTAGAACTTACCCACTTTATCGCCATTGCTATTGATCTTGAGCGTTATAAAGAAATTTCTAATAACCGGATTGGGGGAAGGTTTTATTACTGGGGGTTTGAAACATCCATGCCAGAACAAGATGTCATTCAACATTTATCTCAGCACATCCCCCTGATTGAAGGGGCTGGCTATTTTGTCGCCAATTCAAAAATGCGAAATGCGATTTCTGAACCTTGGCAAAAAAACCTCACGCCAGTTAGCGGCCTGATCCCTGTTGGTGATTCCGCTGAAAAACTGTTTTTTATCGAAGCCAACAAGGAAAATAACACGGTTAAAATTATGTGTACTTTACAAGGCAATGTTGAAGAAAAGGATTTACAAGCCGTTGGGTTAATACACTAGCCGACCCTTATCCGTTTTGATATGTATAATCTATCTATTTTGAGATAAAAAAAAGCCAGCACCCATGCTGGCTATAAAAAAACACTGGAAGCAATGTGAGCAATGTCATGCCTGACCACAAGCTTTTTGCTTAGGAGGCAAAGCGAATGATAATAGTTATCAGTACCATTTGTAAAGCGGTTTAATGAGATTTTTTCTCATTTAATTATAATTAGATGAATTTTAATAATATTATTTTCCTTTTTCAGACTGTTTTCTATTCATGACGGCCCTGCTTGTCCTAAAAATAAACACTATTTTTGCTTATATCCTGTCAGCCCCTTTTTACGCTACAATAGGATATTTAAGGTTAACGATATCAGTGCTATGCGCTTAATAATTCTTTGGCTTCTATTTACTTTTTCACTGGTCGCTCAGGCTAACGATGTGTCATATCAGGATACTGCGGCGAATGATGTTCCCAAAAACATCCGTCAAAACGGTTTTATCTATTGTGTTAATGGCATTGTTACCACTTTCAATCCCCAGTTAGTCAGTAGTGGCCTAATTGTCGACCCCTTGGCAGCGCAAATTTATGATCGCCTGCTAGATGTTGACCCTTTTACCTATCGGTTAATTCCGGAAGTGGCGTCACGCTGGGAGGTACTGGATAATGGCGCAACTTATCGATTAACACTGCGTAAAGATGTCAAATTTCAACAAACACCGTGGTTTACTCCAACACGTAATATGAATGCCGATGATGTTGTTTTTAGCTTCGCTCGCATGTTTGAAGTTAATCATCCTTATCACTACATTAATGGCGGTCACTACCCCTATTTTGATAGTTTGCAATTTGCCAATAGCGTACAAAGTATTCGTAAATTAAATGATTATACGGTTGAATTCCGTCTGAATGCCCCTGATGCTTCTTTTCTATGGCACTTAGCGACCCACTATGCGCCTATTTTATCGGCTGAATATGCCGATCACCTCGCTCAAATTAATCGCCAAGAGATGATTGATTGGCGCCCTGTCGGCACCGGACCATTTCGCCTTGATGACTATCAAGCAGGCCAATTTGTCCGTCTGTTTCGTAATGATAACTACTGGAAGGGTGAACCTCGCATGAAAGAGGTGGTTATTGATATGGGCGCTGGCGGTACGGGGAGAATCTCAAAATTGCTCACTGGCGAATGCGATGTGTTGGCTTACCCTGCCGCCAGCCAATTGTCAGTGTTACGTGATGACCCACGTCTACGCCTATCAATGCGTTCAGGCATGAATATCGCATATTTGGCTTTCAATACCAGCAAGCCCCCTTTGGACCAACTCAAAGTGCGCCAAGCCATCGCTTATGCCATTAATAATGATCGCTTGATGCAATCTATCTACTACGGCACAGCAGAAACTGCCGCTTCGATTTTGCCACGAGCTTCTTGGGCCTATGATAATCAAGCCAAAGTGACTGATTATAACCCCGAGTTAGCCAAAAAAATGTTACAAGAGCTAGGACTGGAAAACTTGCAACTTGACCTTTGGGTACCTGTTTCATCACAATCGTATAACCCTAGCCCATTAAAAATGGCTGAGCTTATCCAAGCTGATTTGGCGCAAGTAGGCATTATCATGAATATTCGCTCTGTCGAAGGCCGTTTTCAAGAGAACCAATTAATGGATCGCTCCCATGATATGACTTTAGCGGGTTGGGCGACCGACAGTAACGACCCAGACAGTTTCTTCCGTCCTTTGCTGAGTTGTGCCGCGATAGCTTCTCAGACCAACCTAAGTCATTGGTGCAGCCCTGCTTTTGACGAAATACTGCATAAAGCACTGTTAACGGAGCAACTTGCCGCCCGTATTGATTACTATCATCAAGCCCAACAGCTACTGAGCGATGATTTGCCTGTTTTACCTCTCGCTTACTCTTTACGTTTGCAAGCCTATCGCTTTGATATGAAGGGCCTCGTGATCAGTGCATTTGGTAATACTTCATTTGCAGGCGTGTACAGAGATATGAATGAAAATAGCCAAAAAACAGGTCATAAACAGGAACAGTAACCATGATCATCTATTCGCTGCGTCGTTTACTTTTGCTGTTAGTCACCGTTTTTTTTCTCTCTTTGGTGAGCTTTAGCCTCAGCTATTTCACGCCTAATGCGCCTTTAAGCGGCGCATCGCTTATTGATGCTTATCTATTTTATTTCGATGGTCTACTCCACTTTGATTTTGGCGTTTCCAGTATTAATGGCGAACCCATTACAGAGCAATTAAAAGACACGTTCCCTGCAACAATGGAATTGTGTATTTTAGCCTTTATGTTTGCCCTGATCGTCGGTATTCCTTTAGGGATGATTGCCGCCTTTTGGCGAAATAAACCCGCGGATATTGCAATCAGCACCTTTGCATTACTTGGCTTTTCTGTACCCGTCTTTGTGTTAGCGTTAGTCTTGACACTGTTTTTCTCACTACGATTAGGCTGGCTGCCAGTGTCTGGGCGTATTGATCTTCTCTATAATCTAAAATCTGTTACAGGTTTTGCATTAATTGATGCTTGGCTTTCCGACTCACCTTATCGCCAACAAATGATCATAAACGTACTCGAACATATGATTTTACCTGTATTAACACTGGCTCTGGCTCCGACTACCGAGGTCATTCGTTTAGTTCGAAATAGTACTGAAGAGATAGCCAGTGAAAATTACATTAAAGCGGCTGCAACGCGTGGGTTATCACGACTTACCATTATCCGTCGTCATATTTTCCACAATGCGATCCCGCCAATTATCCCTAAATTAGGCCTACAATTCTCTACCATGTTAACACTGACCATGGTGACCGAATTGGTATTTAACTGGCCAGGACTGGGGCGTTGGTTAGTCACCGCCATCCGCCAACAAGACTACTCTGCTATTTCTGCTGGCGTCATGTTGATTGGGGCCTTAGTGATTACCGTTAACGTACTGTCTGATATTTTAGGGGCAATGATGGATCCGTTAAAACATAAGGATTGGTATGTCCTCAGATAATTTTTATCGTGAACAGAAGATGCCTTCCCCTACGCGGGTTGTCTGGAATATTTTTTCATCTGATATTCTCTCGATGATCGGTTTCTATGGCGTGCTATTTTTATTGGCGCTCTCTTTTATTGGCCCTTATATCGCGCCCTATACCATCGATCAGCAATTCTTAGGTTACCAATTATTACCGCCTTCTTGGTCTCACTATGGTAATGTCGCCTTTTTCCTAGGTACTGACGACCTCGGCAGGGATATCCTAAGCCGCCTCATTTTGGGCACAAAATCGACGTTCGGCGCGGCATTATTAATCACTTTTATTGCCACTCTAATAGGCCTGATATTAGGCTGTCTAGCAGGGATGACACGGGGCTTAAAGTCAGCGGTTTTCAACCATATACTTGATACATTGTTATCCATCCCGTCTTTGTTACTTGCCATTATCGTGGTTGCATTCATGGGCGCGAGTTTACAAAATGCTATGCTCGCAATCTGCTTAGCCCTGATCCCTCGCATGGTAAGAACAATTTATGTTGCTGTTCACGATGAGCTAGATAAAGAGTATATTGTTGCTGCTAGGCTTGACGGCGCATCAAATATTTTTATTTTGTGGTATACCGTATTACCTAACATTACCCCAATCTTAGTAACAGAGCTGACGAGAGCACTTTCTATCGCTATTTTGGATATTGCCGCGCTGGGCTTTCTTGATCTGGGTGCACAGTTGCCCTCTTCTGAGTGGGGAGCCATGTTAGGGGATAGTTTAGAGCTTATCTATGTTGCCCCTTGGTCAGTCATTTTGCCCGGTGCAGCGATTATGATAAGTGTCTTATTCGTCAATTTACTCGGTGATGGCTTACACCGAGCAATCAATGCGGGGGTTGAATAATGCCATTGTTAGACATCCGCAATTTGACCATTGAATTTATGACAGCCAACGGCCCAGTCAAAGCCGTTGACCGTATTTCGATGACCCTTACTGAGGGGGAAGTCCGTGGTTTAGTTGGTGAGTCTGGCTCAGGTAAAAGCCTCATTGCCAAAGCCATTTGTGGCGTCACCAAAGATAATATCCGTGTTACCGCCGACCGCTTTCGCTTCCAAGATATTGACTTACTTAAACTTAGCCCTCGTAAGCGTCATCGGTTGATCGGTCATAATATTTCGATGATTTTCCAAGAGCCGCAATCTTGTCTCGACCCCGCCGAAAATATTGGCAAGCAATTGATACAGGCTATCCCAGGCTGGACTTATAAAGGTCGTTGGTGGCAACGTTTTAATTGGCGTAAGCGCCGAGCCATCGAATTATTACACCGCGTGGGGATCAAAGATCATAAAGACATTATGCGTAGCTACCCTTATGAACTTACTGATGGTGAATGTCAAAAAGTCATGATAGCCATTGCAATTGCGAATCAGCCACGTTTATTGATAGCCGATGAGCCAACCAATGCGATGGAGTCCACTACCCAAGCACAAATTTTCCGACTGCTCGATAAGCTTAATCAAAACAATAATATGACTATCTTGTTGATCAGCCATGATATGGAAATGATGTCAAAACTCGTGGATAGAATTAACGTGCTTTATTGTGGTCAAACTGTTGAAAGCGCAACACCAGAGGATATTTTGCAACGTCCTCGCCACCCCTATACACAAGCACTGATTCGTTCAATACCTGATTTTGAAAGCCCGATTCCCCATAAAGGCCGATTAAATACCCTTCCGGGCGCCATCCCATCGCTGGAACATCTTCCAATTGGCTGTCGCCTTGGCCCCCGCTGCCCTTATGCACAACGGACATGTATCGTGGCTCCACCTCTACGTAATATCAAAAACCATCTGTTTGCCTGTCATTATCCGCTAAATACGGAGGAACCATCCTGATGGAAACGTTACTTGAGGTTCGCAATCTCACCAAAACTTTTCGTTTTCGCGAGGGGCTATTCCGCCGTTATGAATTAGAAGCGGTGAAACCATTGAGCTTTAACTTACAGGCAGGCCAGACATTAGCCATTATTGGTGCCAACGGTTCGGGGAAATCAACCCTTGCTCGTATGTTATCCGGCGTCACGGAGCCGACCGCAGGCGAGATTATGATCCGCGGTCACCGCCTCAGTTATGGTGACTACAGTTACCGTAGCCAGCGTATCCGTATGATATTCCAAGATCCCAGCACCTCGCTAAACCCTCGCCAACGTATTGGTCAAACCCTTGAGTTACCACTAAAGCTGAACACGGAACTGACCGGTATTGAGCGAGAGCGCCGTATTATTCAAACGCTTCGCCAAGTGGGTCTATTGGCCGATCATGCAGAATATTACCCTCATATGCTTGCGTCAGGCCAAAAGCAGCGTGTCGCATTGGCAAGAGCGCTAATTTTACAGCCTGAAATTATTATTGCGGATGAAGCATTGGCCTCCTTAGATATGTCAATGCGTTCACAAATTATCAATCTGATGTTGGAGTTGCAGGCAAAGCAGGATATTGCTTACATTTATGTCACGCAGCATTTAGGAATGATGAAGCATATTAGCGACAAAATGTTAGTCATGGATAAAGGGGTTGTCGTCGAGCGCGGAAATACTGCTGAAGTGCTAGCGTCACCACTTCATGATGTCACCCGTCGATTGATTGAGAGCCATTTCGGCGAACCTTTATCCATTGAAGCATGGCGACAGGATATTTGACTGCTCCGAGGAGAACAGCAAAATACCCTTCTTTATGCAATACATGGTAAGATATCGACGATTCGTCAATAAAAAATGCGAAAACTACCCAAGACACGGTGTCTTCTGTTATATTCGCGTTTTCAATAGAAAATAAACAAGGATAATGCTATGGGTTTTTTAACCGGCAAACGCATTCTAATCACTGGCGTTGCCAGTAAATTATCAATTGCATACGGTATTGCTAAAGCAATGCATGAACAAGGCGCTGAACTGGCGTTCACTTATCAAAACGAAAAATTAAAACCTCGTGTCGAAGAGTTTGCTGCATCTTTAAACTCTAACATCGTTCTTGAGTGTGATGTTGCTGTTGATGCAAGTATTGACGCTATGTTTGCTGAATTAGGAAAATCCTGGCCTAAATTTGATGGCTTTGTCCACTCAATCGGCTTTGCACCAGCAGATCAGCTTGACGGCGATTATGTTGACGCGGTAACACGTGATGGTTTCCGTATCGCTCACGATATCAGTGCATACAGTTTTGTTGCGATGGCAAAAGCATGCCGTAACATGCTAAACCCAGATGCTTCTTTACTGACGCTTACCTATTTAGGTGCTGAGCGCGCTATTCCTAACTATAACGTAATGGGTCTTGCTAAAGCCTCTTTAGAAGCTAACGTTCGTTATATGGCAAATGCAATGGGTCCTCAAGGTATCCGTGTCAACGCGGTTTCAGCAGGCCCAATCCGTACACTCGCGGCATCAGGTATCAAAGACTTCCGTAAAATGCTGGCACACTGCGAAGCTGTAACGCCAATTCGTCGTACAGTCACTATCGAAGACGTGGGTAATACAGCGGCATTCCTAAGCTCAAATCTTGCAGCAGGTATTACTGGTGAAGTCGTACATGTTGATGGTGGTTTCAGCATTGCCGCAATGAATGAACTGGAACTTAAATAAGTTTTAGTTCATTGATGACAAACGCCATCTCCGGATGGCGTTTTGCTTTTAAAAACAGCCGCATTTAACGAGCGATTGTGACATTCGCCTTAATATGTTTAAGATGAACGACAATCGTAAAAGTCACAATGACTAATAAAGACCAAGCTCCCCACTTCCCTGCATGCACAACCGACCACGCACCAATTTGGTTCGGGTATTGCCAAACCCCAAAAAAGGTTCCGAAATTTTCCGCTAACCAAATAAAAAAGCCGATCAGCATAAACGCAAGTAATAATGGCATTCGCCGCTCTTTATCTAAGGGAGTATAAAAAACGGTACTACGTGCATATAGGCCAAAAATAAAAGCCGTTAAATACCAACGGTAATCATCAATATAATGATGGCTAAAAAAATTAATGTATATCGCTAAAGCCACCAATGTTGCCATCCAATAAGGTGGGTAATGCTCAATACGCACTTTAAAAAAACGCCACGACTGAATAATATAGCTACCAACAGCCGCATACATAAATCCTGTAAATAGAGGAACTCCCCACAGTTTACTATAGGCTTCATCGGGGTATTGCCACGAGGCTATTGTCGCTGAAGTTTTAAACAACTCCATGATAAACCCCACTAAATGGAAAACACAAATCGCTTTTAGCTCATCCCAAGTCTCTAACTTTGACCAAACAAGAAAAGCCTGAAATAGTACTGCAAACACCAGTAAAATATCATAGCGAGGTAAACCAAATAGCCCTTTAACAGGAACAAGAAACAATGCTAAAAAAAAGAAGCCCGCAAATAAGCATGAGCGCGCATTGATTAAGCCAAAAAACCAAAATTCTAAAACAAAACGCTTAAATCCAGTACTCTGATTAGGCGTATGCGCCATTAATACGTTATCAAGTTTATTTAATATTTTTAATTTGTTACACATACTTTCCATGTTACAAGCCTAACGTTATAAAGTGGCGACTCTGTGATAGCTGATTTTGAACGCGGATCCTAACAAGTTCCACACAATAAAAGATAAGGCATTAGTCTTAATTATTTACTAAAGTTACATCTAATCATCTGCCTACTCTAAAACGAATAAATACTGACATCTTAAAGCAAATGCTTTCTCATGCGTCATGATATACTATGGATGATATTAGTCTGCTGATTGCCAATATAACTATTTAGGAGTTTTATGATGAAATTGTATTATGCTCCCGGTGCTTGTTCCCTTTCCCCTCACATTATCTTGCGCGAAACAGGGCTGGATTTCAGCATTGTGCGTGTCAATTTAAAAGAGAAGAAAACCGAAAATGGCGAAGATTTCTTAGCTATCAACCCGAAAGGGCAAGTTCCTACTTTAATCTTAGATGATGGCGAACAGCTAACTGAAGGAGCCGTGATCGTCCAGTATCTCGCTGATCAAAAACAAGATAGAAATCTAATCGCGCCAGCAGGTACGATGAAACGCTACCATCAATTGGAGGCTCTGAATTTTATTTCTACTGAGCTACATAAGAATTTTGCGCCTTTATTCACGCCGGGCACTCCTGATGAGTATAAAGAGATGGCTAAAGCGACACTCATCAAAAAATTCCAATATGTTGATGATGTACTGGCTAAAAAAGCCTTCTTTGCTGATGACAGCTTTACTGTTGCTGATGCTTATTTATTTACTGTGAGTAACTGGGCAAAAATCGTCGGTGTTGATATTACTCATCTGAAACATTTAACAGAGTATCGAGACAAAGTCGCTAAGCGCCCTAAAGTCCAAGAAGCATTAGCTGCTGAAGGTTTGATCTGATTTTACTGTAGCGCTCCATAATGGAGCGCTACCTGTTCTATTTGTTTGCACACTTTAATCAAGTGCGGTTGCACAGAATTTATGTTCTGGTGTAACCATCTTATCCTGCGCAGCAACTAATTGAAGCTCATACTCACCCATTACTTTGGTTTGTAACATCACCTCATAAACAGCGGCAGCTACATGCTCTAAAGCTTTAGGCAAACTTTCACCTTTTAATAAATTCACCAGCATCAAACCACTCGTCAGATCCCCCACTCCTACCGGCTGCTTTTCACCAAAATCAACCAAAGGTCGGCTCACATGCCAGCTATGCTCTGCGGTGACTAAAATCATTTCAAAACGATCGGCTCTGTAGCCCGCTCGACTTAGATGTTTGACTAGAACAATTTTAGGCCCTTTGCAACATAATTGACGTGCTGCTTCCACAGCTTGCTCTACCGTTGCAATGGTTTTTCCTGACAGTGTTTCTAACTCAAGTAGGTTAGGTGCGATGATGTCACTAGCTTGTAAGGCTTGTTGACATAAAAACTCAGCGACTCCTGGAGCAACGATACATCCTTTCTCTGGATGCCCCATTACCGGGTCACAAAAATAGAGCGCCTGTGGATTTGCTGCTTTGACTTGTTTGACAATCGCAAGAATATCATTGCCTTGCTCAGCAGAGCCGATATAACCGCTTAAGACGGCATCACAAATGTCTAATTTATGAATTTTAGCTAAGCCGCTAACAATCTCTGTTAAATGTTGAGCGGGAAAAACTGTGCCCGTCCATTGCGGGTACTGCGTATGATTGGAAAATTGTACGGTGTTGAGTGGCCATACATCGACGCCCATACGGCACATAGGAAAGACAGCCGCACTGTTTCCTGCATGACCGAAAACAACATGGGATTGAATTGAGAGAACACTTTTCATGGAAGACCCAAGGAATTGTTAAATCGAATGAAGCGAAATCAGTGATTCACCATTGCGTATATAGATTCAAAATAATTCCAAATAGATGTGACCAACCAATGAGGCAATACTAACGTTCATAGAAACAGGTATGTTCACAGTAACTCAATATATTTAGTCAATCATGCCATCTGAAAAATATGATGAATACAAATAGCCCGAGAACTTCTCGGGCTAGTAGGACAAAGGTTCGTCAGCGTTATTTCCAGTTGATTAAGCAGTCGTTTTTCTTACCACGACGGATCAGTGTGAAACGCCCAAACAGGCGATCAGAATCACTGAACACATACATTGGATCGGTCTGTTTTTGACCGTTAACTGCCACCGCATTTGAACTAATTGCTGTTCTTGCCTGTCCGCGTGAAGGCGTTAACTCTGAATCAACAAGCGCTTGCTGTAAGTCAGCACCATTTTCAAGCGTAATGCATGGCATACCATCTTGAGCCAGTTGTTCAAAATCCGCTTCGGTCAAATCAGACACTGCACCAGAGAAAAGGCTTTCAGTAATACGACGCGCCGCGGCTAAACCTTCTTCACCATGTACCAGTCGAGTTACATTTTCAGCTAAAACATATTGTGCACGTGGCGCTTTACCGCTGTTTTTATCTTCTTCTTCAAGTGCATCAATTTCGCTTAATTCCATGAAGGTAAAGAATTTTAAGAAGCGATAGACGTCAGCATCAGCCGTATTGATCCAGAATTGGTAGAATTTGTATGGACTGGTTTTCTTAGGATCAAGCCAGACTGCACCACCTTCAGTTTTACCGAATTTAGTACCATCTGATTTGGTGATTAACGGTACAGTCATACCGAATACTTGGTTTTGATTTAAACGGCGAGTCAAATCAATACCCGAAGTAATGTTACCCCACTGGTCAGAACCACCAATTTGTAACTCAACACCATGCTCTTTATTGAGGTTTGCGAAGTCATAACCTTGCAGCAGGTTATAAGCAAACTCAGTGAAAGAGATCCCCACATCATCACGATTTAGGCGTTGTTTTACCGCTTCTTTGTTGATCATTTGGTTAACAGAAAAGTGTTTACCAATATCACGTAAGAAAGTCAGCACATCCATTTTACCAAACCAATCGTAGTTGTTGGCTAATTTAGCGCTGTTATCGCCACAATCAAAACTTAGGAAAGGCGATACTTGATTACGGATTTTTTCTACCCATTCTTGGACGGTCTCTGCGGTATTTAATTTACGCTCAGAGGCTTTAAAACTCGGATCGCCAATCAGACCCGTCGCGCCACCGACCAACGCCACAGGCTTGTGCCCGGCTAGTTGGAATCGTTTTAAACACAGCAAGGGAACCAGATGTCCCAAGTGCAAGCTGTCGGCGGTAGGGTCGAAGCCGCAATAGAGAGAGATAGGGCCTTGCGCCAGTCTCTCTGCTAACGCATCCTCATCCGTTACCTGGGCAACGAGGCCCCGCTCTTGCAATTGTTTAATCAGGTTATTGCTAGACATCAATGACTCCATCAGTTGAATTTTGTCTATCTATTTTTAGTAAAATGACCTCGAGCTGGGGAGTGATTACCCAATCTCGTAGGTGTCGCTTGTCAGTTTTCGTAAACGAACCTATAGCATAAAGCGCCTAGCTGTGAAGTGCCAGCTAAAAAACATTTAATTACGGCGCTAATCTATCAATTTTCCAGCCATCCCCGTCTCGCTGATAAATAAAACGGTCATGTAACCGGTTGGCTCCCCCTTGCCAGAACTCAACACTATTGAATACCACACGGAAACCACCCCAAAAACTCGGTAGTGGCACTTCGCCATTTTGGAACTTTTGTTTTAGTTCTAAAAATTTACCTTCCAAAATGCTACGCGCTGAAATTCTGGATGATTGCTGAGATGCCCAAGCCGCAATCTGGCTATCTTTTGGACGACTATGGAAATACTTGACGACCTCAATAGGGTTTAAACGCTCTGCCACCCCTAAAAAACTCACTTGGCGCTCAAGTGGGTACCATGGGAAATGTAAGCTGACTTTATTGTTTTTTCCTAAATGCTGCGCTTTTCGGCTCCCCATGTTGGTATAAAAGACCAACCCTTTTTCATCGAAGTGCTTTAACAAAACAATACGTTGATACGGCTGACCTGTTTCATCAACAGTCGCAACACACATTGCAGTAGGATCACTTAAATTCGCTTCACAGGCCTGTTTTAACCACTTCTCAAACAGATCTAGTGGGTCTGCCGTTAAGTCAGATCGCCTTAAACCACCTTTCGTGTATTCACGGCGTAATGCTGCTAACTCTAAATTTTGTGCGTCATTCATCGTTTACTTATTTCCTTAACGCAATTATTTTTCATCGATATTCGCGGGATAAATCGCACCTAACACCGTTTCACGTTCAGCGCCTGTCACGGATGCAAGATTCCCCGGCAAATTAGCCATAGTTCGAGCAGCCAGCCATGCGAAAGCTAATGCTTCCATATCATCACCGCTTAAACCATATTTATCACTTGGCCCCACCTCTGTCCCCGGAAGCAAAGCCGCTAGGCGCTGCATCAAAAAGCTATTTTTTGCCCCCCCCCACAAACAATTAAACGTTCACAGCCGCCACACAGTAAAATCTGCTCGGCAATTGACGCGGCGGTTAATTCACATAAAGTCGCTTGCACATCTTGAGGCAAAATATCAGGAAAGTCAGATAAGTGCTTATCTAACCATTGCATATTAAAATATTCACGCCCTGTGCTTTTTGGTGCCGACCGCCGGAAGTACGGATCACGTAACATCGCCTTGAGCAAAGGTTGATGTACCGTACCTGTACTCGCCCAATGACCATTTTCATCGTATGCACACTGTTTATGACGCCATATCCATGTGTCCATCAACATATTACCAGGCCCGGTATCGTAACCTTTGACATAAGCCCCCGGCAGTAAAGCGGTAATGTTCGATATGCCACCAATATTTAATATAATTCTTTTTTCTATTGCATGGCCTAATACTGCCAAGTGGAATGCAGGTACTAATGGAGCCCCCTGTCCACCATAGGCCATATCGCGACGCCTAAAATCCCCCACCGTCGTAATGCCTGTTAATGCGGCAACTCTATTGTTATCGCCCAGTTGTGTGGTAAAAGGTTGCGGGCCATCGGGTTCATGCCAGACGGTTTGCCCATGACAACCAATTGCAATGATATCTTTTGCGGGAATGCCGGCTTTCGCCAATAATTGATTCACAGCATCGGCATAAAGTGACCCTAATTCACGGTCAATTTTTCCTATTTCAGATAATGTGGTTTCTTGGCCTTGGCAAATATTAAGAATTCTTTTTTTTAGCTCCACAGGAAACGCAACACTAATGCTTAATTGCTCAGCAACAAATTTATCGCTAATCGCTGCAAGAACAACATCAACCCCATCTAAGCTGGTTCCTGACATAATCCCTATATAACGACCTGACTTTATCATTATTGTTCCTTTAGGTTGCATAACGCTTTGTGAATTTAAGCTTCAAAAGATTGTGCTTTGATGAGGGAGTTTGTCAACCACACATTGTAATTTCTCGGGCTGACTCGCAGAAAAAAAGTCAGTACACGGATCCTAGCGATTTTACGTTTAAAATATCGACAATAAGGTTATTTGGGCGCTCGAATATCTACCTAGCCAATTATAAGTTATAGTATAATTAACAAGCTAAGGTATTTATCAATGCAAACAAGGGTCGTCATTGGGTAATTAGAACAATTTTTGTGCAATTAACACACAATGATATTTGTATCGTCAATTTATTTAATGGAAACATTTAACAAAGTGTGCCTTACTTTATGAAATATTTCCTACTTTGAGATATTTTACCTAGTGTTTACACTTTGTTTAAAACAAAATCAGTAGTCTGATACCCGTTTTAGCCCTACATCATAATGGTCGTCTTCATATTGTGATTATGGTTAAAACAACAATCCAATGCTATGTTAGTGCCACAGACAGCAAGTCTCATAGGAGTAATTATGCTTAAGAAAGTTTTCGTCGGTGTTGTAGCAGTCACTGTATTATCTGGCTGTGTCAATACCAGTACACTTTCTGGTGATACTATTTCAGCTAAAGACGCGAAACAAGTACAGACTGTGACTTACGGCACTGTGCTTAATGCTCGCCCTGTTACTATCCAAGCAGGTGATGATGGAAACGTTATCGGTGCAATTGGTGGTGCGGTACTAGGCGGCCTATTGGGTAACACCATTGGTGGCGGCTCTGGTAAAACGCTTGCAACCGCTGCGGGGGCTATTGCGGGTGGTTTAGCAGGCCAAGAAGCCCAAGGTGCGCTGAATAGAAGCCAAGGTGTACAGTTAGAGATCCGTCTTGATAGCGGCAAAAACATTGTCGTCGTTCAAAAACAAGATCCAAGTGTTTTCCGTTCTGGCCAACGTGTCATGATTGCAAATAGTGGCGGCACGGTCACTGTTTCTCCACGTTAATCTTAGTATATGTTCACCGGCAAAATTCTGACCGGTGAACATATCTTCTTAATTTTAAGGTTACCTAAACCATTGTTGTGTAGTCATCATACATCTACAGTTTCACTTCCTTATTGGACTTTGGATTTGACATCTTATGCAGTACCAACAGACCGTTGAACATCTGTAAATAACTGACAAATATTAATGTTTGCTTAAATTCCAATGATTATTTTTACGCTGTTTGATTTGTTCCTCAAAACACAATTAATCTAAAAAGTATCACTTGCTACTCAAGTTAACAGCAGTAAACTTTAAACACCCTTCTATCTTATAAATCAGTTAAAATAAAAATGATTTATCATCAAACAATAAATAAAGCCAATAATTTAGTTTCATACTAATTTATTAGGCGAAAAAATCAGAAGAAAAGTTCTATCAATAAAATAGATAATTAATCTTGTCATAATGATTTAAAGTTTAATAATGTACTTAGCTCATTAATAATTTCACTAATTATAAATCTCCTTGTAATCGTAAAATATTTTTCTCTAATTTCAGTAACAATAATGATAACTGACCCAGTTCATCCTGTGTAATATTTCCTAAAATCTCTTTGCGTGTATTATCAATTACCTCATCAACTGTTTTGATAAATGGCTCAGACTCTGGTGTCAGTTTTATTCTTTTTGCACGACGGTCATTCGCACAAGTGTGACGAGAAATCAGTTTTTTTTCCTCTAACTGATCTAACGTTCTCACTAATGAAGGTTGCTCAATACCAATCGCTTTTGCAAGTTGAATTTGCGACTGCTCCGGCGGTAGCTGGCTAATATTATGTAACGTAATCCAATGCGTTTGCGTTAGCTTAAGTGGTTTCAAACGATGATCAATCAGTGATCTCCACATGCGTACAACACGTGATAAATCGGCTCCTATTTGTGACTCCAATGTTCCCTCCTTATATAACACTATTCTGCCCAACAAATATACAACCCATAAATTATTCTTTAAATTATATATTCACTCCTTCTTGCTATGACAACTAATTATTAGAAAAAACCATGATAAATACCTATTTATAGTCATAGTCAATCATTTGATTTGTGATTTTAATCACCCATTAAATCCACTCATTTTATATATTAAACATCGTTTTATTTACTCACATAGACTATCAATGATCTTGTTAATAAGAATAGCCTTACTCCTCTTTCGAATCTATCTATTTTAACCCTTATAGTAATTACAATTAACAATAAAAAAGACAATTGCCGATTACTCCTTTAAAAACAATTAAATATAGTTAATCTTAAAATCATGCCATTTTCGGTAGCTTTGCCCTTATTTGATTATTATTTTGAATAACTAAAATTTAATTGAAGGATATATGAAGTAATTAACTATGTTTTATTAATTTCATTTCAATTTAATTACGCTTCAACGAATAGTCGTTAAAAAACTTTAATTAAAAAGATTGATGGGGAATGAGTGCGTTGATAACAATTAAAAAAGCTCTTGTTGAGGTGAAGGTGAGTCATCTTGCTGAGTTTTGACGGCTATTGAACGAATATAGCGCTGGCGACATAAACGTAAGATATTACGCTTTTGGCTATCGGTAAATTTTAACCATCCGAAACGTTCTTCCCTAGAGCGAAAGCAACCACGGCAATAACCTTGCTCATTGGCTTGGCAAATCCCACGACAAGGGCTTTGAATTTCAAAAAACTCGAGTTGCTCTGCCATACTGATATCACCTAACTAAAAACACCAATTAATGATATACTCCACTAATACGATTATATCTATTATTTGTACAATAAATAAACCTATTTCATTGTGTTAAAGATAATAGGTACGTTATATTAGTCGTTAAAACGATTCAGTTTCATTTAGTTAATTCAAGGGAGTTCTCTTATGCGCTTACTACATACCATGTTACGTGTGACGGATATGCAGCGTTCAATTGATTTTTACACGAAGGTTCTCGGTATGCGTCTACTGCGTACCAGTGAAAACCCTGAGTATAAATATTCATTGGCATTCGTGGGTTACAGTGACGAAAGTGAAGGTGCCGTAATTGAGCTCACCTATAACTGGGGGGTTGATAGTTACGAATTAGGCACAGCTTATGGCCATATTGCCCTCGGTGTCGATAACGTCGCTCAGACCTGTGAAGATATCCGCCGTGCAGGTGGAAATGTGACACGTGAAGCAGGCCCAGTCAAAGGTGGTAGTACAATTATTGCTTTTGTAGAAGACCCTGATGGGTACAAAATCGAGCTAATTGAGAACAAAAGTGCTAGCAAAGGCCTCGGTAATTAATTCATTTCGATTCTTAAGTCACTAGGCAGTTCATATGCTGCCTAGTGTGAGTTTATCTGCAAAACTTTTCGGTTTTTGGCATAATAACCAACAACCGGAAACCTAAAATGAAAGCCTAATGTCTGATAAAAATAATCCTAACGCACTGGTTAGCCGCTTCAGGGGCTATTACCCTGTTGTCATTGATGTAGAAACTGGTGGGTTTAATGCCAAAACGGATGGTCTACTTGAAATTGCCGCCATCACGCTCAAAATGGATAAAGATGGCTGGTTATCGCCTGATGAAACACTTCATTTTCATGTTGAACCCTTTGAAGGGGCTAATTTAGAACCCGCTGCGTTAGCTTTTACGGGGATTGACCCAACTAACCCTTTACGTGGTGCTGTTAGTGAGTATGAAGCACTGCATGCCATTTTTAAAATGGTACGAAAAGGGATGAAAGCGACCGATTGTAATCGAGCTATCATTGTGGCTCACAACGCCACATTCGACCACAGCTTTGTCATGAATGCCGCTGAACGTGCGGGTTTAAAACGTAACCCTTTCCACCCTTTTGCGACTTTTGATACCGCTGCATTAAGTGGCCTTGTTTTTGGGCAAACGATTTTAGCTAAGGCCTGTGTCGCAGCAGGGATCCCTTTCGACGGTAAGCAGGCTCACGGCGCTTTGTATGATACAAACCGCACTGCTCTTCTTTTTTGTGAGTTAGTTAATAAGTGGAAAAAGCTCGGTGGATGGCCACCGGCGGAGCAAGAGTAAAAAATAGCCGTTTCCGAAATAGAAAGACCGTATTAGTCTAAACGCTTAATACGGTCTTTTTAGATACATTAATGACGAGATTACTCAGCTTTCGTCTCATCAGCAGGACGGTACTTGTCTGCTGTTTCTTTAATCAGTGACTGTAATTCACCACGCTGATACATTTCCATGATGATATCACAACCACCTACTAATTCACCGTCAACCCATAATTGGGGAAATGTTGGCCAATTTGCGTATTTTGGTAGCTCTGCACGGATATCTGGATTTTGCAGGATATCGACATAAGCGAAACGTTCACCACAAGCAGATAACGCTTGAACTGCCTGAGCAGAAAAACCGCAGCTAGGAAGCTTAGGAGAGCCTTTCATATACAGCAGGATTGGGTTTTCTTTAATCTGGCGTTCGATTCTTTCAATTGTCGTCATTTTTACTTCCTTAACATTAATATAATTAGTATATTTTTTGTTTTTCAATAAGATAAAAAATACAGAACAAAAAACATACTACATAATACTACATTTCACTCTTAATACATCAATGAGTTAAGCTGCGATTACGAATGAAAAAGAGGGGTGTTAAGCCCCTCCTTTGGTTTGCTTGTATTGTGACTTATTTATGATTCAAGTCAAATAAATCTACTACCTAGCACGCTCCCTGCTCTGTATCACTCTTTTCCTACCATACTCTCCCGCGATGATAAAAAACCAACGAATAACAGTCTCACTGAACTATCAGCCTATCTCACAAATTTATTTGGTATTAGGGAACAATCAGGAGAGCCACAGCAGTTATGAGCTAACTACACGTTAGTCATCCACCCGCTATTGAAAAGCCATACGTTCATATCCCCGTTTACAGTTACGGTGAAACTCTGCTGATAAAATAATATCCCTATGATTTTACGGTGTATTTATCAGTAAGATTTGTTAAGATAACCCTATAATGACTAAGCCTACAATCAGGCAGCCATATCGTGCTATTATTAATATATTAAATAATAGTTCATGCCGCATAAATGTTCAGTTTATGCACATTAACAGCATGATCATGGCTATAAAAATATTCGCTCAACTTTATGAGCACTACACCCATATGTGTTGTTTTACACCTAAACAAGGAGTACGCAATGTCTTTTGAACTACCCGCTCTACCTTATGCTAAGAATGCTCTAGAACCTTATATCTCGGAAGAAACACTCGAGTACCATTATGGTAAACACCATAATACCTATGTTGTTAACCTGAATAACTTAGTCAAAGGTACTGCTTTCGAAGGTAAATCACTGGAAGAGATCATTAAAACCTCAGATGCTGGTATTTTTAACAATGCGGCACAAGTTTGGAATCACACTTTCTACTGGAACTGCTTAGCGCCAAACGCTGGCGGGGAACCAACAGGTAAAGTCGCAGAAGCGATTAACAAAGCATTTGGTTCTTTCGCTGAATTTAAACAGCAGTTCACTGATGCAGCAACCAAAAACTTTGGTGCTGGTTGGACTTGGTTAGTTAAAAAAACTGATGGCAGCTTAGCGATTGTAAATACCTCTAACGCTGGCACCCCTATCTCTGGTGATGACAAACCTCTTCTTACTGTCGATATTTGGGAGCACGCCTACTATATTGACTACCGCAATGCACGTCCTAAGTATTTAGAGAACTTCTGGGCGCTGGTTAATTGGAAATTTGTTGAAGAAAATCTAGCTTAATTGATTTTTATCACTAACAATAAGGGCGAGTATTCACTCGCCCTTATTCATTCTACCTTTATTTAAAAGGCAAAATTAGAAAATATGTACTGCAAAAGCAATGATCACAGCCAAAGAACCTAACGCTGCTAATAATCCAAATTTAAAATCTGTATCCATGAGTTCCTCTCATCAAACGAACAGTTAACCAGCAACATAACCATAACTTTAACATGGTTAAATAAGTATGACATGACGATTTATAAAAACCAGTGTCTATATCACAGGTTATAACATCAATTATTTCTTTTGTTTTTGCGCTAGATCAGACAAAATCGATAACAAATCGCTAAATTATTGCCAGTTAAGGTACTATGCCTCAATATGCTGGTAATTTTTAATAAGAATTCATGACAAGACCGCTTATTGGTCAGGAGTTTTTTTTCCCCATGGCAACGATTAAAGATGTGGCGAAGCGCGCTGGCGTCTCCACCACAACCGTATCCCATGTAATTAACAAAACACGCTTTGTAGCCGATGATACTAAGGCTGCTGTTTGGGCTGCAATAAAAGAACTCAATTATTCGCCGAGTGCCGTTGCTCGTAGTTTGAAAGTTAATCATACAAAATCCATCGGCTTGCTCGCGACATCGAGTGAGGCACCTTATTTTGCTGAGGTCATTGAGTCTGTTGAAAACAGTTGTTATGAGAAAGGCTATACTCTAATTTTATGTAATTCGCATAATAACTTAGGTAAACAACAAGCTTATTTACAGATGCTGGCACAAAAACGTGTCGATGGCCTACTCGTCATGTGTTCTGAATATCCTGATAAACTAATCAATATGTTAGAAGATTACCGTAACATCCCAATGGTCGTTATGGATTGGGGAACATCACGCGGTGACTTTACTGACAGTATCATTGATAATTCATTCCATGGCGGCTATCTCGCGGGTCGTTACTTAATTGACCGAGGCCATCGCGATATTGCGGTGATCCCCGGCTCTTTGGAAAGAAATACAGGGATTGGGCGGCTCACTGGCTTTAAAAAGGCCATGGAAGAGGCGAAGGTCACTTTACGTGACGAATGGATTGTTCAAGGCGACTTTGAACCTGAGTCAGGCTATAAAGCCATGATGCAAATTTTGAGTAATAAGCAAAAACCCACTGCCGTATTCTGTGGTGGTGACATCATGGCGATGGGCGCCATTTGTGCCGCTGACGAAATGGGGCTACGGGTTCCTCAAGATATTTCCATTATAGGTTATGATAATGTGCGCAATGCACGTTATTTCACCCCTGCATTAACCACAATACATCAACCTAAAGAACGCTTAGGCCAAATGGCATTCGCTATGTTGCTAGATCGCATAGTGAATAAACGTGAAGATGCACAAACAATCGAAGTGCATCCACGTTTAGTTGAACGGCGCTCAGTGGCTGATGGTCCGTTCATCGATTACCGCCGCTAATTAAGGAGCTAGCCATTCGGCGTTGAGTGTTTCACTGTCTCCTAAGTATTCAAGTAACCAACTCAACGCCGGTGAGGTATTTTTTTCAACCCAAGTTAAACAGCATGGGCTTGGCGGAAACGGCTGTGTTAATTGTAATGGCACAAGCTTTCCAGCTTCACAAAATGGCGCTCCGCGGTGTTCAGGTACCATCCCAACACATAACCCATTCACTAAACACGCCATTCCATTTTCCCAAAATGGCACGACTAAACGCCGCTGGTTATCTAGTGCCCATGTATCGCGTTTGGGTAGGTTCCTTGATGTATCTTCAAGGCATAGACTTGGGTATTCACGCATTTGGTCATCCGTTAATCCTCCCTTTAACTGCGCTAATGGGTGGTTAGGACTGGCAACACATAACCATGACATAAACCCCATATCGCGAAAACTATAGCGTTCGCCGATCGGTGAGGCGCGTGTTGCACCAATAGCCACATCGACACGCCCATCCGCAAGCGCATCCCAAACACCGTTAAAAACTTCAGGATGGATATACAACTCAATGTCTGGGAAGTGGCGATAGAAATCGAGGATCAATTGCTCCGTTCGTTGAGGTTTCACTATGCAGTCAACCGCAATACTAAACTGCCCTCGCCAGCCATTTGCGGCTTGCTGACACTGGTGGCGTGTCTGTGTCATTTTTTTGATAACAGATCGACTTTGCTTGATAAATATTTCCCCAGCCTCTGTTAAAACAACATCGCGGTGACGGCGCTCAAATATCGGTACTGCAAGCCATTCCTCGACTTGCTTGACCGTATAGCTAATCGCAGAAGGCACTCGGTGAAGCTCCTCTGCTGCACCACTAAAACTCCCAGTTCTTGCAACTGCATCAATCACTTCTAAGGAATGAGCTGACCACATAACGATACCTTTCAAAAATTTTGATAGCACATTCCAAATATTACCGTTTCACAATGTAAAAATACAACCTATACAATAGGGTATCTATTAACAATTTTGTAAATTTTAGATAAGTAATCTGCCATGACAAATACAGCGACAAAACACTCCCCAAGCTTTATGTTCTACCTTGCTGGGTTGAGTATGCTAGGGTTCTTAGCTATTGATATGTATCTTCCCGCATTTGGGTCAATGCAAACTGCATTAAATACTTCTGAAGGCGCAATTAGTGCTTCTCTAAGTATCTTCTTAGGGGGATTTGCCCTTGCTCAACTGCTATGGGGGCCTTTATCGGATAAGCTAGGTCGTAAACCGATCCTCATTGCCGGTTTGTCACTCTTTATTTTAAGTTGTTTAGGGATGTTATGGGTCACCAGTGCAACACAACTGCTTATCTTACGTTTTTTACAGGCAATTGGCGTCTGTAGTGCAGCCGTTCTTTGGCAAGCACTAGTTATCGACCGTTATGACTCCTCTAGTACGCAAAAAGTGTTTGCGACCATTATGCCCCTAGTTGCTCTTTCTCCTGCTTTGGCGCCTTTATTGGGTGCATGGGTGCTTGAGCATTATGATTGGGAAATTATCTTTGTTGTTTTAATGGCCGTTGGGGTTTTATTATTACTTCCGACATTTTTATTAAAAAATGTTGCCCCAAAAGAGATCATTAGTAGTACATCAGGAAAAGAGTCCGTTTCATTTTTAAAATTACTCAGCTCACGTATATACAGTGGTAACGTTTTGGTTTACGCATCCTGTAGTGCCGGTTTCTTTGCTTGGTTAACGGGGTCACCTTTTATTTTAAGAAATATGGGTTTTGACCCAGCAGATATTGGTCTGAGTTATATTCCTCAAACTCTTGCCTTTATTATTGGTGGTTATGGATGTCGTTTTTTATTAATCAAAGTCCGTGCTGAAATCTTATTTCCATTATTATTGATCGGCTATGCTGTGAGTATGTCAATTCTGTTTGTAATGGCAATTTATACCACACCAAGCCTAACCATGATCTTAATCCCCTTTTGTTTTATGGCAGCAATGAACGGTGCTTCTTACCCAATTGCAGTTTCAAAAGCTCTGAATGCCTACCCTCAGGCAAGTGGTAAAGCTGCCGCATTGCAAAATACCTTACAACTGGGATTGTGTTTTGTCGCCAGTATATTAGTTTCCGCATTACCTTTTGATCCGCTACTATCCACAACAGGTGTCATGGCAATAACAATATTACCAATGATTATTGGTTATTTTGTTCAAAATACAAAAGATTGCACTGAATCATCACGGAAAAATGCAGAATATCAGCCTCAATAACTAATTTTGCTATCAGCCACTACTCTGTAGTGGCTGATTTGGAATAAAAAACCTAATTAAGTCGTCTTTTTAAAATCATCCACTCTTTATTTGACATTCCAATTCTGTATATTTACTTTCAAATTCTACTTTTCTGGCTAAAGTGACATTTTTCGCCATTGTTAAATAAAACTATCGCTTCTATACTCGGATAATACTTAGTCCGAAGTGATTTTTGAGTTAATAAATATTGATGGTTTAAACTCAGGGCGCGACGGTATAAATGCGCTCCTGTCTTTGTGAAGCTATTCTTCGCAACCCTACACTTTCAGCAAACTGAAATTCTATCTCAAAAACCTTCATCTCAAGTTGGAGAGCATATGAGCACTTGTGTAGATGAAACTAAAGCGAAAGTTTCGAATTGGCAAAGGATCGCAGAGTCTTTATTAAACCAAGCAGGCATAGAAATAAACGGCTCTCGCCCTTTCGATATTCAAATACATAATACCGATTTTTATAAAAGGGTTTTACAAAAAGGGTCTCTCGGTCTTGGCGAGAGTTATATGGACGGCTGGTGGGACTGTGAGCGCTTAGATATATTTTTCTATAAAGTATTGCAAGCGAAACTCGACACTAAGCTGCCGAATAACCTTACCGATATCATGAAAGTCGCTATGGCGCGCCTAAGAAACCTGCAAACCCAAAAACGGTCTTGGATTGTAGGAGAAGAGCACTATGATTTGGGTAATGATCTTTTTACCCTAATGCTTGACCCTTATATGCAATATTCTTGCGGTTATTGGCATGATGCGACATCACTTGAACAGGCACAAATTAATAAATTGGATCTAATTTGTCGCAAACTGCAAATAGAGCCGGGTATGCGCCTTTTAGATATTGGTTGTGGCTGGGGAGGCTTAAGCGCCTATGCCGCTCGCCATTATGGCGCCTCTGTTACAGGGGTCACTATCTCTAAAGAGCAACAAAAACTCGCACAAGAGCGCTGTAAAGGCTTAGACGTTAATATCATTTTGCAAGATTACCGTGAGTTAAATGATAAATTTGATCGCATCGTCTCTGTCGGCATGTTTGAACACGTTGGCCCTAAAAACTACGCAACCTATTTCGATGTGGCACGTAGAAATATTAAAGACGATGGCTTATTTTTGTTACACACAATTGGCTCTAACAAAAATAAAGTCAATGTGGACTCGTGGATTGGTAAATATATTTTCCCAAATGGCGTATTACCCTCTATTCAAAATATTGGGAACTCAAGTGAAGGTAAATTTATCATGGAAGATTGGCACAATTTTGGGGCTGATTACGATAAAACGTTAATGGCTTGGTATGAACGCTTCTTAAATAGTTGGTCAGAACTAAGTAATAATTATACTCCTCGCTTTAAACGTATGTTTACCTATTACTTAAACTCTTGTGCTGGCGCTTTCCGAGCAAGAGATATTCAGTTGTGGCAAATCCTCTGGAGTCCGAACGGCGTTAGCGGAGGCATTAGAGTTCCTCGGTAACACAATTACGGAATATTCCTTCTTATAAAGGCTCTATTATTGAGATGAATCTCTTTATAGAGCCTTTAATAATGCATAAATATTATTTTAATTAGTCTTTCGACTAAAAAACGTTATTATAAGTGATTCGAACAACTCGCTATGTAGGAATTATGCTCAAACAGTATTATCCGCCAACGGAATTGAATGGTTTTATCAGTTCGATTCTAATTATCAAGAAATTTACAACACCGATTAAAATTTTTCCTGGTACTGGCGCAGAAATTTGGGTTTCTACCAAAGCGTTACGTCTGTCTACTGATCACCATCAACAAGTCAACAAATATCAGCTTGTTATTCCGCGTATCGACACTTTTACCGCAGAGCCTAATCATGGGAAGCTCATGGTATTGCGTGTACGCCATGATGCCGTGCGTTTTTTATTACCTAAACGCATTTTAACTTATACCGATATACCGACCGCGTTAGCCGATATATGGCAGGATCCTTGGTATAAAGAGTTATCGAAATCATCCTTTAAAGGACTACTTGATTGTTTTAATGCGACGAAAGTCTCAAAACAGCATCAATTAGTGGATGATATATTGGCGATCCTCTACCGAAATCCAACCAAAAAGATTAATGATATTGCTGATGAAATGGGATACAGCGCACGTTTTATACAAAAAGAATTTTTAAAAGAATATGGCATTACCCCTAAAAGATATCAGATAAATTGCCGTCTAGAACAACTACTTAAGGCAATGCTTGCCGAGCAAGATACCTATCGCTGGCTAGAAACAGGCTATTATGATCAGTCCCATTTCTATCGTGATTTTAAGCGTTATTTCACGATGACGCCGTCTGCTTTTTTGAAGTCTCATTATTCGTTTTTTTACAATACAAAAGCCAAGTTCCCTTTAAGATAGTTCTCGATACACATAAGGAGAACGGAATGAGTATTGTTGTATATGCACAAATCACAACAGAAAATAAGAATGGATTTTTAACCAAAGACATAATCAAAAATTTAGCTAAGCTAAGTCGTCGTGAGCAAGGATGCATTAAATATGACCTTATCACTAAAGAGGATGGTTACATCGTTTTTGAAGAATGGGAAAGTACCGATGCGCTTGAAATGCATAAAAAGTCAGCGCATTTTAAACGGCTCGTTGAAGCAATTGAACGTGATAATGCTAGCATTTCCATTAATTTTAGCGAAAAAGCATAGTGGCGCAAATTAATACTTGGTACTAAAAAACCCAACAAAAGTGCAAATACAAGGGATTTCCCCTTAAGCCCTTAAGATAGTAAAACTTATCAGACTTTTAATGCTATAACACCAGCTAACTCCTCGGTGCTATAGCATTTTCAGTTTCCCTCATACAAAGGGTTACATTTAGTTATCGCTTGCCTGTGTAATCGCTTCTTGAGCTTTTTTTTCCTGCTCTTTCTGCAATAAAACTCGTTCGACTGTATCAACTATCGCTTGAGTTTGTGGGTCTATTTCAATGTTCACTTTATCCCCCAGCCGTTTCAAACCTAATGTGGTTCTTGCTAAGGTTTCAGGGATCAGATGTACACAAAAACGGTTATTGATTACGTCACCGACAGTGAGACTGATCCCATCAATCGCAACAAACCCCTTGTGTAAAATATATTTCATCAATGCTTTGTCATAGATAGACAACCAAATTTGATGGTTATCTTCTGATGTGAAGATTTTACTGATCTCTGCGGTCGTCACAATGTGGCCTGATACCACATGGCCGCCTATCTCATCACCATACTTTGCGGCTCTTTCAATGTTAACAACATCACCAACCTTCAATTCACCTAGGTTGGTTAGCCTGAGTGTTTCCTTGATTAAATCAAAGCTAACATATTCGCCATCTATTTTTGTTACTGTTAGGCAACAACCATTATGCGCTACGGAAGCGCCGGTCTCTAAGCCGACAAGCAGTTCTGGTGTAAATTTCATCACATGGGTACGAAAGTTAGCTCTCTCTGTAACCTCAACAATTGGGGCAGTCCCCTGAACGATACCTGTAAACATAATGATTCTCAGTGCTATGAATTGATAGTCTCAGTTTACCTAAACATTCTTAGAGATCTATCTAATTTGAGTGGTTTGGCTCAACCTATGTGTGAATTTGTGTAACATTATCATGCCGCTCCATACACAACTTTCTTTCATATTAAGAACAACAGATCATTGGCTTAAGTTATCAAAAGAGTTAAAATATAAAGTTGCTATTAACTATTTGATTTATCAAAAATCATTAGCATTTCTTTCTCTATATTCTATTAATCAGTATTTATTACTCTAAAGGTGTATGCGTGCAGAAATATTTTACAGAAGCGCGTAGCTTGCTCGCTCTCGGCATTCCGATCATTCTTGCTCAATTTTCACAAACGGCGATGGGTTTTGTGGATACCGTGATGGCAGGTAGTGTCAGTGAAACCGAGATGTCAGCAGTTGCAGTTGGATTTTCTATCTGGCTGCCAGCTATTCTTTTTGGTCAGGGGTTATTAATGGCACTGACACCTATCGTCGCACAGATGAATGGTTCTGGTCGCCGTCAGTTAATTGGTAATCAAATTCAGCAAGGGCTATGGCTAGCGTTCTTCCTTTCACTGGGTGTGATCTTTTTACTTTATAATAGTAAGTTAATTATTGGTAACATGCCGCATATTAATGAAGAGCTAGCAGATAAGTCTGTCCGTTTCTTACATGCGATTATGTGGGGTGCGCCCGGCTATCTATTTTATCAGGTCTTTCGTAGCCAATGTGAAGGTCTATCCAAAACCAAACCAGGCATGGTGATTGGTTTTCTCGGCTTGATGGTCAACATTCCCATTAACTATATCTTTATTTATGGGCATTTTGGTGCGCCTGCATTAGGTGGTGTGGGTTGTGGTGTCGCAACTGCATCAGTCTACTGGGTAATGTGCATTATGATGCGTTGGTACGTAAAAAGAGCGGGCTCACAACGCGATATTAAGGCGACACAACCCTTTGCTTCCCCTAACCCACTTATTATGAAACGTATTTTTGTTTTAGGTGCACCTATTGGGTTAGCGTTATTTTTTGAAGTGACACTATTTGCCATCGTCGCATTGCTGGTTGCGCCGCTGGGTGTCGTGGCGGTTGCAGGACACCAAGTTGCATTAAACTTCAGCTCGGTCATGTTTATGTTCCCATTGTCATTGGGTATCGCTGCCACTATCCGTGTGGGTTATAACCTTGGACAACAATCGACTGAAGCAGCGAAAGTCTCTTCTTATACCAGTTTGGCAGTTGGCTTATTAGTCGCATGCTGTACCGCGATCCTGACGGCAACCTTACGTGAACCTATTGCGTTAATGTATAACAAAAGCCCTGAAGTAGTTGTTCTCGCTTCAAGCCTCATGCTATTTGCAGCGATTTACCAGCTTTCAGATTCGGTGCAGGTCATCGGTGCAGGTATTTTACGCGGCTATAAAGATACGCGTTCTATCTTCTTTATTACCTTTACCGCTTACTGGATTTTAGGGTTACCTGTGGGTTATGTACTCGCATTAACTGACTTTATCTTCCCTGCGATGGGGCCTAAAGGCTTTTGGATCGGATTTATTGTGGGTCTAAGTGCGGCTGCCGTGGGTATGGCCACCCGTATTTGGTGGATCCATAGGCAACCTGATAGCGTTGTTTTACTTCGTTCAACGCGCTAATTGATGGAATAACAAGCAAATTATTCGATTGGGGAATGTATTTTTGCTTTAGTCGCTGTAAATACGAGCAAACTATCACGAAAATACATTTTCCCCTTGCCAGAACGGCGGTAGGACGTTAATATTCGTTCCCGTTGTCACCCTGACAGTTTTGAAACGCGTCCGTAGCTCAGTTGGTTAGAGCACCACCTTGACATGGTGGGGGTCGGTAGTTCGAGTCTACTCGGACGCACCATTTCACAACGTCAATGATATTACAATGCGTCCGTAGCTCAGTTGGTTAGAGCACCACCTTGACATGGTGGGGGTCGGTAGTTCGAGTCTACTCGGACGCACCATTCAACGATGTTATTCACTGTTTCTCCCTTGTTTTCTTATCTGCTCCACCGTTTTTGTGACCACCTTCTCGTGTTGCGCAACAGCACCGATAAAATCTTCAATTATTTTGATCTGAAATATCTCTTCACTCAATTTTGCAAAATTTGATTTGTCTCACAGTTTTTTGTTGTCTATAATAATCGCACAAGCTGAAAGGTTTCATCAAAAATAAATCAGTAAGTTAGCTTTAGTGCATTAGGTTACAATCATAATAATTAGCATAAAAAATGTGATCTAATCCACAACATAATTGCATTGAACACCAGACTGTCGCCTATTCTTAATACAATGCGTTGCGCAACAAAACGTATTCATGAATCGACGACAATACCGATTTCCTTTATAACCTTTAGATAGACTGCCATGAAAAAAACGAAAATTGTTTGTACCATCGGTCCAAAAACCGAATCAGAAGAAAAATTGAACCAACTTCTTGATGCAGGCATGAATGTCATGCGTCTCAACTTCTCTCACGGCGACTATGAAGAGCATGGTCAACGTATCAAAAATCTACGTGCAGTCTGTGCGAGAACTGGCAAACAAGCCGCTATCCTGCTTGATACTAAAGGGCCTGAAATCCGCACTATGAAACTTGAGGGCGGTAACGATGTTTCTCTCGTTGCTGGTCAAACTTTTACATTCACTACAGATACCTCAGTTATCGGTAATAAAGACAGAGTTGCTGTAACTTATGCCGGTTTGACCGCAGATCTTAACGCGGGTGATACCGTTTTAGTCGACGACGGTTTAATTGGCATGAAAGTGAAAGATGTCACCGCGACAGAAGTGATCTGTGAAGTCTTGAATAATGGTGATTTAGGTGAGAAAAAAGGCGTTAACCTACCCGGCGTCTCTATTGGTTTACCTGCTCTCGCTGAAAAAGATAAAGAAGACCTGATTTTTGGTTGTGAGCAAGGCGTCGATTTTGTCGCCGCGTCGTTTATCCGTAAACGTTCTGATGTGGAAGAAATCCGTGCTCACCTGAAAAAACACGGTGGCGAAAATATTCAGATCATCTCCAAAATTGAAAACCAAGAAGGTTTGAATAACTTTGATGATATCCTAGAAGCGTCTGATGGTATCATGGTTGCCCGTGGTGACTTGGGTGTTGAGATCCCTGTAGAAGAAGTTATTTTCGCCCAAAAAATGATGATTGAGAAATGTGTTGCTGCACGTAAAGTCGTGATCACCGCAACGCAAATGTTAGATTCAATGATCAAAAACCCACGCCCTACTCGCGCTGAAGCAGGCGACGTGGCAAACGCCATCCTTGATGGTACGGATGCTGTGATGCTTTCCGGTGAAAGTGCTAAAGGCAAATACCCTGTTGAAGCCGTTAATATCATGGCAACGATTTGTGAGCGCACAGATCGCATCATGCCAACCCGTATTGATAACCAAAAACCAGGCCAACGCCTACGTGTCACCGAAGCGGTTTGCCGTGGCGCCGTTGAGATGTCTGAGAAGTTAGACGTTCCACTGATTGTCGTTGCTACTTTCGGCGGTAAATCAGCCAAATCAGTCCGTAAATACTTCCCTACCGCGCCTATTTTAGCGCTAACCACTAACGAAGAAACCGCTCGTCAGTTGTTATTGGTAAAAGGTGTAGTACCAATGATGGTTGGTGGTTTCACATCAACAGATGATTTTTACCGCGAAGGTAAACGTGCAGCTTTAAATAGCGGCTTGGCGAAAGAAGGTGATGCTATTGTGATGGTATCTGGTGCATTAGTTCCAAGCGGAACAACCAATACATCTTCCGTACACGTGCTGTAATTAGCAATAGCTTAAAATCCATAACGTCTTAAGACATCGTTTAGGGCGTAATTAAAACGGGGAGAACTTTGTTTTTCCCGTTTTTGTTTTTTTAAGTCATGTTTCAATAAATGAATGTTTGTCATTCTGCCTGAGCACAATAAATGGTTGCCATTTTCGCTCATCCAACACTTATACTATTAGTCGAATAAGGTAGGATGTTTTGTTTTAACATAAAATGCTTCCGGTAGAGAATATTTTGATTTATGGCGTTATTGCAATCTATTATTCATTTGCTATATTAGACTAATATCTCAAAGAGAGTTTGATTTGATTGAATAATAGCCTTGAGAGTTGAGAATACATTTTTTCTTATTTTTCCTACTGTCTGGCTAAAAGTATTTCTAGCAAAACTGGAAATTAAGTACTAGCATAAGAAAAAGTAAGTACCATTCCTGAACACATTGCGTTGTTCATATGGAATAAGTAGATGTAGAAACAATCTGATATCTATTTTACTGGTCGCTTACTTTGGTATTTTCAAGATAAATCTATCTAGAGGGTAAAATAATGATTCGTACTAAAATTGTTCTGGGCTCTATCGTTCTAGCTTCAGCATTACTGGCGGGTTGTTCTAACAGCACTGAAGTGCAAAAACTCTCTTCAGACGTGCAAACTCTGAATGGTAAAGTTGATCAACTGAGCAACGATGTCCAGACTATTCGCGCTGAAGTTCAAGCTGCACAACAAGAAGCAGCTCGTGCTAACCAACGTCTTGATAACCAAGTTCGTTCTTACAAAAAGTAAGTTTGAATTAGCAACGGTATAACAGTCTACTGTTTTATACCGCATAATCTTATATGTAGAGGGCCTAGATATTAGGCCCTTATTTTTTACCTGTTATTCGTTTTCAGATCCCTGATAGACAGGTTGAGGCTGTGAAATAGTAAATTCATCAATCGGATTCAACGCTGGATATTTACCCTGTTCATTGATGACTTCATCGGTTTGACTGCCACTCACGCTGTACTCCGGTTCATATTGCCTTTCAACCCCCTGCTCCTTGTTAACCCTCACAGGCAACCCTGAACGCCTTGCCAGCTCTTTTTCCACTAATGCTTTATCAATCTCTTCATTTTCAAGGAAACGTTTAAAATCATCAGAGAGCGGTATCGGCATTGTTTGTGGATCATCTGAAGCTTTCTTGGAAAGAGGTTGGTGTACTTCGATGTAATAGCTACCATCAGCTTCTTTTGAATATTTAACCGGTTGATTGATCACTTGCACTCGCGTTCCTTTAGGAACCGTTTTAAACAGAGCTTCAATATCATCTGGGCGTAGACGAATACAGCCTGAGCTAACACGCATACCAATACCAAAATCAGCATTCGTGCCGTGAATTAAATATTCACCTCTGCCATATGCTAAACGTAACGCATAAAGCCCCATTGGGTTGTCTGGCCCTGCGGGTACCACCGCAGGCAAAGTGATCCCTTCTTTGGCATAATTTTTACGAATATTCGCCGTTGGCGTCCATGTGGGATCTTTAATGGATTGGCTCACAGATGTCACCATTTCCGGTGTATCACGCCCTAATTGACCAATTCCGATAGGATAGACCACCACTTCTTTACTACCTTCAGGATAGTAATACAGTCTTAATTCGGCGAGGTTAATAATAATCCCCGTCCGAGGTGTTGCTGGCAATAACATTTGCGTCGGAATAATCAACTCTTTGCCAGCTTCGGGTAAATAAGGATCCGTACCGGGGTTCGCTTCTAGCATCGCCAGTAAACCAATTTGATATTCGCTGGCAATCATTTCTAATGAACGACCATCATTGGGTACAACATAGTGTGTATTTTCCCCGATAAGGCGCGTATTGCTATCTGGTAATGGATAATCCTTCGCTTGTACTGGCGATAGCAATACACTTGCCACAAACAAACTTGCCACAGTTAACGCTTTCTTCATACCGACTCCAGGGAATACCAAACTATGCTCTAATAACTTGAGGGGTAGCTAGGCAGCAAAAAAGCAGCCACGAGAAATTCAAATGGAGCTTAGCCACAACTCGACGATTCGAAGCGGATAGACATCGCTTCTCATTCAAGATGTACATAATAGCAACTATATTGCTTATCTTTAATACCCGTTGAATATTTTGTAAGTAGTAATCGTTATATCATTGATGAAACAATGAGTTAAGCTAAATCGAAGAGTTAATCATGAATACAAGGGATGGCTGCTCAGAACAGTTCAAAAAAACAAGCAGGGAAATAGTATTCCCCGCGAGATAATTATTGTAGCTGTGTTGCTCGGGAAAGGATTGTCCGGATCATCGCATTAAGGCCCTGAGTACGCGACGGCGTCAAATGCTGCTCCAAAGCAAGTTGAGCGAAAAATGATTTGACATCTACTGACAAGATCTGCTCAGCCGTTTTCCCCTGAAAAAGAATAATGACTATTGCAACTAACCCTTTCACGATCGCCGCGTCACTATCACCAGCAAAACAAATGCTACCATCTGGCTGTTTTTGCATATCTATCCAGACTTGGCTTTGACAACCTGCAATCAAGTTACTATCGCTACGTTGTTGCTCTGTTAATGGCGTTAAGCGCCCACCAAGCTCTATCATGTATAGATAACGCTCTTCCCAGTCTTGGCAACGTGCAAAATTCCGTAGCAATTTATGTTCATCGGGTAAAGCTGGCATACTTCTTTCCTTAATTAATCACAAATGTCTCTAAGGTTAGTCAACCTGATTCGTTTTCTCTGCTGATTAGCAAATCGTTCAGTTAATAGGAGCAGGGTTAATAAATGAAAAAGCCAATAACATATTGGCTTTTTCAGTCAATGATAACAAAAACAATCAGGCTTTAACGCCTAGCCTAACAATTTTTTAATGCGCTGTAATGCATTGAATAAGGAATCTATCTCTTCTTTGGTCGTATAGATACCTACCGAAGCGCGACACATTGCAGGAACATTATAGCGGTCCATCAATGGTAATGCACAATGGTGCCCAGTACGGATAGCAATACCATATTGATCTAAAAAAGAGCCAACATCGTAAGCATGATGTGTGCCGAGGTTAAATGCAATCACCCCTTCACGTTGATCGTTACCGTATAGGGTTAATGAGGGAATTTCTTTTAATTTTTTAGAAGCATAGGACATCACTTCCTTTTCATAAGCAAAGGCTTCTGCTCTCCCTAACGCGTTGAGATAATCAAAGGCCGCCCCTAAGCCAATAATGGCGCTAACATTGGGGGTTCCTGCTTCAAAACGCCATGGCGCATCCGCATAAGTGATCCCGTTTTTAAGACTGACATGGCGGATCATTGCTCCCCCCCCTTCCCACGGAGGCATCTTATCTAAAAGTGATTTTTTGCCATACAGAATGCCAATCCCTGTCGGCCCATACAGTTTATGCCCTGAGAAAGTATAAAAATCACAGTCTAACTCTTGCACATCAACAACACTGTGCATCGCACCTTGAGCGCCATCGACTAGCACATACAACTCAGCCCCACAATTAGCCGCTAAAGCCCTCGCTTGCTGAATAATCTCTTTAACGGGGTTAACGGTGCCTAGCACATTAGAGATGTGAGTAAAGCTCAATAACCGTGTTTTGGCATCAATGAGTTCACCAAGTTGCGTTAACAGTAACCGCCCATCATCACTAACAGGAATGACCCGAATTTCAAAGCCTATAGATTCGGCTAATATGTACCAAGGTACGATGTTGGCGTGGTGTTCCATCTCAGTAATGACAATATTATCGCCTTTACCGATAAATGTTCGCCCGAAGGTATTGGCAACAAGGTTGATTGCTTCGGTTGTGCCTTTAACAAAAACCATTTCTTCTGCTGAAGAGGCATGAATAAAATCGGCCGCTTTTTGGCGTACCTCTTCCATCATGCTTGTCGCTTGCGCGCTGAGGGTATGTATCCCACGATGTACCGCAGCATATTGATGCAACGTAAACTCGCTCTCTTTTTCAATCACTTGCAGAGGCTTCTGTGCACTTGCTGCACTATCAAGATAGACCAAAGGATGATTATTCACACTTTGGGATAAGGCAGGAAAATCCTGCCTAACTGCTGTTACGTTGTATGTCATACGCGTATTAGACCTCTGCTAAGCGTTGGCGAATATTCGCCATGACGGCTTGTTTGAGTTCTTCATTTTCAATCGACTCAGTCAACTCCGCTGCAAAAGCAATGATAATCATATGTTTTGCGGCTTTACCGTCAATCCCTCTGGAGCGCAGGTAAAATAACTGCTCATCATCAATACGGCCTACCGTTGCACCATGCCCACACTTCACATCGTCAGCATAAATTTCTAGCTGAGGCTTAGTGTCAACTTCTGCTTTATCACCCAATAATAACGTGTGATTGCTCATTTGACCGTCTGTTTTTAAGGCATTTGGTGCCACTTTGATCATGCCATTGAACACGGCTTTACTTCCGTCCATGGCAATGACTTTATGTAATTGCCGGCTTTCACACTGACCTACATTGTGTTCAAGGTAAGTCCGAGTATCGACAATTTCACTGTCTTTTGGCAATAACAAGCTATTGAGTGAAAAATGCCCATTTTCACCCATCAGTTGTGCGCTCGTATGATGGCGCGTTAGTGCTCCACCCAGCAAAAAGCTGCTGCTTAATACTTGGCTATCGCGACCAACCACGATGTCATTATGAGCAAAATGCTGAGCCACATTGTTTTCGTTATTCAGTTTGAAGTGCTGATATTGCGCATTATCCCCCACTTCAACTGTTAAACGGCCCCCAGTAAAATGGGCTTTATCGTTAAAACTGACAAAATGCTCGATCACTTGCGCTTTGCTGTTTGCATCTAACGTGATGTGATAGCGATATTGGCTAGTATTCACCGTATCGCCATCACTACCGCTGGATATATTCAGTAGATAAAGGGGCTTTTGTGCAATTTGATTTGCACCTAGGTGAATAACAATTGGCTGTTGAGCAAGACTTTCCGTTAAATGCAAAAAGATCTCACTATTAACCGCATCGGGCAGCATATCTTGGCTATCTAATAGCGCAACTTGAAATGGCCCCATATCGATAGAGCTAAGTGTTGAGCTATAGCGGCCATCAACAAGTACGATTCGATAGGCATCAATCGGAAGCGCTAAAGCTTCACACGCTTTTTCGTCAAGATCTTGTTCTGCAAAACGATAATGTGTATTCAATACCGAATGCAACGGCGTATAGTGCCAATCTTCATGACGAAAAACCGGTAAACCGACTTGTTTAGCTTTTTCCCAATGTGCCGCCGCATGATGCGATTTCGCCCCAGAGCGTTGCTCAAAAAGTGTTGCAAAACGCGCCATCGCTTGCTCATTTAATGCAGCTACCTGAGCACGTTTTCCTGCTCTTTCACTGTTGGTCAATAAGCCAGCCATAACCTTGCTCCTCCAGTTTTTTCGCCAAGCTGAAATCACCTGATTTGATGATTTTCCCCTGATACAGCACATGCACAAAATCAGGTTTGACGTAATCCAGAATGCGCTGGTAATGCGTCACAATGATAAATGAACGGTCTGGAGAGCGCAGTGAATTGACACCATTGGCAACGGTTTTCAGTGCATCAATATCTAACCCTGAGTCAGTTTCATCTAAGATGCAGAGTTCTGGCTCAAGAGCAGCCATTTGCAGAATATCATTACGTTTTTTTTCACCGCCGGAGAAGCCCACGTTAACAGAGCGTGTCAATAAATCTTGAGGCATCTCCAGTAAGTTAATTTTATCTTCAATAAAATCTTGGAAATCAAAACGATCTAAAGGTTCTTGCTGACGATATTCACGAACCGCATTGACGGCCGTTTGGAGGAAGAATTGGTTACTCACCCCTGGAATTTCTACTGGGTATTGGAACGCTAAGAAGATACCCTCACCAGCTCGCTCTTCTGGGTCCAACTCTAGCAAATCTTTACCTTTGAAAATGACTTCGCCACTGTCGATGTCATACTCTTCACGACCAGCGAGTGTTGCAGATAACGTACTTTTACCTGAACCATTCGGACCCATAATGGCGTGAACCTCACCCGGTTTCACTTCCAATGATAAGCCCTTTAATATTTCATTGCCTTCTACACTTACATGTAAATTTTTAACACTTAACATATCAACATGCCTTTAGCGCTTTTGCGCATATAAACCTGATTGTGATCAGCCCACACTGTGCTCTAGGCTGATTGCCAGCAATTTCTGTGCTTCTACCGCAAACTCTAACGGAAGTTCCGAGAAAACGTCTTTACAGAAACCATTTACGATCATTGAAATCGCATCATCTTCACTAATTCCACGCTGTAAGCAGTAAAAAAGCTGATCTTCACCAATGCGAGAAGTGGTCGCCTCATGTTCTAGCTGAGCGGTGTTATTTTTGACTTCAACGTAAGGGAATGTGTGTGCTCCACACTGAGTACCAATAAGCATCGAGTCACATTGAGTGAAATTGCGTGCATTATGTGCGCTTGGTAAGATTTTCACTAAGCCGCGATAGCTATTTTGGCTTTTACCCGCTGAGATACCTTTAGAGATGATCGTCGAACGCGTATTTTTACCAATATGGATCATTTTAGTGCCGGTATCGGCTTGCTGGTTACCGTTTGTCAGTGCCACAGAGAAAAACTCACCAACCGAGTTATCCCCTTTTAAGATAACACTTGGGTATTTCCAGGTGATCGCAGAACCCGTTTCAGATTGAGTCCATGACATTTTCGAATTCTCACCTTCGCACAGCGCACGCTTAGTCACAAAGTTAAGAATACCACCTGCTTCACTGTCGCCACCGGAGAACCAGTTTTGAACCGTTGAGTATTTCACTTCTGCATCTTTATGGATGATGACTTCGACGACCGCAGCGTGTAACTGATAGCTATCACGGACAGGTGCTGAACAGCCCTCAATGTAGCTGACATAGCTTCCTTCGTCGGCGATCAAAATCGTCCGTTCAAATTGCCCTGTTTTTGCAGCATTAATACGGAAGTAAGTGGAAAGCTCCATCGGACAACGTACCCCTTTCGGGATATACACAAAAGTGCCATCCGATGCCACCGCCGCATTGAGCGCAGCAAAGAAGTTATCGTGACTAGAAACGACAGTACCAAGGTATTTTTGCACCAACTCAGGGTACTCTTGGATAGCTTCACTGAATGAACAGAAAATAATGCCGTGTTTAGCAAAATCATCACGATATGTTGTAGAAACAGATACTGAGTCAAAAATAGCATCGACCGCCACGGCCTTCCCTTCACGAACAGGAACACCGAGTTGGTTGAAGGCCTCTTCAACTTCAGCCGTTAGATAATTATTGGTTTCTGTAACACCAGTTCCTTGCTTCGCACCGGATTGTGACCCGCAACTGTCATCACAAGAACCGCAAGATGGCGCTGAGTAATAGCTGTAGTCTTGATAATCTAAATTTGGATAATGGGCTTTTAACCAGTGTGGCTCTTCCATTCCTTTCCAGTGATGATAGGCATCAAGGCGGAATTTTAGCATCCACTCTGGCTCATTACGTTTTGCAGAAATCGCTCGGACAACATCTTCGTTGATCCCTTTAGCCATTTCATCTGTGGCGACATTCGTAAAAAAGCCTTCTTTATAACGCTGGTCATTTAGCCAGCTTTGAACTTCATCGCCAATTTCTACATTGCTCTGAGACATAATCTGACTTCACATATTAAACACCGAAGCTTTCACCACACCCACAGGCATGTTGCGCTTTCGGATTATTGAATTTAAATATCCGATTAAGCCCTTCTTGGACATAATCGACAACTGTACCATCGATAAATGGCATGGCTTCTTTAGGTACATACAGACGTGCACCATCATGTTCAAAGAGTAAATGATCCTCTGTTGGGTTCTCGATCATCTCGAAAACATAGCCAAAGCCAGCGCATCCAGACTGTTTAACACCCAGCGAAAGCCCTTTAGTTTCAGGATTTTGCTCCATCAATTTTTTGATTTGTTTCGCCGCGCTATCAGTTAGGCTGACACCTTGCCAATTCGTTTCGTCTATAGAAAAAGTTTCTACGCTGTCATTCACATTTGCAGTCATATTGACCCCACAATTCTCATGGCTTTTCAGCCAGTTATCAGGAGATTAACTCCGTTTATCCTATGGTAACGATAACCTTTGTCACTTCAACCATTTGTTTTGAAAGGTTATACCTATTCTAGCTCATTTTTTACGCATTTTGCGCTTATTTATACGCCATCGCGTGTAAAAATGTACACTAACTCATTAAAATATAACGATTAAAAAAAGTTACATTTTTTTTAATATTATGTACTCATCAATACACTTAAATGGCACAAATTAATAAAGATACATTTATTATACAACTTAATCGGCAAGACAAAAATTGAAATTCTGATGAAATTGTTGAAGGAACCTCAACCCTATTCGAGTTGAGGTTAATGGGTATCAATCGGAGAGTACCGCGGTCGTTAAACGAGAAGTACAACACAGTTGCCCTTTCTCATTGAAAATATCAATATTCCATACCTGCTGGCGGCGCCCTAGGTGAACAGGCTTACAAACGCCTTTCACTACACCTTGGGTTGCCGAACGAATGTGATTAGCATTAATTTCAAGGCCAACAACACGTTGTTCCCCTTCACTGCATAGGTAACCTGCTATTGAGCCTAATGATTCCGCCAGCACAACAGAAGCGCCCCCATGTAATAAACCAAATGGCTGTTTTGTTCGTTGGTCGACAGGCATAGTGCCTTCAAGGTAATCATCACCATACCCCGTGATCTCAATACCTAGATGGCCTAACATACAGCCTTTGGCCATTTCTGCCATGTGGTCAAGCGTAAATTTACGTCTCCAAATCATTCAACTATCTCCAATAACGCCTGTATAGGGTGTTTTATTTGTGTATTTTCCATACGTTTTACTTGGCTGCGACATGAATACCCTGTGCTTAAACAACGCTCTTTGGGTAATTTCTCTATCGCGGGTTTCCACGATAAATTATAGATACCTTTCGAGTTTTTGATATTCGCCACTTCATGACCATAAGTCCCAGCCATACCACAACACCCTACACTGATGTTTTTAAGCTCTTGACCATAACGTTTAAACAAATTTGCCCACTGAGTCGCACTATTTGGCAATGCGGTTGTTTCCGTGCAATGACCAAAGAAATACCATGGGGCAGACGACACCTGACGATGCTCGGTAGGCTCAGGCAATGTCACTAGCCACTCATGAGCAAGTTGTACGGTAAAACGGCACTGCTGCGCCCCTAAAATCTCACGGTATTCATCGCGATAACACAACACTAATGCAGGATCGACGCCAACCATAGGTAACTCTAATTTGGCGACCCGATTTAGAAAATCAGCGGTTTTCTGCGCTGTTTTGGCAAAGCGAGCAAGGAACCCTTTGACATGTTGTGCCTTACCATTCGGTGAAAATGGTAATAAAACAGGTTTAAAGCCCAATTTTTCGATTAATTTGACAAAGTCCGCCACGACTTTTGCATCGTAATAACTGGTGAATGGGTCCTGTACTACCAACACATGGTTTTCACGTTGTGCAGGAGACATCGACTCTAACTGCTCCAGCGTCACTGTCATCGCCGCATGCCCTGATAGCTCTTGCTTTAAGGTAGGTTGAGAAAACAGCGGGAGATCGACCATTCCGATCGTCTGCTCACTTAATTTCTGTACCCATGGCTGACGTAAGAAAAAGTTAAATACACCCGGCGCTTTCGACATCAAGGGGGCGCTATTTTCCACTCCCGCCACAATATGATCCCGCACAGGCCTTAAATATCGGCTGTGATATAGCGCTAAAAATTTGGCTCTAAATGAAGGCACATCGATTTTGATCGGGCATTGTGTTGAGCAAGCTTTACAAGCTAAGCACCCAGACATCGCGGCTTTAACTTCATGAGAAAAGTCATAATCCCCTTTTTTCGCCTGCCATGTATTGCGTGTTTTCTCAATCAAGCCGCGTAGTGATGGACGGTTTTCTTGTATTCCTTTTTCTAAGCTTTCTGGCGTGACGCCTTGGTTAGAAAGAAGCCGTAACCATTCACGAACGAGGGTCGCACGCCCTTTTGGCGAATGGATCCGCTGTCCACTTATTTTCATTGATGGACACATAGGGCTTTTCACATCAAAGTTAAAACATAGCCCATTACCGTTACACTCCATCGCCCCACGGAACGTTTGGCGTACCTGTACAGGTATTTGGCGATCATAGGTGCCTCGCTTAACTGCATCCACCTGTTTCATTGGCGCATCAATACCGGCTGGCGGACAGATTTTACCTGGATTCAGACGGTTATCAGGGTCAAAAGCGGCTTTGATATTCCGTAACTCGTTATACAACACTTCACCGAAAAACGCCGGGCTATATTGAGCGCGGAACCCTTTACCGTGCTCCCCCCATAATAACCCGCCATATTTGGCAGTCAGCGCGACAATGTCATCTGAAATTTGCTTCATCAACACTTCTTGTTGCGGGTCACACATATCTAAAGCAGGACGTACGTGTAAAACCCCCGCATCCACATGCCCAAACATCCCGTAATTCAGATTGTGGCTATCCAGCAGTGCTCTAAACTCTACTATGTAATCCGCTAGGTGTTCAGGTGGTACGCAGGTATCTTCAACAAATGGGATCGGTTTAGCAGCCCCTTTACTATTTCCTAATAAACCAACCGCTTTTTTACGCATATTGTAAATACGGTTGATGTCATCCAAATCATGACAGACTTGATAGCCAATCACACCCGCTTGGTGATTGGCCATTAACTCATCTAAACGCTGGCACAGGCTCGTGGTTAAGTGATTGATTTCGTCCTCATCATCCCCACTAAATTCAACAATATTAAGGCCCAGCATCTCTTTGTTTGGTACATCGGTGATTAATGCTTTCACGGAATGCCAAACGATATCTTCCCGTGCTAAATTCAGTACTTTTGAATCGACGGTTTCGACAGACAGAGCTTTTGCCTGCACCATAAACGGCGCATTACGTAGTGCAGATTCAAAAGAGTCATATTTAACGTTCACCAAACGGCGTACTTTTGGTAAAGGGGTAATATCCAACGTGGCTTCGGTAATAAAAGCCAGTGAACCTTCCGACCCCGTTAAAATACGCGTCAGGTCGAATTCACTAAGGTCATCATTAAACACATGACGTAAATCATAGCCCGTTAAAAAACGGTTCAATTTTGGAAATTTTTCTTCAATCAAAGGGCGCTGCTCTAAACAGCGTTCAAGTACGGTTTTGTAGATACGCCCTGTGACAGAATCCTCTGACGCAATCGTTTGGGCGAGTGCGATAGGCATAGCGCGTGTTTCAAGGCATTCCCCTCCCAGCAAAACCGCTTTAACACCCAGCACGTGATCTGAGGTTTTACCGTACACCAAAGAGCCTTGCCCCGATGCATCGGTATTGATCATCCCCCCTAATGTGGCTCGGTTACTGGTGGACAACTCAGGTGAGAAAAAATAGCCATAGGGTTTGAGAAATTGGTTTAGTTGATCTTTCACCACACCCGCTTCTACTTTAACCCAGCCCTGTTCAGGGTTAATTTCTAGAATGCGGTTCATATAACGTGACATATCAACCACAATCCCTTCGGTCAATGATTGACCATTCGTTCCTGTGCCACCACCTCGTGGGGTGAAGGTTAATTCTCTGAATTTTTCTAATCCGGCAACACGGGTTATAATTTGGACATCCGCACTCGAACGAGGAAATACCACCGCCTGAGGTAATAATTGATAAATGCTATTATCGGTCGCCATTGATAAGCGTTCCGCATAGCTAGTGCCATTATCGCCTGTAAAGCCATGTGCCTGTAGTTGGTGCAGAAATTCAATAACTAGTTTACTTAAATGAGGTGCTTCAGTTATACGCGGGATCATTATTAACGATGACTCTTGTTGTTTAGTGTTCGCATTACTCGTTATGTACTATCTTTATTTTAAGTAGCACAATAGTGCCTGATTGGTTTACGGAGCTTCCCCCTGCAAAACCCGTTTTCCTTAAAGAAGGTACAACCGCTGATGACATTGTCAGTGATGGAACCATATCACAATATTGTTTTTTTTGATCGTGAAAAAGAAATTACGTTATTTTCACCTGAAAAAATGGCTCACTTGCAGTGTTTTTATTTGTTAAGGATTAGGCATTAATGGAAAAATCGCAAAAACGTCTCGACTTACCCAAACTTATTTTTGGCTTCGCATTTATCATTTTAATGATAGCGGCCTGTTTTTGGGTACTGAACCCGTTTATTCTTGGTTTTGTATGGGCTGGTATGATGGTGATAGCAACATGGCCACTACTCCTACGCATTGAAGCAAGGTTGTGGAACAAGCGTTGGTTGGCGGCTTTAGTCATGGTCTCCTTAATACTTTTACTATTCGTTATACCGCTGGGTATTCTTATTGGCAGTATTATTCAAAATAGCACTCCGCTAATTGAACTCGCTAAGTCACCTAACAGTTTGCGCTTGCCTGATCTAGAATGGCTTAACAGCGTCCCTTTCGTTGGTGAAAAAATTTATTACGCTTGGCATAGTTTGGTTGCTAGTGGCGGTAATGCACTGTTAGCCAAAGTCCAACCCTATTTAGGACAAGCTGCTGGTTGGTTCCTCGCACAAGCCATCAATGCCGGCCGTTTTATGTTCCATCTTGCCTTAATGTTGCTATTTAGCGGTTTACTCTACCTTAAAGGCGAATCTGTGATGTTAGGTATCCGCCATTTTGCCGTTCGATTAGCAGGGATACGTGGCGATGCAGCGGTAGTCTTAGCCGCACAGTCAATCCGCGCCGTTGCATTAGGTGTCGTCGTCACCGCCCTTATTCAAGCTATTGTTGGCGGTGTAGGGCTTGCCTTATCGGGTATCAGTTATGCGGCTATCTTAACCGTTCTCCTCTTTATCTGCTGTGTTGCTCAGCTTGGCCCGCTACTGATTATGGTACCATCCGTCATTTGGCTATTCTGGACAGGGGATACAACATGGGCAATCATCCTCGCTGTTTGGGCTGCTGTTGTCGCAACTATGGATGGCGTTTTACGTCCATGGCTGATCAAAATGGGGGCTGACTTGCCGATGGTGCTCATACTTGTTGGGGTTATCGGTGGTATTCTCTCCTTTGGTATGATTGGCTTGTTTATAGGTCCGGTCGTACTTGCGGTGTCATACAGTCTATTAAAAGCCTGGATGAATGAGGTCGCCATACCAAATGAAAACCTTGAAGAAACAGAAAAGTTTCTCGAAGAAGAGTTTATGAGTAAAAAATAAATTTACTTTAAACTAACCAACAGTATGCTCTCTATTAAGCATACTGTTGGATTATCGATTATGTTCATTAATATTTAGAAACAATATTTAACAGACTAATGTTAGTATTCAAGCTCATTTGTGATATTATCTTTTTCGTTGAAACGAATTCTCTTTATGATACAGCGACTAATAAATATATTAAGAGTGTTCTTAGTGATTATAATTTTTAATTAATTTATTATCTTCACATCGAATTACGTTTTGATTAATACGAATCTCAATATCATGCTTATTTAATTTAATGCGTGATTATCCCAATAGAATTGCTGTGTGTAGTCTTTGCCTGTCAGCCCATGATAGGCTTTTTTTTTATTTTTTTCTCAACATGAATTTTGTTCATCATCCTAGGCCTCGCCGGCTGGCCTGCAACTAAGGCAATGACTTCATCTTTTATTACTCCCATTTTGAGTAAGTAATATCACCTTATAATTCTTTATATAGTTATTTATATAGCATCACTTATTGATTTAACTCAAAATGATTAACACTAATGGATCGGTTTATTAACTTTCTAATATTACTTAATCCGTGTAAACACCTATTAATTCTCATCCAGTATTTAAATTTACTTATATTAGACATTAATTAATAACTGATAGCTTCTATTGAAGTTGACAATCGGTATATTCAATTTGATTTATAAAAAAAGCCGACAATTATAATTGTCGGCTTGAGACTCTCGTCTTAAATAATAGATTAATTCATTATGAATCAGCTAATTTTAACCAAGTTTGTACAACGGTATCTGGGTTAAGAGAAAGACTATCTATTCCCTCTTCAACTAACCATTGCGCAAAATCTTGATGATCCGATGGGCCTTGACCACAAATACCGACATATTTGTTTTGACGTTTAGCCGCTTGAATCGCCATCGATAACATGGCTTTTACGGCATCATTGCGTTCATCAAATAGCTCAGAAACGACCCCAGAATCCCTATCTAAACCTAAGGTCAATTGGGTCATATCATTAGAGCCAATAGAGAAGCCATCAAAATGTTCAAGGAATTGGTCTGCCAGTAATGCGTTTGATGGGATCTCACACATCATAATGACTTTCAAGCCGTTTTCACCACGTTTGAGGTCATGCTTCGCTAATTCAGCCACTACGGCTTCCGCCTGAGCGACAGTCCGCACAAATGGGATCATCACTTCAACGTTTGTTAGCCCCATCTCATTACGTACCCGCTTAACGGCTTCACACTCAAGAGCGAAACAATCTCGGAAGCTATCTGAGACATAGCGCCCTGCTCCACGGAAACCTAACATTGGGTTCTCTTCTTCCGGCTCATAAATATCCCCACCGACAAGGTTGGCATACTCATTAGATTTAAAGTCAGAAAGACGCACGATAACCCGTTTTGGCCAGAATGCTGCCGCTAACGTCGAAATCCCTTCAGTCAACTTACCAACATAGAATTCAATGGGATCATCATAACCTGCCATCATGGTGCGAATTTCATTTTGTAGCTCAGGAGTTTGTGAATCGAACTCCAGTAAAGCTCTTGGGTGAACACCAATCATTCGGTTAATAATGAATTCTAACCTCGCTAAGCCAACCCCTTCGTTTGGTAAACAGGCAAAATCAAATGCACGATCTGGGTTACCCACGTTCATCATGATCTTGACATCAAGCGCTGGCATTTCGTCAACGGCGGAGCTATGAATTTCAAATCCTAGCTCACCTTCATAGACAAACCCTGTATCCCCTTCAGCACAGGAAACAGTCACCTGACTATTTTCCAGCAGGCGCTCTGTCGCATCACCGCAGCCGACCACAGCGGGGATACCCAATTCGCGGGCAATAATCGCCGCATGGCAGGTACGACCGCCACGATTGGTCACAATCGCAGCCGCTTTTTTCATGATAGGCTCCCAATCTGGGTCTGTCATATCAGTAACGAGTACGTCGCCAGCTTGGATCCTATCCATCTCATTTAAGTTATGGATCACTTTAACATGGCCTGAACCGATACGATGCCCGATAGCACGCCCTTCAACCAACACATTCCCTTGTTGTTTTAATTGGTAACGTTCCATCACTTGTTGATTCGAGCGAACGGTTTCTGGGCGAGCCTGAACAATGTACAGACGCCCATTATGCCCATCTTTAGCCCATTCGATATCCATTGGGCGACCATAATGTTTTTCAATCTGTAATGCTTGGCGCGCCAGCTCTTCAACTTCGTGATCAGTCAAAGAGAAACGATTGCGTAGTGCTTCTGGCACATCTTCAATCTGTACTTGCTTACCGTGCTCTTGACTGTTCGCATAAACCATTTGTAATTTTTTCGAGCCAAGAGTACGACGCACAATAGCTGGACGATTATTCAGCAAGGTGGGTTTATGCACATAAAACTCATCTGGGTTTACTGCCCCTTGCACAACCATCTCGCCTAAGCCATAAGCTGAGGTGATGAAGACGACTTGGTCGAACCCTGATTCAGTATCAATGGTGAACATCACGCCAGAAGATGCTAAATCTGAGCGCACCATTCTTTGAACACCCGCGGAGAGTGCCACTCCACGGTGGTCATAGCCTTGGTGGACACGATATGAAATCGCGCGGTCATTAAATAAGGAAGCGAATACGTGTTTAATAGCAACCAATACAGCATCGATGCCTTGAACGTTCAAGAAAGTCTCTTGCTGCCCTGCGAATGAAGCATCAGGCATGTCCTCTGCTGTTGCAGATGAACGTACAGCAAACGAGGCATCTTTTTCACCTTCAGACAGTGTTTGGTATGCCGCACGAATATCACTTTCTAACTGTGGTGTAAAAGGGGTGTCGATAACCCATTGACGGATCTTTTCCCCCGCCGCAGCGAGTTGATTAACATCATCAATATCCGTTTCATCTAGCAGCTGATAAATGCGCTGATTCACGCCGCTCTGCTCAAGAAAATCATTAAACGCCTGTGCGGTTGTCGCAAATCCGTTAGGTACGGATACACCAAGATCGGACAGGTTGGTAATCATTTCACCGAGCGAGGCATTTTTGCCGCCAACACGGTCAACATCATTCATCCCTAATTGGTTATACCAAAGTACATTACACGGAGTGAGGCCATTTGTGGACATTGAAAGCGATCCTTTATCTTTATCTAGCAATTTAGTGACAAGGTACAAATCGTAAAAAATCTCATTGGCGATAATTCGCCTCACGAAATAGACTAGCACAGACAATATCTGAATATAGACTGGTGAATCGTTCCAACTAGCAAGAAAAAATTTTTGTTCTAAAAATTGTTCAAATATTGGCTATACTTTCCCCTATAAACTATTTTTTAAACTTTAATCAAATATAATATCTCTCTAAAACCAACGAAAAATACAACAAAAGACACTATATATGAGCGAAATAACCGCAACTAATCATAAAACAAACCTCACAGAACGAACTGTTTTTTTTATTTCAGATGGAACCGCAATAACCGCAGAAACGCTAGGACATGCTGTTTTGTCGCAATTTCCCTTAGTTTTCAATTCCTATACGCTACCTTTTGTCACCACAGAAGCACGTGCGCAGGAAATAAAACAGAAAATTGATACGATTTATCAAGAGACTCAAAACCGTCCACTGGTGTTCTATTCCATCATTTCCCCCTCCGTAAAAAAAATTATTACCGACAGCGCCGGTTTTTGTCAGGATATTGTGCAAACCTTGGTTGCCCCTATTCAGCAAGAAGTGGGGTTAGAGCCTGAGCCTAAACTCAACCGTACCCATGGCTTATCGCTACAGAATATCAATCAATATGATGCTCGCATTGCTGCTATCGAATACACATTAGCCCATGATGACGGTATTTCCTTGCGCAACCTAGACCAAGCACAAGTGATTTTGTTAGGCGTCTCCCGTTGTGGCAAAACCCCTACCAGCCTCTATTTAGCCATGCAATTTGGTATTCAAGCCGCTAACTATCCATTTACGGCAGACGATATGGATAACTTGCAGTTACCCGCTGCACTACGCCCTTATACGCATAAATTATTTGGTTTGACGATAAGCCCGGAAAGACTAGCCGCTATTCGTGAAGAGCGACGTGAAAACAGCCGCTATGCATCATTACGTCAATGCCGCATTGAAATTGCTGAGGTCGAGGCACTATTTAGACAAAACAAGATCAACTATCTCAATACAACCAATTACTCAGTAGAGGAAATTTCTGCCAAAGTCATTGACACGATGGGGCTAAAACGGCGTATCTTTTAGTCGAAATGTATTTTTTAAAAAATCTTTCATTCAATCTCACGTTGTAGGTTGAATTCGAGCCATTTTCGTTTATTGTGATCCTAATCACTGATACGGCTCTGCCTATTAAAGCTTTTGAGAAGAAAGAATGCAAAAAACTGATGAACTACGTACTCAGCGTGTGGATAGCTTAATTACCCCACAGACACTCGCTGACGAATTTCCTATTTCTGAGAAAGTGGCTGAAAACGTGACAGCGTCACGTAAACGGATAGAGAAAATTTTATCGGGGGAAGATCCCCGTTTATTGGTTATTGTTGGCCCATGCTCTATTCATGATATTGATGCGGCTCTGGAATATGCTAATCGGCTGAATGTCTTACGTGAACGCTATCAAGACCGTCTTGAAATTGTTATGCGTACCTACTTTGAAAAACCCCGTACCGTTGTAGGTTGGAAAGGCCTGATCTCCGATCCTAATTTAGATAACTCTTGCCAAGTCAATACGGGGATACGGCTCGCCCGCAAATTACTTATTGATGTCAATCAGCTTGGGCTACCTACCGCAACAGAATTTCTCGATATGGTCACAGGGCAATATATTGCTGATTTGATCAGTTGGGGAGCGATTGGCGCAAGAACAACAGAAAGCCAAATCCATCGAGAAATGGCATCGGCACTCTCTTGCCCTGTTGGTTTTAAAAATGGTACTGATGGCAATATCCGTATTGCTATCGATGCCATCCGCGCAGCCAGCGCTCAACATATGTTTTTATCGCCCGATAAAAGTGGCCAAATGACCATCTACCAAACCAGTGGTAACCCACATGGCCATATTATTATGCGTGGTGGAAAACAGCCTAACTACTCTGCCGGAGATATTGCAGCGGCTTGTGATAAGCTACGTGAATTTGAATTAGCTGAACATTTAGTCGTTGATTTTAGCCATGGTAACTGCCAAAAAATCCACCGTCGCCAACTTGAAGTCGCCCGCGATATTGCCGAGCAAATCAAAGGCGGTTCGACCGCAATTAGTGGTGTAATGGCTGAAAGCTTCTTACTTGAAGGCACTCAAAAAATTATTACAGGTCAACCTCTAACTTACGGGCAATCCATCACAGACCCTTGTTTAGGCTGGGATGATACCGAGCAACTCATTGATATCTTGGTCCAAGCAGTAGAAAGCCGCTTTAAATAAGCTGACATTTTATTCCCCCACCGACTCTTTCACTCTCTTTGATAGGAAAGAGTCGAGTTCCTTTCCGCATAAATATTCACCAAATATTGACCTAAATCGATAAGCAACTCATGCATTGTAGTGATTTTGTCATCTAAATGTAAAAACCCCTTGATGTTACTTAGCAACTTAAATATAATGATTCTCACTCTTAGTTTTATTATCAATTGGGCCAAATATGACTGATAACATCACTAAACCACCTATTGAAAATATCGCCAACTCAACCCTTCCGCCCGTAAAAGTTGACGTTATAGATAGTCATCAATTATTAGGCTCTGAAGGTAAATTAGCGATCCAACATCGCGGCGAGATATACCAGTTAAGGCAGACTCGTGCTGGTAAACTGATTTTAACCAAATAGTTTTTATTCAAAATTTATTCACAGCAAGCCACCCAGATCTTGTATCAAGGCAGCCAGCGATATTCACCACATAAGGAAAGCATTTCCTATGGAGTTTAAACTGATGTCTGTTACACCCACCATATCGTTAAATGGATCAAAAATAACCGTTTCCGCACTTGCGACAACACTCGCTATTTCAGGATTTAGCGCGGTTGCAACAGCAAAAAAGACGATAGGTGATACTGTTCATGTTACGACCCACCCTTTTCATCACGAAAATATTGCGGTGGCCGAGCAAGTCGATGTCATTGATGCTCAAGCCCCTGAATATCAATCAGCAAGCTCTGCCTTAGATTTATTAAAAGGCCAACCCGGTATTTTTGTTTCTGGTACTGGTGGAACCTACGGTCAAGAGGTTCATCTACGTGGCTATGATTCTCGTGGTGTAAAAATCACGGTGGATAACGTCACTCAAGATTTTAATTCTGGGTTATACAATGCGACATTTATTGACCCGTCACTGGTAAAAAAAGTCTTTGTCCATAAAGGTGCTTCATCCGTTGCTCATGGAAGTGGCGCGCTAGCGGGTGTCGTAGCGATGAAAACCGTGAATGCAAAGGATTTATTAAAGCAAGGGCAGGCATTAGGAGGCCGCGTTTTCAGTGGGGTCAACCGCAATGACCACAGCTACCTTGCCGGGGCATCGGTATATGGACATACTGGCCCTCTGGATATGCTATTAAGTTATAGCCAACGTAAAAAATATTCACTCGCATCTGCGGATTTTCCAACTCAAGATAATCATGAGAAAGTGCATAATTGGTTATTAAAAACCACTTGGTATGCATACCCTAATTATCATTTAGCCTTACAGCTACGTGATTATCGTAATGATGGGTTAGGTCTCAAACAACCTACAGTAAACAACTCCGCTGATACGCGTTTTAAAAACACGCCCCACGAGCGCGATAGCCACCAGCGGGATGTTTCAATTAGTCAATATATTACCTCAAACCGTTTCCCTAACTGGCAAGCAAATTGGGATCTGTACTATACCGACCTCTCTTTGAGTCAGTTAGATAGAGAAAAAGCTAAGGCTGATAATCAATATCAACGCGAAAAGCGTACGCAATATACCTATGGTACCAAATTGACTAATCACTTTATTGTTCCTATTGAGGGCTGGGTGAATAACCAAATAGAAAGTGGTATCGAGTATTATCAACAACAGCAAAAACCCAATAAACACGCGATCAGCTACCCCCCTGCTCGACTAGCTAATATTTCGGGCTGGGTTAACAATGATATGACGTTACACCACCTGCCTATTACACTCTCAGCAGGAACCCGTTTCACAAGCTATGAAGCTTCACGTCAAGGGTTTGCAAAAAATAGAGACACGAATTGGTCGTCACGTTTTGCGGTCAGTATCACGCCGGCACATTGGTTAAACCTATACTCCTCTTACTCCGAAGGTTATCGGACGCCTCGTATGGCAGAGCTGTATAACAATTCTAATCACTTTTCGGTGATGGGCGGCTGGCTAACTTCCGATTTTAGACCTACGCCTGACTTACAACCTGAGACAAATAAAACAGTAGAAGTTGGTTTAAAAGCAAGTTTTGATGATCTGTTATCAAATGGCGATGAACTGCAATTTGGGTCAACGTATTTTGATACCAAAGCGAAAAACCATATTGCCGTTGAAGGTCGTTACACCAAAAAATACCATTTCATGAAAGGGCAATATCAATGGTTCCCTAATGAAATTTATTTTAGCAATGTTCCTTCCGCCACCATTCGAGGTATTGATAGCTTTATTCGCTACAAAACCCACTGGTTTGATTTAAATATCAGTCATAACAAAACAACAGGTAAAGAGGACGGCACAGGCTATTCTCTCTCTTCCATTCGCCCTGAAACGCTACTCATTCGCTTCAATGCCCCCATTGCAACTACTGGCCTTAGTCTTGGCTGGGTAGGTGAATTTGCGGCTAAAACACAGTTCCAAGGCAATGCTAAGTACCAATTAAAACAACATAAATCTCAGCATGGACTCGATCGTTACCATAAAGAAGTCATCCAGTATGCAGGCTATAGCCTTCATGACTTTTATGTGAACTATCAAGCTGACCAATTTATAAAAGGGTTGAATACGACATTAACGATGAAAAACGCCTTTGATCGTCAATATGTCTCTTCGATGGGGGTTCCCCAAGAAGGCCGTAATTTCTATTTCAATGTGAGTTATCAATGGTAACCATTTAATAATTATAAAATAAATAATACTCGCCGGTTTGTTTCCCTGCATACAGATTTAGGCAAAATCGAAACTTAGGGAGCAAACCGGTAACACTTTATGGAGTATAACAATATGTCTCATGTTTTACGTTTATCCGTTCTGACAAGCGCAATACTTTCCGTTATGGCAAGCGCTCATGCAGAAACAACACCATCAAATCGCAATGATGTGATGACCGTCTATGCAACAGGTACTGAAAGAGATAGCTTCGATGCCCCAATGATGGTCACTGTGATCAAAAATGACTCACCTGAAACAAAAACGGCAAGTACGGTCAACGATATCTTGCGTAAAATTCCGGGGATCGGTGTTACTGGTACTAGTCGCACTAATGGTCAAGATATCTACATGCGTGGTTTTGACCGTCGCGGTATTTTAACCCTCGTCGATAATGTACGCCAAGGTACTGATACTGGTCACGTTAACGGCACATTTATTGATCCTGCACTGATAAAACAAGTCGAAATTGTTCGTGGCCCTTCAGCTCTACTGTATGGTAGCGGCGCGATGGGAGGTGTGATCGCTTGGGAAACCGTAGATGCTAAAGATCTATTACGTGAGGGTCAAAACAGTGGCTTTCGTGTCTTTAGCCAAGCTGCTACAGGGGATCATAGCTTTGGTTTTGGCGGTACATCTTTTGGGCGTACTGAGCAATTTGATGGTTTGTTTAGTTTTGTTACCAAACAAGTCGGAGATGTTCGCTTAAGCAATGGCGATGATATGGAAAACAAAGAAACCATCTCAAACCTACTCGCCAAAGGGACATGGCAGTTTGATGATAAGCAAAAGCTATCAGGGCAACTGCGCTATTACAATAACAATGCTTATGAACCCAAAGACCCACAACAAATCGATATTACTAAGGATAATCTAAAGGTTAACCGCACTACACGTCAACGTGATGCCCAAGCGACTTACCAGTTAAACCCAGAATCAAACGATTGGTTAAATCTTAAAGCAACCACTTACTATTCTGACGTTAATATTACCGCTAAAGGTAAAAATACTCACTATGAAGGCCGTACCCAAAAAACTTATGGTCTGAAAGTTGATAATAAAACACACTTGTATGATTTACCTATCGCAGCCCATAACTTTACTTATGGCGGCGAAACATACAAACAAAATCAAACACCTTACGCTTCAACAACGCAATTCCCTGATGCTGATATCACCTTTGCTTCAGGTTTCTTGCAAGATGAAATCGCCTTAAAAGATTTACCTGTATCGTTTATTGTTGGCACTCGCTATGACCATTATAAAGCAACCGCTAAAGATAATGAGGACGTGAAAGAAGGCAAATGGTCTTCTAAAGGCGCCGTTAGCATTACACCAACAGACTGGTCAATGCTATTTGCCTCTTATTCAGAAGCTTTCCGAGCACCTTCTATGATGGAAATGTATAACGATGAAATTCATTTCCAAATGGGCCCAATAGTAAATAAATGGCGACCAAATCCGAATCTCAAACCAGAGTCTACACGTACTGCTGAATATGGGGTTGGGCTACGGTTTGATGATCTATTCACTGAACGTGACAATCTACAATTTAAAGCAAGTTATTTTGACACTAAAGCAAAAGACTATATCAATACCTATGTGAACGTTGACTTTAGAAATCCTCAGAATAACTACACAACCTCCATCAATACAAAACGAGCTAAAATTTGGGGTTGGGATGCTTCAATGGACTATAAAAACGACTATTTGGATTGGAATTTAGCTTATAACCACACCGAAGGTAAAGATGAATCAAATGGTAAATCAATTACCTCCATTAAACCTGACTCGCTAACCAGCAACCTTAACGTACCAATTTCAGACAGTGGTTTTTCTGTGGGTTGGTTAGGTGAATTTACTCGTCATACCGATTTCAACGATGCATCCAAAGCACCGCGCCAAGCAGGCTACGCTGTTCATGATTTTTACGTTAGCTACCAAGGTGAAGGCCAATTAAAAGGCCTAGGAACCAGTGTCGTTTTAGGCAATGCCTTCGATAAAGAATACTACTCGTCACAAGGCGTCCCTCAGGATGGGCGTAATGCCAAGCTGCTCGTCAGCTTCCAATGGTAATTTATAGTTAATTAAGGAGATACACTGTGAGTTCAACACTTTTCGGGCGTTACCAACAAGCAAAAGCAGAAAACAAAGCAAAATACGCTCGTGATCTGGCTGCCTACCTTAATGTTTCAGAAGGTGAACTATTGCATTGTCGTGTAGGTCATGACAAAGCACAAAGACTGAATGTTGATGCCCCAACACTACTGAAAGCGCTAGCATCTGTCGGTAAAGTTAAGGCCATCACCCGCAATGAGTATGTCGTTCATGAGCAAGTTGGTCGCTATGACAATGCAAAATTTAGCGACCATGCAGGGTTAATTTTAAATCCACGCGCCTTAGACTTACGCATGTTCTTCTCTCATTGGGATGCCATTTTCACGCTGACTGAAGATTCAAAAAATGGTGAACGCCATAGTATTCAATTTTTCGATAAACAAGGCGATGCGCTGCATAAAGTCTATACTACAGATGAGACTGATATGGCGGCATGGAACTCTCTCATTGCACAATATGCAACGTCAGACAATCCACCTCTTGCTATTGAAGCCGCTGTGCCATTCTCTGAGCAGCCAATCAGTGATGAATTGAAACAGCAGCTAGAACAAGAGTGGCGCAACATGACCGATGTCCACCAGTTCTTTATTTTATTGAAAAAAAATAATCTTAGTCGCCAACAAGTCTTCCGTGCCGTTAGTGATGATTTAGCATGGCAAGTTCCTGTTGATTCATTCAATCAATTAGTCAATACCGCGTTTAATGACCAAAATGAAATCATGATTTTTGTCGGTAATCGTGGCTGCGTGCAGATTTTTACTGGTCAATTAAAACGCCTTATGCCATATCAAGCAGAAGGTTCGGACATTAAATGGCTCAACATTTTTAATCCAGACTTTACGTTGCATATGATTGAAAACGGCGTTTCAGAGTGTTGGGTAACACGTAAACCTACTCAAGATGGTTTCGTAACAAGCCTTGAAGTCTTCGATAAAGACGGTAATCAAATCGTACAAATGTACGGGCAACGTACTGAAGGTACTCCAGAGCAAGAACAATGGCGTAATCAGGTTATGGCGCTACCGCACATTTAATCGTTAGGTAAATAAAAATGAAACAATGGCTTCTAATTGCAGTGACATTAATCATGAGCTTTTCCGCTCAATCAGCCGAACGGATCATCACGTTAGGTGGTGATGTTACGGAGATTGTTTTTGAACTTGATGCAGGCGCTCAAGTGGTTGCTCGAGATAGCACCAGCCTTCATCCTGCTCAAGCTGTTAAGCTACCCGATGTCGGTTATATGCGAATGCTCAACGCTGAAGGTGTGCTTTCTATGCGCCCAACGCTTGTGCTTGCCAGTGAACTAGCAAAACCCTCAATGGCACTTTCCCAGATAGAAAAAAGTGGTGTAAAAGTCATCAAGGTGACTGGTAAGCCTGCATTAGAAGCCATTCCAGAAAAAATTACAACGGTGGCTAATGCTGTCGGTAAAACAGAACAAGGTAAACGGTTAGTTGAGCAATTTAATCAACAGATTGCCAAAGTAAATACCTCACCCATAGATAAAAAAATTCTGTTTATCATGAGTCATGGTGGCGTAATGCCGCTTGCTGCGGGGCAGCAAACCGCTGCGGATAGTCTTATCAAAGCGGCGGGAGCTAAAAACGCCATGAACGGGTTTAATAGTTACCGCCCATTATCACAAGAAGGTGTGATTGCAAGTCAACCTGATTTGATTATCGTCACCCATGAAGGCATCAAATCATTAGGTGGTGAAGATAAAGTCTGGAAATTGCCAGGCCTGGCAATGACACCTGCCGCAAAAAATAAGGCACTAATCGTTGTTGATGATATGGGAATGCTTGGATTTAGCCTTGGTACCCCTAAAGTCATGCAACAGATACGCGAGGCATTAGAGAAGTTTCAATGAGTCGAATTAAATACCCTCTGTTCGCTATCATTGCGTTATTGTTCGTTTTGATGGCGATAGCCTTACTTGCCTCCAACGCTGGCGCAATGAATGTATCGTTTAAAACTCTGTGGCAGACGCCTGCCACAGACCCTCTTTGGCAGATCTGGCTCAATATCCGGCTACCACGTATTTTGTTAGCGATTTTAGTCGGTCTTGCTCTTGCTGTTTCAGGTGCCATCATGCAGGGGTTATTTCGTAACCCGCTTGCTGATCCCAGCTTATTAGGGATCAGCAGTGGCGCGGCCTTATGTGTCGCTGCATTTATTGTATTCTCTTTTTCATTACCTACCGCCCTACTTAACTATGGGCATATTGGCGCCGCTTTCGTCGGCAGCCTTATTGTTTCAATTATTATTTTTAGCTTAAATCGCTACTCAAATGGGAATTTAGCACGCTTACTTCTCGCTGGGATTGCGATCAATGCCTTGTGTATGTCATTCATCGGCGTACTAAGCTATATCAGCGATGACCAACAGCTGCGTACTTTTAGCTTATGGATGATGGGAACACTTGCGAATGTCGACTGGACTTCCTTAACGATTGCCGCCAGTGTTATCTTACCGACCTGCTTTGTCTGCCTTTGGCAAGGTAATAGACTTAATCTACTGCAACTAGGTGATGAAGACGCTCACTATCTCGGGTTAAATGTGGAGCGAACAAAATTTATTTTACTATTCCTTAGCGCCTTACTGGTAGGTTGTGCTGTTGCAATGAGTGGCGTGATTGGTTTCGTCGGCCTCGTGGTGCCCCATTTAATCCGTATGACGCTAGGCCCTGATCACCGCTGGCTAATACCTGGCTCTGCGATTGTTGGAGCGACCTTACTTTTAATTGCCGATACCATTGCTCGAACTGCGGTTTCTCCTGCTGAAATTCCTGTTGGATTACTAACAGGGCTCATTGGCGGGCCTTACTTTTTATGGCTAATTTTACGTCAACCAGCAGGGAGAGTTTAAACATCATGAATACACAAACTCTACTTGAAGCACGTAACCTCAGTTTTCACGTTGCCGATAAGGTATTAATAAAAGATATCAGTTTATCCATACAGCAACATGAAATGGTCGTCATTATTGGTCCAAACGGTGCAGGAAAATCCAGTTTATTAAAACTACTGACTGGTTTTCACTCTCCCACTCACGGGGAGTGTCTGTTAGAAGGTTTAGATTTACGCAAATGGCAACATAATGCATTGGCGAAAAAACGTGCGGTGATGAAGCAACAAAGTAGCTTATCATTTGCCTTTACTGTTGAAGATGTCGTGGCGATGGGGCGTAGCCCGTATGGCGCTGAGCATAAGCAACAAGCCATTGAAGCGGCGTTAGCACAAACAGATTGTTTGGAATTACGCCAACGCGATTTCCGTCAGCTTTCTGGTGGTGAACAACAACGCGTTCAGTTAGCACGAGTACTTGCTCAAGTCTGGCAACCCAACCATAGCCCTGCTTGTCTTTTTCTTGATGAACCAACTTCAGCTCTTGATCTTTACCATCAACAACATAGCCTACGGTTATTACACCAATTAACACGTGAGCGGCCTTTTGGCGTGTGTTGCGTCTTACACGATCTTAACCTTACCTCCCTGTATGCTGATCGCGTGTACTTAATTCACCAAGGCCAACTTGCGGCGGCAGGTACGCCTGAAGAAGTTCTGACGACAGAAAATCTAACTCGTTGGTATAAAGCAGATTTAGATGTGATCTCACATCCTGAAACAGCCACCCCACACATCTACTTGCGTCGTTAGTCACCTATTAGGTTTCTTGGGTCTTCTCAAGAAACCTAATAGTCTTCCCTTTGCATAATTTCATCTCCAGCTAACCTCTTTGCCAAAACAGGACATGAATGCCACGCCATGTATTTCTTGCTTATACCATGTTGAGTCAAGTGATTTTTTTAAATTGTTAAAGATACGTTAAGTAAATTGACTTATTTGATAGTTCAACTAAAGTTAAACAGTCAACCATTAGCATCAAAAATCACAGATTATTGAGCATTAACCCCCGTCACTATTACCTCGGTATTTCCTAAGTATTGATGGTAAAAATCAGCACACCTGTCACAACTTAAGTTAAATTAATTTTTCAATATTTTACTTGGTTAATAATTTCGAATACATCCAACAAAAAAATTGAACTTGATATATCCGACTGCTTTTTTGATATATCAACCCCTACCATTTACACTCAGCTATTTGATTTTAATAGACAAATAACATACACTCTTGTATGTATAAATTTGAATTATTAATAAAATCTATCGTATCAATAACTATTCTCATTAAAAAAAAGCACGTTATGCCTATCGATATATCGGAAAAATGGGAAGAATAGACAGTAATTTCTTTAGTTATTATTAGTTATTAATGAACAATAACCCATAGAAGTGGGAGGTAAATATGTCTGAGAGTGTAGTCAACGATATTGTTAAATGGCTGGAAAGTCAGTTACAGCGCAATGAAGGCATCAAAATCGACACACTTGCCGATAAAAGTGGTTATTCAAAGTGGCATTTACAGCGTGTTTTCAAAGAAATGAAAGGTTGCACGCTTGGCGAATACGTTCGTAAACGCCGTTTATTAGAAGCTGCTAAATCATTACGCAATGGTAACCTGCCAATTTTAGATATCGCTCTGCAATATGGTTTTAGCTCACAAGCCACTTTTACACGTATCTTTAAAAAACACTTTGACATTACCCCAGCAAAATTTCGTCAAAGTGGTCAGTTGCCTGAATGTAAAACATTTATGTCTTGCAACTGCAACAACTAAATAAATTTCAGTTGTATAGTTGAGTATTAATAGTCCCCTTAATTATTTTTTCATTCCCTAAACATTGAAGTCTATGTCCGAGCCGGTAAATACCGGCTCTTTTTTTGAAATTTGCCCATATCGCTAACAAGTTTATCCTCAATACCGCCTTATATAGCAACAAAAGAAAGCTATCTTCTCTTAAAAAATCATTTCAGAACGGATAATAGAGTGATGTCATGCCTTTAAAGCACACACGTCCAATGTGTATTTTTTTGACATTCAGTGAAAAAAAACATAATCTGCGGCAACTCATTTATGAGTGTTATAGTTAAATTATTATTAATATTATTTTTTTATTGTTATAAAGGCTGTTTTTGTGGGACATTCCAGATTATTTGCATGGTATAAAAATAGAATGCAAAATAAAATTTTAAAAATAAAACACTATTTTTTATACATTATACCACTCATCATTCTTATCGTTTCATCAAAATTAATGTTGAAAGGTTCTGGGTATGCTCATCCAACTCCGAGAGACATTACGCTCGTCTGTGCTCTTTATATTATCCTTTACGCTTCAAAAAAAGCTTATTATTGGATAGGTGTACCAATAGCAATATTGTATGCTATTTATACGCCTATTGGACTGACCTTTGATAAACCAACCTACCAATATTTTGCTTCGGTTATTGCAACTGATGCTATTGAAGGCATTGAGTTTTTCACACAAATTCCATTTACTCATTATCTTTATGCCGTCCTCATTATTGTTGGAATATTCGCCTTCCAAAAATTATGTACAAAATTAAATATTAATTATTATCGAAACAAAACACTGATGATCATTCTGGTGATAATTGCCTTGATTAATCAATCGCCATTTGATTATTTCTACAATATTTATGAATCCGTATCTAAGGTTAAGGGTGAAGTTAGCGCACTACATGATTTTACCAAACCCAGCGAATGGGGAAAATCAACGTTAAATAACAACAGCCGTTATGATGACTATGTATTAGTGATCGGAGAGAGTGTTCGCCGTGATTATATGGGTGTCTATGGATACCCTATAAATAACACCCCCTTCTTAAGCCGTGTGAACAGTACCATTATTGATGGGTTAAACAGTGCTGGAAATAACACTATTGGCTCATTAAGATTAATGTTAACACAGTCAGATAAAGAAAAATTAGAACCTAATTATGGCTTAAATCTAGTTGGACTCGCCAAATCAGCCGGTTTCAAAACATACTGGATATCGAATCAAGGTTATATCGGTAAACACGACACTCCAATTACCTTTATAGCAAAGCATGCTGATGTGAAAAAATTCAATAAACTCGGTGCCTTCAATTCTAATGATGAAAGTGATTTTTCCCTTATTCCTATCTTTCAAAAAGAATTAAATGCCCCTATCCAAAAGAAACAGAAAAGATTATTTATTATACATCTTTATGGTTCACACCCGAACCCATGCGGTAGAATTCAGGATTATGAAAATCATTTTATTACCCAAGATAGGCAATATCATAATATCTCCTGCTATGTTGCAAGCATTAATAAAACAGATGAGATCCTTGAGTCAATTTATTCATTGTTAGAGACGCAATACCAACAAAAAGAACGTAAATTCTCAATGATTTACTTTGCTGATCATGGTCTTTCCCATCAAGAAGAGGGAGACCAAATAAAGCTCCTACACGGAAAAACAAAATATGCGTACCGTGTTCCATTAATCCAGCTCTCTTCCGATCACCAATCAACTCAATATATTGTTGCTAACAAATCTGGGATGATGTTTATTGATGGTATTGCTAATTGGTTAGGCGTTTCTAATCCACTTCTAAATGAAAATTATCATTTATTTAATTCAGAAAATTATATAGAAGATTTTGGTTTGAGTGAAAAAATAGAAGACAAACCGGATGACGCTATTAATATTCATGGTAAATAACGCTTAATGTTACCTACCCCTTACCTATTTTTATTTCGGGTTAGGTAACATTTAAGCAGCATAGAAACAAAGCGTATTTAGCTTAACTCATGCACTAGCCAGCTTTCAAGATCAGATAACTGTTCGGTTAATTCAGGCCATATTTGATGCATTTCTAATATTAATTTACGAATGGTTTCTGTTTGGTAAACTTGATCGGTAAGTTTCTGGCTTAACCATTCTAATGGGGATGGGTCAAGACTGTCCGTAAAAAATTGGCAACGTTTAATAACCCCTTTTTCGATATCAAAATGAAATTCGATACCTCCCCATGGGAAACGTGTATCACTATAATGGGTAAAAGCAGGTGCTTGACCGAAATTCCATTCCCAACTACTTTGCTTCGCAAAAGTTTCACGAAAATGCGGTAAGTCCGGTAATTTCTCAGGTGAGATAAATTCAGCCTCAACGGTTTCACCATAATAATCGAAAAAGCTTTTTACGATACCCTCGCACACTTTTTCATGACTGATATCTGATACCAGTTCACATAAATTCGTGACTCTTGAGCGAACTGAAGTGATCCCTTTAGCCTGTAATTTTTTAGGGTCAGGGTTAAGATAATCTGCAAGCCGATTTAAATCAGAATTGATAAGTAAAGTACCATGATGGAATCCTCTGTCACGGGTTTCTCGGTAAGCAGATCCTGATATTTTCCTTGGCCCATCATCGGTGTTTAATACCAAATCATTGCGACCAGAAACCTCAGCATTGATCCCCACCCTTGCTAAGCCATCCACAATAATTTTTGTCGAAATACTTTTATCATATTCTGGTTTGCCCGCCATGAAGGTAAAACACGTATTGCCGAGATCTTGAAAAACGGCACCGCCCCCGCTACTACGGCGAGCTAAGCGTACATTATCCTCTTCCATACGACGCGTATTACACTCTTTCCATGGGTTCTGTGCTCGCCCAATAACGACCGTGTCAGCGTTACGCCATAAAAACATAACACGTTGATCGGCGGGCATTTGACGAAAAATCGTCTCTTCAACCGCAAGATTAAACCAAGGGTCGAAAGATTCTGAAATCAGTAAACGTAAGCGAGACATTAAGCTATCCTAGAAACAAAAGTTGCAACTAAGATAGCATAATTGAAGACAAAAATGAGGGGATCACACGGGAAATCAGATACGCCGCGCTTGCCAAAACACTTTTCGCCAATACACATTATCCATTGACGAACGGATCACACCCTTACTGGTCGATGCATGAATAAAGGTATTATCTGTATCATAAATTCCGACATGTAAACCATTTTCACCGGACCCCGTTTTAAAGAAGACGAGATCACCTGGCATCAGGTCGGATTTATCAATACGCGTTCCCAATCGTGTTTGATCTATCGTTGTACGCGGCAATTGGATAGCAAAACGGTCGCTAAATGTACGGTAAACAAACCCAGAGCAATCAATACCGCTTTGACTCATCCCACCATAATTATATGGCGTACCATACCATTGCTCTAACTGTTCTTTAAGTTGTGCAATGGTCATTATAGGGTCAGATAATTGCGTTTTTAGTGGCGGTGGTGGCGTTCTTTTTACCGACGTGGAAGAGCAGCCAATCAACACTAATGAAAGCAATAATGGTAGGTGTTGCCATTTTATTATCATGTTGCACCCTTAAATAAACAATCGACACGCTTAATTTATTATCATAGTTGCTCAAATATGAAAAATAAATTATCACGCAACCAAATTATTCTACTTTTGAGATTGTCCTTTTGTTGGACGGCTAATTAACCAAACACCAAGGATAATAAATGCAACGCCCCCTGCTTTTAGCCAAGTCGCGGGTTCATGATACCAAGGTAAAATAACCGCCAATAGATAAACAAATACATAGCTTAAACTAATCAGCGGATAGGCTTTATTAAGCGGGATGGATTTTAGTGCAAACAACCAACATAGCATTGATAAGGCATAGCAGACTAACCCCACGAACACTATGCTAAGATTTGCCAGATTTGCGAGTAGCCATTCAGATTGTAACCAATGCCATCCTAATGTAAACGAAGGCAACCCCACTACACCTGCTTTTAAGCTTAATTGTGCAATGGTGACTAATAGCGCACTTCCTATTACCCAAAAATAGCCTTTGTTCATCCGCTTATACTCATCAAGAAAATACCAAACATAATTGCCGCCACACCTAACCAATGATTAAGCCCTGTCTGCTCATGGTAGACAAACTGACCAATCAAAGTAACCAACACAAAATTAATACTAAGCATTGGATACGCAATGCTAAGCGGCATGCTTTCGAGCAATTTAAGCCAAAACAGCATGCCTAACCCAAGCATTAGCAATGCCAGCACCAGCCAACGAATGGCTGATGCCGTTTTATTATGTTTATCACCCTGCCAGCATACCACCGCTTGCTTTTGCGCTATTTGCCCAAGGCAAGTGAGTACACTAACTAAAAGCAGTAATAATAATTGAGCAATCATTGTTTGTGATACACCACTATCGCAATTCGCGAATTACTGATCACCTCATCTGGCTTAGGAATATCCGGTAATCCTTCTTTACGTCCAAGTAAGAAAACCACTGTCACTTGGCCTTCTTGGCGAGCTTTTGCCAACCAAGCCGCAAATTGATCAGGCTTCACTAAACGGTGTTGGCTATCCGGGTATTCCAAACCATAAGTCAGCTCACCGCTGCTATTATACAGGTAGATATTAGCGTTTTTCGTTTCCCACGCTAACCCGGCTGCAATGCCCACATTACTCGCCATAAGATATTTGCTATCCATCAACAAGTCATGGTTTTGGTGGATAAAGCTCTGTGGCAGTTTGGAATTTATCGTGTTATTTGGCAATGCACTACCGATACACAGGCTCACCGCCAACGAGCAAGAGGCGGCCCATAGCCAATATTTGGCATTTAACACGGTACATAGGTAACCGATGATACCCCAAATCGAAAAAGCAACGATACCAAGCACCATTTTTGACCATTCGTCGGCTTCGTATAACGGGCGCTTAATCACCGTACTGACAACAATGACAGCGATTACGGCGAGCACCCCAATCGCAACGTTGATCATGCCATTGGCCTTTAATGCTTTCATCTTCCCACTGCGTACACAATCCACCCCATATTTAGCCATGAGCAGTGCTAGTGGAGCCATAAATGGCAGCATATATGTTGGCAATTTGCCGCGTGAAATGCTGAAGAAGATCACAGGCACAATAAACCAACAGAGCAAGAAAAACATATCTGGACTTGATTTGCGCTCTCTCCAACCTTTCAGCAAAGAGCCAGGTAATAACCCAACCCAAGGTATACTGCCTAATAAAATAATCGGAATGTAATACCAAAAAGGAGCAATGTGTTGCGCATCATCGGCGGTAAAACGTTTAATGTGCTCTATCCAGAAGAAGTAATTCCAATAGTCAGGCTCCTGTTTAGCGATGGCTAGCGCCCAAGGTAAACTAATGATAACCGCTGATATAATCGCCAATGGCCCATACTTCACCATCTCAAGAAAGCGCTTTTGGTAGATTGTGATAGGCAACATTACAATCACAGGAATGGCAAGCGCAAGGAACCCTTTAGTCATAAAGGCCATCCCACACGCTAAACCAAGACATATCCATGCAGCAAGTTTTTCTTTTATGCCACGCGCCTTCATTGCCCATAGGCAACAATACATACTGGCTGCTATCCAGAGTGATAGCATAGGGTCAAGTACACTATAGGTGCCGACAGCAAATACCAAGAACATCGACACATAAATAAAACTTGCGACATAAGCGACATGGTTGTTACGCCACATCATTTTTGCCATTCGGTAAACAAGTAATGCACTGAGCAAAATACAAAATACCGAACCAAAACGAACTGCAAAGTTAGTATCGCCAAAAATCATTTGGCTAATATTGTTGATCCAATAGCCTGCTACTGGCTTTTCAAAATAGCGTATATCCAGCATATATGGCACGATCCAATCACCGCGTTGTAACATTTCACGGCTGATTTCTGCATATCGTGTTTCGTCAGGTTGCCAGAGTAAACGGCTATTTAACGGTAGCAGATAAGTTAAGATAAAAAAAAGAGCCAGCAGAGAGGCTCCTACTTTGCTCGCTCGATTATTCAACATGCTTATACTATCCCTCTTCTTGGCAGCCAAGCCAACCCTCACGCCCTGGGAATGGCGCTCTCACGACTTTCCCTTTAGGTAAAGTGCTAATGTCTTCTGGCAGCAAATCACTCAATGTACAGAATTGGATTTCTTCTTGGGCAATTCGTTCCAATAATTGTGAAAATTGTTCTGATTTAGACATACCTTCAACTTCAGTATGAATGGTGTAAACGGGGACACCTTGATCCTCTTTTATCGCTTGAAGGATAAAATCATTAAAATTTTCATCACTGACAACGGTGCCAACGACTTCATCATAAGTCGGTAATGTGACAGGAATTTGTACCGTGCCTATTGAACCATCACGTAAAATGGGTCTAAATGGATACTTACCGCGACAATCGCTATTGTAATTAAAACCAAACTTTTGTTTAACCTCAAGCACACGTTCATCGCCTCGCCAGCCAGCAACCGCCGAACACGTAACAGGCTGACCGATGGCTTGCTGCAAAGCATCAACCCCCAATTTAACCTGCTCCGTTAATTGGGCTTCGCTCCATTTAGCCACTTTGGCTTGCCAACCTTGGTGATCCCAAGCATGCAACCCTACTTCATGACCTGCATCTAGCGTTTGTTTCATCAAATAGCCTAAATCTTTGGCTATTTTTTTACCTGGCCACGCTGTACCCGCCAATAAAATATCTAGCCCATATAGGGAGGCGGCATTTGACCTCAGCATTTTCCACAGGAATTTAGGACGCAAAAGGCGCCATAAATGGCGCCCCATGTTATCGGGTCCTACACTGAAGAAAAAGCTGGCCTGAATGTCATGCTGTTTCAGCACGTTGAGTAGTTGCGGTACACCTTCTAATGTGCCTCGATAGGTATCCACATCAATTCTCAAGCCAACTTTTTTCATTAGTTCTTACCTAATTCTTCTACCGCACCTTGCAAGAAGAAATCCAGTGTCTCTTCAATAGTATCTTTCATATCGATTGTTGGAACCCAATCAAGCAGACGACGTGCATTTTCCACGCTTGGTTTACGGTGCTCAACATCTTGATAACCTTTACCATAGTAGCTGCTACTTTCGATTTCACGGAAACCTGCAAACGGAGGGAAATGGCCGCGTAGAGGGTGTTTTTCGAAACTTTCAAGTAACATTTCAGCTAATTGGCGAATGCTTGCTTCGTTTGTTGGGTTACCGATATTGATGATCTGACCGTCGCATTTGCCGTCTTTGTTTTCAATAATACGGAACAGTGCTTCGATACCATCTTTAATATCAGTGAAACAGCGTTTTTGCTCACCACCATCAACCAATTTAATTGGCGAACCTTCAACTAAATTCAAGATTAACTGAGTGATCGCACGAGAGCTACCAATACGTGCTGAGTTCAGGCTATCCAAACGTGGCCCCATCCAGTTAAACGGACGGAATAACGTAAATTTCAAGCCTTCTTTCGCGCCATATGCCCAAATTACTCGGTCTAACAGCTGTTTAGACACAGAGTAGATCCAGCGCTGTTTATTGATAGGACCAACAATCAAACGTGACTCATCTTCATCAAACTCTTTATCATCACACATACCATAAACTTCAGAAGTCGATGGGAAGATAATACGTTTGTTATATTTCACGCAGTAACGCACGATTTTCAGGTTTTCTTCAAAATCTAATTCAAAGACACGCAGTGGGTTACGGGTATATTCGATTGGTGTTGCAATCGCCACCAATGGCAGAATAACGTCACATTTCTTAATGTGGTATTCGATCCATTCGGTATGAATACTGACGTCACCTTCGATAAAGTGGAAACGTGGGTTACCAATAAAGCGGTCAATCGCCGATGAGCTGATATCCATACCATAGATATCATAATTATCATCTTGCAATAAACGCTCTGTTAAATGGTTACCGATAAAACCGTTAACACCTAAGATCAGAACACGCTTACGACGTTTAATTTGTGCAGTCGGTTTTGGCCCTACACGAACATCAGTCACGATACCCATTTCATTTGCTAGACGGTTGCCTTGCATATATAAACCGGAGTCACCCTGACCACTAACAACTTCAATAGCCCCTTCGCCACAAGCAATACGCAGAGGGTCACTTGATAATACTGTACCCGCGCGTTTACCTTGATTATCATCGAGCACACGTGCACGCCAAATTACCATTTTACGCTCACCTAAATAGGTAAATGCGCCTGGGTATGGCTCAGTAACAGCACGAATTAAGCAATCAATTTCTTTTGCAGAACGGTTCCAGTCGATCAAGCCATCTTGAGCGGTACGACGACCGAAATAGCTTGCTTGGCTCTCATCTTGCGCCACTGTTTTATAGCTACCCGCTTCAATCAATGGCAGTGTTTTATCTAACAGTACTTCAGCCGCTTCACGAACTTTTGCGTGTAACGTTAATGCAGTATCAGTATCGGTGATTGTGACTTTTTCTTGTGCAACAATGTCACCAGCGTCGGCTTTAGTGACCATTTTGTGCAACGTCACGCCTGTTTCTTTCTCGCCGTTCAGCAATGCCCAGTTAATTGGCGCACGACCGCGGTATTTAGGCAGTAAAGAGCCATGCAGGTTAAATGCACCTTTAGGGGCCAATGCCAGCAATTCTTCACTGAGCATATCGCGGTAATAGAATGAGAAAATTACATCAGGTTTTAATTCGCGAATACGTTCAATCCATAGCGGATGGTTTACGTTTTCTGGCGCGTAAACAGGAAGTTCCATGTCCGCGCTGACACGCGCTACTGAAGAGAAAAAGTGGTTTTCGTTAGGATCATCAGTATGAGTAAATACTGCTTGAATATCGAAACCTGCTTTTTTTAGCGCTTTCAGCCCTACACAGCCAATATCATGATAGGCAAAAACAATAGCTTTCATTAGTTTTCTTCCTGGTTTTTGTCAGTCTTAGCCTTAGCACCGACGACTTTTTGAATAAAATAACGGGGTCTCGCGCGCACATCATTATAAATCCTGCCGATATATTCACCAAGCAAGCCCATAGCAACAAATTGTGCACCGATAAACATAAAGAGTATTGCAAACAGTGTGAATACGCCGTCAGCGGCCCATGTTGCACCAAAGAGCAAACGTAATACGATTAACAACACTGCAAGCAAGAAACCGCCTGCTGCAATAATACTCCCAACAACACTTAACAAACGCAAAGGTGCTGTTGTTAAACACGTCAACAGGTCATACATTAAATTAATCAGCTTCATAAAGCTGTATTTAGAATCGCCAAACTCACGTTCAGCATGCGCTACATCAATTTCAATGGTTCTACGAGCAAACGTGTTGGCTAAAATTGGAATAAATGTACTTCTTTCATGGCATTGTAACATCGCATCAATAATATGACGGCGATAAGCACGCAACATACAACCATAATCGCCCATAGAGCGACCGGTCGCTTTTGTGATCATCGCATTAATCATTTTAGATGCCGTTTTACGGAACCAAGAATCTTGACGGTTAGCACGACGCGTGCCAACAACATCATAGCCTTGTGCCGCCGTTTGCACTAAGCGAGGGATCTCTTCTGGAGGGTTTTGTAAATCAGCATCCAGTGTAATCACCAAATCACCATCCGCTTGATTGAAACCAGCCATAATTGCAGAATGCTGCCCATAATTACGATTCAAAATAATCGCGATAACATGGTTATCAGGATTTTCTGCTGCCTCAGTCAACATTTTAGCGGAACGGTCACTACTCCCATCATCCACTAAAATCAACTCATACTCTTGCGTAAGTTGTTTACACGCTTTAATTGTACGCTCAAGTAACTGAGGTAGGCTTTGCTCTTCATTATAAACAGGGATTACAACAGAGACTTTTTTTATCTCTTCAAATTCATCTACAAATGACACTATTTTGACTCCAAAAGGATTTCATTTATCGCTTTAACAACCCGATCAACATCTGCATCAGACATATCAGGGAAGAGAGGCAGGGAACAAAGGGTCGCGGTGTTCCATTCTGACTCTACGAGTGAGAGCTCTGGGTATTTCTCACGGTAATATTTCTGTGTATGTGCGGCACGGAAATGTAAACCTGTACCGATATCATACGCTTTTAGTTTTTCCATAAAGCTATCACGATCAATACCGCATACACTTTTATCGACACGCACCATAAATAAGTGGTTAGCATGCAAATGTGAATATTCAGGAACTGAAAGCATTTGTAATGGGGAGTCTTTCAGTGCGGCACGATAACGCGCTACCAATTGTGCACGACGTTGATTCATTTCTTCAACACGAGACAACTGAACAACAGCAATCGCTGCATGAATATCAGATAAATTATATTTTAAACCAGGTTCAACCACTTCTGCTTGTGGTTTTCGACCTTGCATTTGTCTATCAAAGGCGTCAACCCCGAGACCATGGAATTTTAAGGTACGAACGCGCTGTGCTAATTCATCATCATCAGTGACGACTAATCCACCTTCCGCACACGTCACATTTTTAATTGCATGAAAAGAAAAAATAGCGGTTCCCTGCTGACCAATCCATTCTTCTTTATAGCGCGTTCCCACCGCATGAGCCGCATCTTCAATCAACGCCACTCCCGCTTTTTGCGCGATAGTACGCAAAGCGTCAAGATCACAAGGAGCACCTGCGTAATGTACAGGAATTATCGCTTTCGTTTTCGCAGTAAGCGCTTTTTCTACCACATCGGGTTGTACCATTAATGTATCACGGTCGACATCAATCATAACGGGTGTCGCGCCTAATAACTCAATCATATTAATGGTGGATACCCATGTCTGCGACGGGGTGATCACCTCATCGCCTGGGCCGATACCCAATGCCATTAAAACAACATGCATACCCGCAGTGGCTGAACTTAGCGCTATTGCATGCTTACAACCATAACGTTCACAAAAATCTTGTTCCAACTGATGGTTCTGAGGCCCTGTCGTAATCCAGCCTGAACGTAGAACTTTCTCTACTGCCTTAACCTCTTCGTCACCGATTGCCGGTTTTGAAAACGGAAGGAAATTGCTCATATAATCTGTAGCCTAATTTTTTATTAAGAAGAGAGTATTCTAGTTAAAGTTACTTTAACCGAACATCAACACCTGAAAACATTTCTTATATCGTAAAGCATAATGAAACCGACGATTAAAACAATTTTTCTGCTACTCGTCAAAACTAATTACTTGCCAAGTTTTCGTTTCGCTATCTGTACTTGAAATAATTTTACTTGCAAATATCTCAGATAAATTAAAGTCAGTCATCACTTGCTCAGGTTTACCTGAAAAAATAATTTCACCTTTTTTTAACATCCATATACGACTTGCATGTCGATATGAATGACTCAAGTTATGCCCACTCATTATAACCGTTCCTTGGCAATCACAAAAATATTTCACCCATTTATCAAGCTTGGATTGTTGAATAATATCTAAATTGTTTGTTGGCTCATCAAATAGAATAAATTTTCCACTTAAATCTTGACGATCCCAAACTTGCAAAAAAGTTGCAATAATACGGACTCGCTGCCATTCACCACCCGAAAGTTGTGTGATAGGTTTCATTAACAAGCACGCTAATTGGAAATCTTCAGTTAATTGGTTAAATAACGCTATTTGATACTCATTTGATGAATAAAACAGCGCCAGATATTGAAAGACTTTTAAAATAGGTTGCGTTGATACTTGCTGAGGAAAATAGGCTCTCTGCTGACGCAAAGCTTGCACCCGATACTCGTTGAGCGCCCGACCATTAATATTTAATTGTCCTTGAAAAGCTAAAAAACCACTCATTCCACTGAGCAAGGTACTTTTCCCCGTCCCATTTGCACCAAGTAAATGAATTTGCTCTCCCGCAAACACAGTTTCATTAATATTGATAAGTCGGCTATCAATGGAAAACTGAATTAGCTCAATGATAGGTTGTCTATTCATCATTTTATTTTATCGCCATTGATTGTTACGCGCTAATAGCCAAATAAAGATAGGTGCCCCTAACGTCGCGGTTATCACACCAATAGGTACCTCAGCATTAGCAATCAGTGTGCGTGAAAGCATATCGGCTAATAATAACCCTCCCGCTCCTGTGATAGCACACCCCGGCAATAATGTTCGGTGGTCGGTCAATCCTGCCAACCGTAAAATATGGGGAATGACTAACCCAACGAAACTAATAGCACCCGCAATAGCAACGCTCAAACCAATTAGCACCCCCGTCACGATAATCAGAGCAAGACGCCAGCGATGGTGAGAAAAACCGAGTTGATAAGCTTGCAATGATCCAAGTGATAAGTAATTGAGTGTATTACCTTGGCAAATTGCCCACAATAAAAAAGGAATACAAGCAATGACTAGAGCAAATTGACGCCAATCAATACCGCTAAAACTTCCCATCATCCAATAGAGGAGTTGACGTAGGTCTAGGCTGCTACTCATATAGACCATCCAAGTCATTATCGCACCACAAATCACACCAAGCGCCACGCCAACTAGCAGTAAGCTCGTGTTATTAAAATGCTTTCGTTTGGCAAAAAACAGCAGTATCGCGGTTAATAATAATGCACCAACAATTGCACCTGAACTTATTAGCCAATACTGAGTTACCCCATGAGAGAGCAAAACAATCAGAACGACGGCGACACCAGCACCATTGCTGATCCCCAATAACCCAGGTTCAGCCAGTGGATTTTCGAATAAGGCTTGCATGATAGCCCCTGTTACCGCAAGGGCTGCACCAATGGTAATGACTGCCAATAATCGAGGAAAACGAATTTGCCAAATAAATAATTGTGCCGATTCGCTCGCCCATTGGTTTGGCCATAACCCTACTTCACCGACACTCAAAGCCAAGACACTGACAACGATTAAAAAACAGACCAATACACACAGTAACCGTATATCGGCGTGCCTCTGACGTTTTTGAAGGGTAAGCAATTGATTATTCATTAAGTAGAAAATGTCTTAAATATTAACAGTATTGCCCAATTATAGCTTTTTGTGCAAGCGATACCAATGCAGCAAATTTATACTGCACATCCATTTTTATTTGAGCATTTGAAGGGACAATATGAAATCGACTTTATCAACATCAACGCCCGACTTCACTTCCACAACTAAAATAACCGATACACCCCTTAAGCCTATCAATCAACCCAAAACAAGCCTCTTTGCTGCATCAATCCAACGAGTGACTAATGTTTTAAAAAAATTTTTAGGGTTACCTTCGCAACACCAACATGAATCTATTGAAATAAAAAACAAAAATATTGATGTATTAAATTACAAAAAATTAAGCGATAGCGATCAAGAAAATGCGCTCCCCCCTTCTCAATACAAAACCCCGGCTGAATTAAACGCAATGCAAATGCGGATAGCGCAACAACAAACAGCAAAACTCATTGAAAAACAGAATATAGATGCTATCAATGAGTATATTGGTATCGCTTATGAAGATCGCCTTAAATACCAGCAAATTAATGAGATTGGTACTGCTATCTTATCTCATCCAAATTACTTACATGAAACAGGACCATTTCGAATATCAGGCAACAAACAGAGAGTTGAAATAATATTAGAGCATCTCGCTAGCAATAAATCTATTGATATCTTTTTTATTCAAAAAAATAACATTGACGTATCTGATCTAACATCAGCATATAAAAAATTAGTTGGCAACGTTTTAGATAGTTCATCGAGTGAACAAAAAACATTATCGACTCTCTTCACAAAATATCATGATGCAATCGGAAACAAAGCTACAGTGAAACGTGCTATTGAAACAAACCCAACATTGGCAACGAGCGAAAATAATATTTTAGCCGTTTCTGATACAAAAATTTTAGACTCACTGCCACCGCTAAAAAAACTGCCATTGATATTGCAAATAGCGGTGCCCCTACTTACCGAAATCAGCCGTCATGCAGAAAAACACCAGATGACCCCAGAAAATTTATCGATCGCCTTTGCCCCGACTCTCGATAGAACCGATTATTCTAAAACAGCGGGAAATCCTCTTGATCAACTCAAACAAATAGGACTTGCACAATTACCTATTAATTATTTTACCGCATTGTTGCAAAGATAAGCGACCGAATATAAATTTTTCCACCTTTAAAGCTATAGCTACCGATACCATAGGTAGCTATTTAAAATATCGATAAATACATCAGTGTGATCAATCCTCAATACCCTCTAAATATTTTCTAGCTGATAGTGTGGAAGCCCTATTCTGCATCCAGATAGATAGCATAAAATATATTGAAATAATGCTGTGCCATGAAAAACAAAAGACCGCCTAAACGGCGGTCTTTTACTCGCAATGCAAGTCTACTATCACTCTTTTGGTGTCGCTTTTTCGACGCGGCTCTTCAATTTTTGGCCAGGACGGAAAGTGACAACACGGCGTGCAGTAATTGGAATATCTTCCCCAGTTTTTGGGTTACGACCGGGACGTTGATTTTTATCACGTAAATCAAAGTTACCGAATCCAGATAATTTCACTTGCTCACCATTTTCTAAGGAGAGGCGAACCTCCTCAAAGAAAGATTCCACAAGGTCTTTAGCATCACGTTTGCTAACACCCAGTTTTTCAAACAAATTTTCTGACATTTCAGCTTTAGTAAGCGCCATAGTTTTAGTCCCTCAAGGAGGCTTGGAATCGCTGTTTTAATGCAGCAATACACAGATCAACGGTCGCGGTTATCTCTTCTTCTTCCATGGTACGCGTTGTATCTTGGAAGACGAGACTGATAGCGAGACTCTTATAACCGTCTGCTATCCCTTCACCACAATACACATCAAACAAGTTTATGCCAACTATATGATTTATGCCAACTTTTTTACATTCTGCCAAAACATCTGCGGCGGCAACGTTTTCTGGCACAACAATCGCAATGTCGCGACGGTTCGATGGATAGCGTGAAATCGCCTTCGCATCAGGGATTGCACGGTGTGCTATCGCATCACAACGAACCTCAAATACCACAGTTCGACCATTTAAATCGAGTTTACGTTCTAGTTCTGGATGAACAACACCAATAATACCAATATGTTCATTTTCCAGATAAATCCCAGCACTTTGACCAGGGTGCAATGCCGGATGTACTTCAGGTTTAAATGTAATTTGATTCAGTTTGCCAGTCAATTCCAAAACAGCTTCAAGATCACCTTTTAAATCAAAGAAGTCCACAACTTGTTTATCTAATGACCAATGTTCATCGAATCGGTTACCCGCAATCACGCCAGCCAGCATGGTTTCCTGACGGATTTGATATTCTGCTTGATTATCAGGGATAAAGCGCAAACCTGTCTCAAATAATCGAATTCTATTTTGTTGACGATTTTGATTATAGACTACCGTAGTCAAAAGACCTGTTAAAAGTGACAAACGCATCGCCGACATATCAGCAGAAATTGGGTTTGGTAACACTAATGCTTCCTGCTCTGGGTGAAGCAAAGCTTGCACTTTCGGGTCGACAAAGCTGTAAGTAATTGCTTCTTGGTAGCCTTTATCAACTAACATCGCCTTAATACGCTTAAGCGGCAGATTAGCTTCTTTGTGCTTAGTCATGACTAAATCTGCACGCAGCGGTACATCTGGAATGTTGTTATAACCATAAACCCGTGCAACTTCTTCAACCAGATCTTCTTCGATCTGCATATCGAAACGCCAGCTTGGTGCAACCACATCCCAACGCCCTTCAGAAGCTTTCACTTGGCAACCTAAACGGGTCAAAATATCTGTCACAACATCATCCGCAATCGCATAACCAATCAATCGATCGAGTTTATTGCGAGTCAGAGTAATATGAGCGACTTTCGGTAAATGTGCTGAGCTGGTGACATCAATAATGTCACCAACTTCACCACCACAAATATCCAGAATCAATTGTGTCGCACGTTCAATGGCTTTGAACTGTAATTCAGGATCAACACCACGCTCAAAACGGTGAGAAGCATCAGTGTGCAAACCATAATTACGTGCACGGCCTGTAATCGCTAGTGGATTAAAAAACGCACATTCTAGAAGGATGTTTTTGGTTTCGCTGTTAACACCTGAATGCTCACCACCAAAAATACCCGCAATACCGAGTGGATTTTTCTCATCAGCAATCACTAGCGTATCAGCGTTCAGCGTCGCTTCGCTACCATCTAACAGAACCAGCTTTTCATCTTGTTTTGCCATACGCACCACGATAGCGCCATTTAGGCGATCGAGGTCATAGGCATGCTGAGGTTGACCCAGTTCAAGCAATACATAGTTTGTGATATCAACAACAGCATCGATTGAACGCACGCCACCACGGCGCAATTTCTCTTTCATCCACATTGGGGTTGGTGCAGAGACATCAATATTTTTGATAACTCGACCAAGAAAACGCGGACATGCTTCAGGTGCTTCAACGCGGATTGGGAAGGTATCGGTTGTAGTGGCTTTCACCGCCTCAATCTTAGGCGCTGTCAGTGCTTGTTTATTGATTACAGCCACATCACGTGCTACACCAAGAATGCTTAAACAGTCCGCACGGTTTGGCGTAATGCTAATTTCGATGATGCTGTCATCAAATTTCAAATAATCACGTAAATCAGTACCAATTGGCGCGTCTAATGGCAGCTCAATAATACCGCTATGATCATCAGAAATACCTAACTCAGAGAATGAACAGAGCATCCCTTCTGACGGCTCGCCACGGAGTTTTGCTGCTTTGATTTTAAAATCGCCGGGTAGAACTGCACCAACCGTTGCGACAGCTACTTTCAAGCCTTGACGGCAGTTAGGTGCCCCACACACGATATCAAGCAAGCGATCGCCGCCAACATTGACTTTTGTGACTCGTAGTTTATCTGCATTTGGATGCTGACCACATTCAACCACTTCACCAACAACAACACCTGTAAATTGCCCCGCCACCGGTTCAACACCATCAACTTCCAAACCGGCCATCGTGATTTGTTCGGATAATGCTTCACTGCTAATGGCTGGGTTCACCCATTCACGTAACCAAAGTTCACTGAATTTCATGAGAAAGTCCCGCCTTATTTAAACTGTTTGAGGAAACGAAGATCATTTTCGAAGAATGCGCGCAAATCAGAAACACCGTAGCGCAACATTGTAAGGCGCTCCATTCCCATGCCAAATGCAAAGCCTGAGTAGATTTCTGGATCAATACCCACATTGCGTAGTACATTTGGATGAACCATGCCGCAACCTAACACTTCTAACCACTTACCATTTTTCCCCATAACATCCACTTCAGCAGAAGGCTCTGTGAATGGGAAATAAGATGGACGGAAGCGGACTTGGACTTCTTCTTCAAAGAAATTATTTAGGAAAGCATGCAATGTGCCTTTTAGGTTAGTAAAGCTGATATCTTTATCAACAATCAACCCTTCTGTTTGATGGAACATTGGCGTGTGTGTTTGGTCGTAATCGTTACGGTAAACACGACCAGGTGCGATAATACGGATTGGCGGTTGTTGCCCATTCATGGTACGAATTTGCACACCGGAAGTTTGGGTACGCAGCAAACGCTTCGCATCAAACCAGAAAGTATCATGATCGGCACGAGCTGGGTGGTGGGCAGGAATATTTAATGCATCAAAGTTATGGTAGTCATCTTCGATTTCAGGCCCTGTCTCAACACTAAAGCCTAACTCACCAAAAAACTCTTCAATTCGCTGAATGGTACGGGTAACTGGGTGTAATCCCCCATTTTCCATACGACGCCCAGGTAATGAGACATCAATTTTCTCCGATGCTAAACGTGCATTCAGTATTTCAGCCTGCATGGCTGCTTTACGCATATTCAGTGCATCTTGAACCTGTACTTTGGCTTCATTAATCACAGCCCCTGCTGCTGGACGTTCATCAGCAGGCAGATCACGCAACGTTTTCATCTGTAGTGTGAAGTGGCCACTTTTGCCTAAATATTCAACACGAACTGACTCTAACGTAGCAACATCTTGGGCCTGTTCAATGGCTGCTTTTGCCTGTGCAACCAACTCAGCGAGATGTGGCATTATTTCCCCTTTATGACCTTACGGTCGTTTTGCTAGTTATTCACCGATTTATTAAGTTCTCACTTGCCATTTATTGAATGGATAAGCACTTAACTGATTTTACTGTATTTTTCTTCAATCAAAAACAAAAAAGCCTCCTGACGGAGGCTTTAGCGTAACTTTTCGTTTCTTTTCTTACGCGCGCAAGCCCCCGAAACTCAGGTGCTAAAGTAAAAGAAGAAACGAAAAGCGACGATTTGCATATAATTAATTCACTAAACGGACTGTATTACTTAAGTATTAACATAAAACCACATAAATGAAAAGAGGAAGTCTCCTTCCTCTTTTCAAGCAAACATTAAGCTAAAGCGCCTTTCGCTTTTTCAACTAAAGCAGTGAATGCTGCTTTGTCGAATACGGCGATGTCTGCCAGGATCTTACGGTCGATTTCAATTGAAGCTTTTTTCAAGCCATTGATGAAACGGCTGTAAGACAGACCGTTTTGGCGAGCCGCTGCGTTGATACGCGCGATCCACAGTTGACGGAACTGACGTTTACGTTGACGGCGGTCACGGTAAGCGTATTGACCAGCTTTGATTACCGCCTGAAACGCTACGCGGTAAACACGAGAACGTGCACCATAGTAACCTTTCGCCTGCTTCAGAATTTTTTTGTGACGTGCACGGGCGATTACACCACGTTTTGCGCGAGCCATAGCTATCTCCTATCGTCTTTAATCTTATTAACCAATGTTTACTTATGCGTAAGGCAGGCAGGCAACTACCAGACCCAGATCGCCCTTAGATACCATTCCTTTCGGACGTAAATGGCGTTTACGCTTAGTAGACTTTTTAGTCAGAATGTGACGAAGGTTTGCATGCTTGCGCTTAAAGCCACCGCCTGCAGTTTTTTTAAAGCGCTTTGCTGCGCCACGTACAGTTTTAATCTTTGGCATTTCTTTAATTTCCAACTTCGCATTGTGATAAACTACGAATTAATTAGGCGAATAGCATCTACATTGCTGTAAACACAATTACTTGATGGCCTAATTATTTCTTCTTAGGTGCCAGCACCATGATCATCTGACGCCCTTCAATTTTTGAAGGGAATGACTCCACAGACGCCAGCTCATCCAAATCGGACTTAATACGGTTAAGTACATCCATACCGATTTGTTGGTGAGCCATTTCACGACCACGAAAACGCAGTGTAACTTTAGCTTTGTCACCATCTTCGAGAAAGCGAATCAGGTTGCGTAGTTTGACCTGATAATCACCTTCATCTGTACCAGGGCGGAATTTAATTTCCTTCACCTGAACAACTTTTTGCTTCTTCTTCTGTTCTTTTTGAGACTTGCTCTTCTCATAAAGGAATTTGCCGTAATCCATGATACGACAAACTGGCGGTTCGGCATTTGGGCTGATTTCAACAAGGTCTACCCCTGCTTCTTCGGCTTTTTCTAGTGCATCACGCAGGCTCATAATGCCGAGCTGTTCGCCGTCTAAACCGGTTAAACGGACTTCATTCACACGAATTTCATCGTTAATACGATTTGGACGTGCTGTTGGGATTCTTTTTCCGCCTTTAATACTTTATTCCTCCAACTGGATAAAGAGATTTGCTTATATTCTCTAAAGCATACACCCTAGTTACCGTTTAATCTAATAGATTCAATATGTTGATAACTAAAGTGCCATATTCTTTGCCTACGTCACCTCGGGTAATTACCGAATGATAAGGCGATTCGACCGCGGATTTTAATGCTTATTGCCCGATTACTCAAGTAGATAATCAATTTTTTCGCACAAACCCATGTCTTTTCATATTATCAAGCCTATATTCAGAGCATCCAATATAGGTTGTTAGATATTTTCAATGATTGGTTCAACAGGATATAGCACCCGCTTTTATGCGGGTGCTGTTCATGATGATAAACTTACTTTTTCTTTGGTGCTAAGACCATGATCATCTGGCGACCTTCAATTCTTGAAGGGAATGACTCCACAGACGCCAGTTCATCCAGATCGGCTTTAATGCGGTTAAGCACTTCCATACCGATCTGTTGGTGAGCCATTTCACGACCGCGAAAACGCAAGGTAACTTTGGCTTTATCACCATCTTCCAAAAAGCGAATCAGACTACGTAGTTTAACTTGATAGTCGCCTTCATCTGTTCCTGGACGGAATTTAATTTCCTTCACTTGAACAACTTTTTGTTTTTTCTTTTGCTCTTTCTGAGACTTACTCTTCTCATAAAGATATTTGCCGTAATCCATGATCCGGCAAACAGGTGGCTCAGCATTAGGGCTAATTTCAACTAGGTCAACACCAGCCTCTTCCGCTTTCGCAAGTGCTTCACGCACACTCATGACACCGAGTTGCTCACCGTCAAAACCGGTAACTCGAATTTCAGTTGCACGGATTTCTTCGTTAATACGATTTGGACGTGCTGTTGGGAGTTTTTTTCCGCCTTTAATACCTTATTCCTCCATCTGATTAAGCTGACGACTGCGAATTTCTTCTAGCAGTTTGTTTGTAAATTCATTGACATCTAGGCTGCCTAAATCTTTACCGCGACGGGTACGTACAGAGACTTTACCTGATTCAACTTCTTTATCGCCGCAAACTAACATGTAAGGAACACGACGCAAGGTGTGTTCGCGGATCTTAAAGCCGATTTTTTCGTTACGTAAGTCCGCTTTCGCACGAATGCCAACACTTTGTAGCTTGCTGACTAATTCTTGAACATAATCCGCCTGAGTATCAGTGATGTTCATCACAACCACTTGTTGTGGCGCCAACCATGTTGGGAAGAAGCCTGCATATTCTTCTGTCAAAATACCGATAAAGCGCTCAAGTGAACCTAATACCGCACGGTGGATCATCACAGGCACAATACGTTCGTTGTTTTCACCAACATAAGATGCATTGAGGCGACCTGGCAAGAAGAAGTCTAACTGTACAGTACCACACTGCCATGCGCGGTCTAGGCAGTCATACAGTGTAAATTCAATTTTAGGACCATAGAATGCCCCTTCGCCTGGCTGGTATTCAAACTCAATACCTTGATCTTTTAACGCCTGAGCCAGATCCGCTTCTGCGGTATCCCACATATCGTCAGTACCGATACGTTTTTCAGGACGTGTAGACAATTTAACAACAATTTTTTCAAAACCAAATGTTGCATAAACGTCATAAATCATTTTAATACAGTCGGTGACTTCACTTAAGATTTGATCTTCAGTACAGAAGATATGAGCATCATCTTGTGTAAAGCCACGTACACGCATTAAACCGTGTAACGCGCCGGATGGTTCATTACGATGGCAGCTACCAAACTCAGCCATTCTTAATGGCAGATCACGGTATGATTTCAAACCTTGGTTGAAAATTTGTACGTGACCTGGGCAGTTCATTGGTTTCACGCAATATTCACGGTTCTCAGAAGACGTTGTGAACATCGCATCTTTGTAGTTTTCCCAGTGCCCAGTTCTTTCCCAAAGTACCCGATCCATCATAAATGGACCTTTTACTTCTTGATAATTATAGGCTTTCAGTTTAGTACGTACAAAGGTTTCTAATTCACGGAAGATTGTCCAGCCATCATTGTGCCAGAACGCCATACCCGGCGCTTCTTCCTGCATATGGTATAAATCTAATTGCTTACCAATTTTACGGTGGTCACGCTTAGCCGCCTCTTCAAGGCGTAATAGATAGGCATTCAGCTGCTTTTTATCTGCCCAAGCGGTACCATAAATACGTTGCAGCATTTTATTATCGCTGTTACCACGCCAGTATGCACCCGCCACTTTCTGTAATTTAAAGTGGTGACAGAAACGCATATTAGGTACGTGTGGACCGCGACACATATCAATATATTCTTGATGATGATATAAGCCTGGGCGGTCGTCTTGACTAATATTTTGATCAAGAATTTCAACTTTATAATCTTCGCCACGGGCAACAAAGGTTTCGCGAGCTTCGGCCCAAGAAACACGTTTTTTAATTACATCATAATCTGTTTTGGCAAGCTCAAGCATACGCTTTTCAAGCTTTTCCAAGTCTTCCTGCGTCAGCGCATAATCTAGGTCAATATCATAATAAAAACCATTATCGATAACTGGACCAATTGCCATTTTGGTGTTTGGCCACAATTGTTTGATTGCATGACCTAGCAAGTGAGCACAAGAGTGACGAATGATTTCTAACCCTTCATCATCTTTGCTGGTAATGATAGCCAAATTGGCATCATGCTCGATCAGTTCACAGGCATCAACCAATTCACCGTTTACACGGCCCGCAATACACGCTTTTGCGAGACCTGCTCCAATATCACGCGCAACATCCATCACAGAAACGGCATGGTCGAACTGACGCTGACTTCCATCAGGAAGGGTAATAACAGGCATTAATAAATCCTTATCAGCAGTGGTGACCCACACGAAAGATCACTTGCTTGATTATTCCAAGTTTATAAAACAATACGTTACGATTAATTCCTCACTTCACTATGCGAGATATGTACACAAATGACTAACTGACTATGCACATTAAAAGTAACTCATTGACAATGATAACACAGACTGATTTATTCGCGATAGATGAGTGATTATTATCGCCGAATAGTTCAAGCCTGCTCAAATAGAGCGATGGACACAATTTGAATAGTGCAACATAGAAAATGGTGAGTTTATATGAAGTACCAATCAATACGAAAATGAGCGTAATAAAAATACTGAGTCTATTTTCTACAATTAAAACAAGATATGCCGCATTGCCACAACAATATAAATAGGTATAAATACTAAAATAATCAACCCTTGGCTTTGCTCAACTGGAAAAATATTTGGATTGTCACCACAGGTTGCTAATAGCTGCTTCCCATTAAAGGCCGCCTATTTTTCAAAATGACGAGTGAAAAACTGAGCCTATATATCAGCGCAATGATAATCACAATTCAGTCAGCCCCTTTTTCACTAATGCTGACTTTCTATCCGATTTATTTAATCGTAGGTTTGCTCAATATTCATTCCCGTTTCGATTGGTTTAATTAACTCAATTGTGCGCGTGGAGGTATATAGCGGAATGTATAGGTGGTATGCGTCTTTCCACCAGCCTGCTTACACTCCCCATATACACCATAATGCTGTATATCCACTATCACTTATCCGATAACCCAATATTTCCCTTTTTGCCTTACTGTTGAGGCGATAAGATATTATTGGAATATCACTGATATCGCACTTGCCGCAAGCAATAGCCCCATAATTAAATTAAACTTTTTCAAAACATTAGGGTTCTTCAATCGTTCGCGCAACTCACTACCAAACATAGCCCAAATCGTGACAGATGGAAAATTAATTAGGCTAAAAATAACCGCCACAAGCAACATTGAGCTATAAGGGTTCGTTGAGTCTGTGTAGAGGGCCATACCCGATATCGCCATCATCCATGCTTTTGGGTTTACCCATTGAAACAGCGCTGCTTCTAACAACGTTAGCGGTTTTTCATTACTGTTTTTTGCTGATCCAACTGAACGGCTGATTGTCGTCTTCCAAGCTAGCCATAATAAATAGGCTATCCCTAGATACTTCAAAATATTATAAACGATCTCTGACGACTTAATTAAAGCCCCCACTCCCATTCCCACTGCAATTAGCATCACCAAAAAGCCTATTGAGACCCCTAATGCGTGTGGCATAGTTCGCTTTAGTCCAAAATTCATCCCCGATGCAAGTAACATGATGTTATTGGGGCCTGGGGTAATGGACGTGACAAAAGAAAACATCGATAACGAAATGAAAGTTTCAATATTCATAGTGTGTGCATCTATTGAGCAAATGGTTAATAAAAAATAGCAATGGATTGTTTACTCAATGCATTGGCCTTCAGGCCGCTGAATACTGAGTGAAGAGCAGTGTAAAGTGATCTGAATTCACTTTTTTTATCTCTGCGTGCGCATGCCTTGTTTTACGTCATCAACCAGTAAATAGATACCTCTAGTCGTGATACGCTCCGCTGATAAATAAACAAGACAATATGATAAACAACGATATTTTGCGCTAGTTGTTAAGAACAAAATGCATATTTAACGGTTATTTTAAAATACACACCGTATTCTTAAGTTACAGCCAGCGTCGTGTTTGTTGGCTATAACGTTGCCACTCCTCTTGAAAACGTGCTGATAGGAACTTTTCTTCTTGAGGGATGGTATACAGATCGGTCACCAGCCAAAATACAAGGCCTGATACAAGAAAATACGGTGATTGGGTAAACAGTGCCAAACTGACACACAAGGATGTAAACGCCAAATAGAGTGGATTACGAGAGAATTTAAATGGCCCTTCCGTGATCAACGCTGTTGCCTGAACGATGGGATTAGGGGATGTCTTGTAACGATAAAAATAATATAAACTGGCGGCTATCCACCCAAAGCTTTCCAACGCAACCAGTATCGCCAATATTCCCATCCAACCAGAGAAATTCCAAGACAGGCTATTTTTCGTATCAAGATAATAGAAGGCGATGGCGTTGAAAATTAGCCAATTTAAGAAAGGAAGTCTAAATATGCGCATGATACGCTCCCTAAATCAACACGGCATACTTAGACTAACACAGATCATGTAAGATGTTTTAAATAACAAATTTTGTTTTCTATCCTTGCGATATTTTCTGCACTATTTTGATTAAATTAACGCTAATTATTTCCCAAAAAGAACACACTTTTTAACCCTTCTAAGCGTGCATATTCTTGTTGGCAAACTAATTTCCGTACTTGTACTGGCATACTCTCAACCCGTGAGCGTATGGCATTCAATTGGTCGTCCAGTCCATTCATACCTTTAACGTTGACAACATCTTCATTTGTCTTTAAATATTCGGCAAAGGTTTGCAAATTACTTTCTAAACTGTCACATGCATTATAATCCGCACCCCAGCTTGGCATTAGCGCATTAATAGATTCAGGCAAAATACTTGCTACACTAGGATAGATGTCCTGCTTCCATTGCTGCGGAAAAACAATAAGCAGTGCAGCTATTGCGACTCCCATTAGCATGACGAATGCCGTCAGAGCCGTCATTACATTTTTCATTTACAACCCCAAAACTTACCTGTTTGACTTTAGTTAGCATAGTGCATAGGGCGTAAAGCAATATTTATAATAAAAAATAGTTTGTAAAGAAAACTCTAGCAATATTAATAGGCTAATAAAAGCAAGCAAATTAAGATGATACGTTTACGCTTAAGTGCTTATAGAAAATAGTTGTACTTTCAAACTCCTGTTGAGCATTCGATACAAAATGAGGAATTTCGCCCACCTCGATATAATCTTGTTGGCGATACAGATGTGCAGCAACATCACCTGTACGAGTATCTAATACAAGTAATGTTCGTTGATGGCTTAGCGCTACCTGCTCCACAGCGAGAAGTAACTGTTTAGCTATGCCTTGCTGACGAAAAGCTGTGTGTACCATGAGTTTTTCAACTTCTGCCCGATGGCGACCATTTGCCTTTGCGCAAAATGAAAGTTGAATTGCCCCAGCTAACTGTTTGTCGACTAATTTTACGAGTAATAAACGTTCACCGGTTTGCAAGCCTTGATCAACTGTTTGCCAATAATTGCGCGCTTCAACCTGTGTTATTGGAGCAATAAATCCAATCGAAGCCCCACTGTTCACACAGTCGATTAATAACCAATCTAATTGTTGTTCCAATCCACCAACAGTCGCTACACTTTGAATAGACATAATGTTTCCCTATAACTTTCACCTGTGTTATCACCTATTCGCCGCGGTGTATTGACTATGAATAAAATACCATTCCGTCGTACGGCTTTTTGCGGCAACTCTTTAATCTATCTATTAATGAACCAACATGAATTTCTAATTGATGACCATCTGGATCTAAAAAATAGAAGGAGTCACCTTCACTGCGGTTATCTTTCCAGACAGTCACGCCGGCTTGATGCAATTTTTCAACGATATCCGAAAAATCCTCAGCTAACACCGTAAAAGCATAATGGGTGTAATCACGACGCTTTGCAGCAGCAACCTCTTGTCTCATCGGATCATAAGAAAGGCATACCCATAGTGCACCACAGGTTAAATAAGCCCCTCGCTCCCAACTTGCATGTAACTGCATTCCTAATACCGTCTGATAAAAAGAAATACTTTTTTGTATGTCACTAACGGCTAGAGTTAAATGATTGATTCCAATTAGCATTTTTTCTCCCTCGCTCACTAATAAATAATTGTACACGTATTCTTTTAATGAATTTACATAACCAGTAAGTAAATAACAAAATTAACGGTATAACTTAACCATATCGAAATTTTGACAACCTACTAATAGATGCCCTTTCCCTTTTTATGTCCCCCATAAAAAGGGTTTTTTTTATCTTAAAAATTGAACATTTTTTAGCTCACTGTTATATCTCACTGTTATAAAAAGAGTAAATCAACTTATTCACAATAGAATGCGAATGTTATCCACAGTTAATGTGTACAACTACTTCTTTTTAAATCTTAAAAAAATCATCTCAATAAGATTGGTAACTTTATCGCGTGATATATCAGAGATTGTGTAGCGAGATAAGCGGTTTTACGGGGCATCTGTGCATAATTTTTGCTATAGTGCCAATTCGCACTGAATTTTAACCTCCATTAAGAGCTTAATTTGCCTATTATGAATGATTTTCTTCAGCTATTTCAGGCCATCGGTATTGGATTGGTTTTAATACTTCCTCTTGCCAACCCATTGACAACAATTGCAGTGATGCTGAGTTTGTCTGGCAACATGACCAAAGAGCAGCGAAACCATCAATCACTTTTGGCTTCTATTTATATTTTCGCGATCATGACTATTGCCTTCTACGCAGGGCAATTAGTGATGAATACATTTGGTATTTCGATTCCCGGATTACGCATTGCTGGTGGGTTAATTGTGGCATTTATTGGTTTTGGTATGCTATTCCCTAGCGGTGAGAATAACGATGATACCAGTGCCTTAACACCTGATGACACAACCGTCTCTAAAAAACGTCAAAAATCACCTAATATTGCGTTTGTTCCCCTTGCCATGCCGAGTACTGCCGGGCCAGGTACCATCGCTATTATCATTAGCTCAGCGGCCTCTTTACAAGGTGATGTTGGCTTTGCCCCTTGGGTATTAAAAGTCGCTCCGGTAATCACCTTTTTCATTGTTAGCTTAATTGTTTGGTTAGCATTACGAGGTGCCACTTCTATCATGAAATGGTTAGGTAATGGTGGAATTGATGCGATATCAAGGGTAATGGGGTTCTTATTAATTTGTATGGGAGTGCAGTTTGTTATCAACGGTATCGTTGAGATTGTCGCGCAACTCCCACATTTAGTGGCGGCACATCATTAATTCATGGCTAATGAATTATAGGCATTTTTGACTTTCCATAAATAACGCGGAGCTTGAGGCGCTGGGTGTTTCGTTTGAACGTGTTGATAAAACTCTTCAGGTGTCAATCGATTAATCATCGCGATAGCTCTGCCTTTATCATTATCAAATGTCCTTAACAAGGCGCCAGCACCATTGACGTAAGCCACGACAGTCGCATAGTACATCGTTTGGGGATTGTTAATCCCAGCAAGGTGTTGCTCTTTTAATATCCGAATATAAGCTGTGCCAATATCAATATTTTTTCTCGGATCTTTTAAATCTCGCGTTGAAGGCTCCCCTGATTTCCCTTGGTAACGATATGCATCACGCCCCGCAGTTGAAGCTTTGATTTGCATTAAACCAATCGCATTCGACTTACTGACGACATCCGGTCGGAAATTTGATTCAACCTCAATGATGGCCCGAATTAAGGTTTCATCAACATTATAACGACTCGCAGACTCTCGAATGAACTCATCAAATGGCGTACGAGGAAAGGAAATATTTTGCTGCACTGTTGATAAATTGCTACTTTTATTTAACATCCGTTGTGTTGATACTTGTTTTTCTGGTTCACTAGAGCAACCCGCTAGCAACAGAAATACCAATGCGCCACTGATATTTTTTTTCACCGAGATATCCTCTGCTAATAAAACTGACGGAAGAATAACTAATAGTAAGAAAAATAAAATAATTTTTACTTAACTTTTACTTCAAGACATGTTTTAGTCATTGAAAAAAGTAATCACAATAATAGAAAAATCACACTCTTTTTGTCTTGACTTTATCCAATTGATATTGATAATCATTATCAATTGACTTTTGCTCCTGCTATTCTTTTTATGCGTAACAGGGTAATTAAAAAATCCACTAAGCCAATGATGTCAGGGTCTGAATAATGAAGAAAACACTATCTCTACTGTCTAAACCACTACTTTCTGCTGTCTTTGCTTTATCTACTATTTTACTAATCAGTCAACCTGCATTAGCTAAAAAGTTTAAGGTCGTCACAACTTTTACCATTATTCAAGATATCGCACAAAATGTCGCAGGGGATGCCGCCGTTGTGGAATCGATAACCAAGCCTGGCGCTGAAATCCACGGTTACCAACCAACACCAAAAGATATCATGAAGGCCTATGATGCCGACCTGATCTTATGGAATGGCTTAAACCTTGAAGTCTGGTTCCAACGCTTCTTTGAAAATTTCCAAAATGTTCCTGCTGTTGTCGTCACTGAGGGGATTGACCCTATGCCAATTCGTGAAGGCGAATATAAAGGGAATCCGAACCCACACGCATGGATGTCACCTGCAAACGCCCAAATTTATATCGAAAATATTCGCAAAGCATTGGTTAAGTATGATCCAGAAAACGCAGAAATCTACAACCAAAATGCGAAAAAATATGCTGAACAGATTGCACAACTTGATGCTCCACTGCGTGAGCGACTCAACCGTATCCCTGAAGAGAAACGTTGGTTAGTCTCAAGTGAAGGCGCTTTCAGCTACTTAACAAAAGATTATGGCTTTAAAGAAGCTTATCTCTGGCCAATTAATGCGGAAGAACAAGGAACGCCACAACAAGTTAAAAATGTGATTGATACTGTACGTAAATATAATATCCCTGTGGTATTTAGCGAAAGTACAATTTCAGACAAACCAGCACGCCAAGTTAGTAAAGAAACTGGGGCAAAATACGGTGGAGTCCTTTATGTAGATTCACTATCAACCGCAGATGGCCCAGTACCAACCTATATCGAACTGTTAAATACAACCGTTGACACTATAGCGAAAGGATTTGATCAGTAATATGAGTAACTCGAAACGCTTTGAACACCCTAATTTGGTTGTGGATGATGCCACTGTCACTTACAACAACGGTCACACTGCAATTTATGATGCAAGTTTTGATATTACAGGCGGATCAATATGTGCATTGGTTGGCGTCAACGGCAGTGGTAAATCCACCTTATTTAAAACGATCATGGGGTTAGTCACCCCATCATCTGGCAGTGTCACGCTCAATGGTGAGCCAATCAAAGAGGCTCTCAAAGAAAACATTATTGCCTACGTTCCTCAAACAGAGGAAGTGGATTGGAACTTTCCTGTGCTTGTCTCCGATGTGGTGATGATGGGGCGTTACGGCAAAATGGGCTTTTTTCGTATTCCTAAAAGTGAAGACAAAGAAGCGGTAAAAAAAGCACTTGAACGTGTAGATTTGGCAGGGTTAGAGCATCGCCAGATTGGCGAGCTTTCTGGCGGGCAGAAAAAACGCGTCTTTTTAGCTCGTGCGCTAGCCCAACAAGGTAAAGTGCTCCTACTTGATGAACCCTTTACAGGGGTCGATGTTAAAACAGAAAACGCCATTATTGACCTGTTACGTAGCCTACGTGATGAAGGCCACCTGATTTTGGTGTCTACTCACAACTTAGGGAGTGTGCCTGAGTTTTGTGACCAAGTCATTTTGATTAATCGCACCGTACTCGCAAGTGGTCCGACTGAAACCACATTTACCCAAAAGAATTTGCAAGTGGCTTTTGGTGGTGTGCTACGCCATATCAATCTTTCAGGTCAAGAGCTGCATGACGACGACGATCCACGCTCTGTCACGGTGATTACCGATGATGAACGCGCCGCCGTTTTCTATGGCCATGACCACAATGCCCCCGTTAGAACAAACCAGCCTAAGGATCCAGTATGATCGAGTTGTTACTGCAACCTTTCGAGTACAACTATATGGTTAAAGCCATTTGGGTAAGCGCTATTGTGGGTGCCGTTTGTGCATTTCTTTCAGCTTACCTAATGCTCAAAGGTTGGTCATTAATGGGCGATGCCCTCTCTCATTCCGTTGTACCGGGTGTTGCCGGAGCTTATGCGTTAGGCTTACCCTATGCCGCCGGCGCCTTTTTTACGGGGATCCTCGCGGCCCTAGCTATGACCTTTATTAAGCATATTACTCGGTTACGTGAAGATGCCGTTATCGGCTTTATCTTTTCAACTTTCTTTGCCGCGGGGCTATTAATCGTCTCTTTAAACCCAACCTCAGTGAATGTGCAAACCATCATTTTCGGTAATATTTTAGGTATCGCCGACGCCGATGTATTGCAGGTTGAAATTATTATCGCCATCTCCTTTATCGTGCTACTGGCTTTATGGAAGGATTTACTCGCCGTGTTCTTTGATGAAAGCCACGCTCGTTCAATTGGCTTGAATCCATTGCGCTTAAAAATTATCTTTTTTACTCTACTAAGTGCTTGTACGGTAGCTGCATTACAAACGGTTGGTGCAATCTTAGTTATTGCTATGGTGGTAACTCCCGGGGCAACAGCTTATCTACTCACTGACCAATTTAAGCGTTTATTAATCATTGCAGTCGCTATTGGTACTGCCACCAGCGCGATCGGTGCTTATGCCAGCTATTTCCTCAATGGAGCAACTGGCGGCTTAATTGTGACGCTTCAAACGGTTATTTTCTTATTGGCATTCTTCTTTGCGCCAAAACACGGCATTTTTGCTTCTCGTCGTAAGGCAAAACAGGAAGTCGAGAACCTGCATAAAATAAAACAACAAGGAGCCTCTAATGAGTGATTTTATTGACTTACTAACGGCACCTTTTATTTTCCCGTTTATGCAGAAAGCGATTATTACGGCTATCGTGACAGGTGCTGTCTGTGCGATTTTATCTTGCTTTTTAGTGCTTAAAGGCTGGTCATTAATGGGGGATGCCATCTCCCATGCTGTATTACCGGGGATTGTTATTGCTTCTGTTGCGGGTATACCACTTGCTATTGGGGCATTTGTTTCGGGCCTGTTTTGTGCATTTGCCACCGGATACCTCAAAGAGAATAGTCGTATCAAAGAAGATACCGTGATGGGAATTGTCTTTTCAGGCATGTTCGCCGTCGGCTTAGTGATGTTTGCCAAAATCGATACCGAGCAGCATCTTACTCATATCCTATTTGGGGATATTCTTGGTATTACCGATGCCGAATTTAAGCAAAACCTATGGTTTGCAGGCATTACCATCGCTATTATCTTACTAAAACGTAAAGATTTTATGCTGTATTGCTTTGATCCTAATCAAGCGCGTGTGATTGGCCTGCCTGTAAAGTTGATCCATTATGGTCTGCTCTCATTGCTCGCCCTTACCATTGTCGCCTCGCTTCAAGCGGTTGGGATCATCTTAGTCATTGCGATGCTTATCTCCCCGGGCATCATCGCTTTTGTCCTATGTCGAAGCTTTGGGTGGATGCTCTTTGTGGCCGTGATTGCCTCCGTCACCTCTAGTGTGATTGGAACCATTGTCAGTTTCCACATTGACGGTGCTACAGGCCCTTGTATTGTTATTACTCAAGCCATCTACTTCATCATTGCCCTGCTCTATAGCAAAATGGTCTTAGCGCGTAAAAAAGCGAAATTGCCGCAAGAAAAGTTACAGTCGGCCTAATGCGCTGTTAGCGATAATAAGCAAAATAAAAAGCCACCCAATCATCTTAAGGGTGGCTTTTGTCTCTATGTCATCAAGAGATGGTGTTAAGACGCTACATCCACTTTTTCTAGTACCACTGGAATGTTTTTGTAAGCCGGAATACCACTTTGCGGGTCAAAATTATCCAACGCAATTAAGTTATTCGCTTCTGGAAAATAGGTCGCCACGCAGCGATCAGCCATATCATGGATAACCACTTTTAAGTTATCTAAGCGGCGATGAGTGCGCTTTTGTTCACTATCCAGTGCAATAATATTGACTCTATCGCCTGCGGCTAAGTTCTGTTTCTTAGCCTGTGCTTCGCTAATAAACATCACATCACGTTGGCCAAAAACACCGCGATAGCGGTCATTGAGTCCATAGATAGTGGTGTTATATTGGTCATGGCTACGTACTGTCGCCAAGACTAATTCACTATTCACCGCTGATTTAGGGTCTTCAATAACGCCTTGCGTCGTAATGAAGTTTGCTTTTCCTGATGACGTCAACCAGCGCCGCTCTGCAGCCGCATTGGTTAAGTGAAAACCACCGGGCACACGGATCCGCGCGTTATAATCTTCAAAACCCGGTAACACCGCCTCCATCGCGTCACGAATTTTATCGTAGTCATCGATAAACTCATCCCATTCCACTTTAGTATTTGGCAATGTAGCCTTAGCCATACCGGCTACGATGGCACACTCTGATTTCAAGTGAGGGCTAGCCGGTTTTAGCTTACCGTGCGAGGCATGTACCATCGACATAGAATCCTCAACGGTAATACTTTGTGGTCCGGTTTTTTGTTCATCCCGTTCAGTACGCCCTAATACGGGGAATAGGAATGTGTTTTTGGCTGTCAACAGATGGGAGCGATTAAGTTTAGTCGCTGCATGCACTGCTAAGTCTAATTTTTTCATACCGCTATAGCAGGCATCCTGATCCGGCATCGCAACCGCTAAATTACCGCCCATACAGATCAATGCACGCGCACTTCCTTGAGAAATAGCTTGCATACTCGCGACAGCGGCATGGCCAAATTTAGCTGGGGGTTTAAAACCAAACCGTTGTTCGATTTTATCGAGAAAAGCTTGGCTTGGTTTTTCGGTGATCCCAACAGTACGGTCTCCTTGTACATTGGAGTGCCCACGTAAAGGACAGATGCCGGCCCCTTCACGTCCAATGTTCCCTTTGAGCAGCAGCAGATTCACTAATTGCTGAATATTTTGTGTACCGTGCTGGTGCTGAGTGATCCCCATTCCATAACAAATAATCGTGCTATCCGCCTCAATATATAATTGGGCTATTTGTTCGATTTCATCACGAGTTAGACCGCTAACACGTAATATATCTTCCCAACGCGTCGACATCACATCATGTTTGAGTGCCTCAAAACCGGCAGTGTGAGACTGAATAAACTCATTATCTAATATAGGCGATTTACCTTGTGCGACCGCAGCCTCATGCTGCTCAATAACAACACGCATCACGCCTTTTATTAATGCGGTATCGCCACCGATGCGTACTTTATAATAGTGTTGGGCTAATTGAGTTGACTCTAAAGTCAGCATCTCAACAGGATCTTGTGGGTACTCAAACCGTTCCAACCCTCGTTCTTTTAACGGATTGATCGCGATAATTTTTGCACCACGTTTTGACACTTCACGCAATGAGCTCAGCATTCTTGGGTGGTTAGTGCCGGGGTTATGACCAATACAGATCACTAAATCGGCTTTATCAAAGTCTTCCAATAACACAGTCCCCTTACCCACCCCAATAGATGCAGCAAGTCCAACACTCGTTGGTTCATGGCACATATTGGAACAATCAGGGAAATTATTCGTTCCGTACTCTCTTGCAAACAGTTGATATAAAAACGCAGCTTCGTTTGAGGTGCGCCCAGAGGTATAAAACTCGACCACATTAGGGTCGGCATAGCCAGATAAATGTTTACCTATTTGTGCAAAGGCTTCTTCCCATTCAATCACTTCATAATGGTCAGTTTGCGGATTATATTTCATTGGATGCGTTAAACGACCTTCATTTTCTAAATCGTAATCATCCCACTTTAATAATTCAGTTACTGAATGTTTTGCAAAAAATTCAGGTGTGGTTCTTTTCGATGTTGCTTCCCATGACATGGCTTTTGCGCCATTTTCACATATATCGAAGGAGGCATAATGTTTAGGATCAGGCCATGCACAACCAGGGCAATCAAACCCCTGAGGCTTATTCATTTCAAACATAGCAATCACATCATGACCAATTTCCATTTGGCCTCGAATAGCTTCAGCCACGGCTTTTACCGCGCCCCAGCCAGCGGCAGGACCAGTGTAATTTTCAATTTTCTCTTTCATTTTCATTACTCTTTTTAATTTAAATATTGCAAAAAATAAACATCGAATAATTACAATCTAATTATGTATAAAATTAATTTTATTATATTCATTAGAAAATATAGCAAATAATAGTCATTACAATAAGGCTTTATTTTTTAAAAAAGAAAAATAATATTTGAAATATATTCATAGTCTTATTTCAATATTTATTTATGACTAGTTATTAATTTAAAAACAATATATCGATAATAATGAATATCTAAAATAATCCATTCAACATAATGTTATAGTTGAGCCATTTCGTGATAGGCTCTTCTTTTTAAATAATTATTGCTGTTAATTCCTAAACTGTCGCTATAGAATCGTGTTAGTGAAGACCAAAGCAAAGCGAGGTGTATCATGTGGCAAGCAATGTACCGTTTATTAAGCGAACACTTAGGTGAAGCAGAACTTCATAACAAAGAAATACTTTCTGGGGGTGATATTCATCACACGATGAAAATCGATTACGGTGGCCATACCATTTTCGTCAAACAGAATCTGCGTGAATTTCTGCCTTTATTTAAACAAGAAGCCGAACAGCTTGAAATGCTTGCCAAAAGCAAAACCATCACTGTGCCTAAAGTGTATGGTGTAGGGAGTAATAAACACCACAGCTTTCTGCTATTAGAATATTTTCCTTTAAAAAGTTTTGATGCAACTAACGCATGGCGTTTCGGTCAGCAATTAGCCCACCTACATCAATGGGAAGAGCAACCGAGCTATGGTTTTGACTTTGATACAATGTTAGGCACCATCACTCAGCCAAATGGTTGGGAAAAACGGTGGAACTCTTTCTTCGCCGAAAAACGTATTGGTTTGCAATTACAAATTGCCGCTGAGAAAGGAATGGTCTTTGGCGATATTCAGCAGATCGTTGATATTGTCAAAGAGCGCCTGACAGGACATCAACCGCAACCTTCCTTACTTCATGGGGATTTGTGGCCTGCCAACTGCGCTATGACACAAGAGCAGAATGGTATTTTATATGACCCCGCCTGCTATTGGGGGGATAGAGAATGTGATATGGCAATGTTGCCTTTATACCCAGAGTTACCCATCCAAATTATTGACGGATACCAAAGTGTGTGGCCTTTACCTTCGGGCTTCCTCGAAAGGCAACCTATTTATCAACTTTATTATCTACTTTGCCAATCCAATATTTTTGGCCTTGAAAAAAGCTATTTTCACGCACGTACCATTATCGATGAGTTAATTGGCGAGAAATAATGACGGTGTTGGCCCAGCGATGCCTGACTGGGCCAGATAATTACCAATTCAGCAACTTTAATGCCAAATAGATAACTATACCGAATGCGATTGGCGAAAAATAAAGAATAAAGAATTGGGTAAATATGGTGTGTCGAGGGATCGTCACTTTAGCCTCAAGCTCTTCTTTCGAGACTTCATTTCCTTTGGCTTTTTCCAATATCACGTGATCTTCGAGGCTTTCACGAATAAATTTAATTTGTCGATACATGCGTAAGCCAGAAGCGCTTAGTGCTAAGCCAACAAAGATAAAAAGAAAGATAATGATAAAGCCGATATTCGCGCCTGAAAAACCATTGGCAACTTGAGGTACTGGGGAGTTGTTCCAGAAGACATTAAGAAACGGTGTACTTTGGCGCGTCATTTCAGCCATTAATTTAATAAAATCATTGGCTACTGCATTAATACCCTCTCCTTCTAACCCTTTCATACCCGCCAATTTGACTAATGACGCTAAAGTGGAAATCAATGCTACAAGAAAAACAATCCAACCGATAATACGCTTGCCGATTGCGACATAACTTGCAGTCTGGTAATTCATTATTGACCCTCTAAAAATTTTTTTATAACTAATCATAACTGAATTTTTATAAAGCCACCAAATTTACCACAAGGAATAATACGGATACTCGCAATTTCAGATTATTTAACTTGCGCTTTCGTGACTGCCCATTGTCGTCAGTGGCAAAGCTGCCCACTTCTTAGACCGCAACCGCGATATGACGGATTTAGGGGGCTTGTCATTCCCATATTCCCTTGTGTCGGATATGGATTGCTGTGTTGATATCTCAGCCATGTTATCGAGCATTTTCAATCCATAACTGAATAGTTTCATAAAGATCCAACTTTTGGGGATCGTTCACACTCAAGATAAAGATGACCGTTTCGATATATATAATCAGTCAGTGACTTGCTACAATACTCATCGCAATAAAGGGCTATCAGTTTCAGATGATATGCAATACCTTGAATTGATACGGTGGCAAATTAATTGGGTCAATCCTGTTACTGCATACAACACCTTGAAACATGGCAAGGTCACACATACATGAATGGAGTTTTGACATGTACCACAACTTATCCATCCAGTCTGTTATCTTTGATATGGATGGCTTGCTGATTGACTCTGAGCCTTTTTGGGCGCAAGGGGAGCGTGAAATTTTTACTCAATTAGGCATCGACCTATCCATCGCTGATAAACTACCCGATACACTAGGCTTACGAATCGACCATGTCGTAGAGCTTTGGTATCACGCTTCTCCGTGGCAAGGACATAGCCTAAAAGAAGTCGAACAGATGATTATTGATCGTGTTATTGGCTTAGTTGAAGAGCAGCGTCCCCTCCTTCCCGGTGTGCATCACGCATTAGAACTATGCCGTTCAATGGGATTGAATATCGCCCTCGCCTCTGCCTCGCCGCAATACATGTTAGAGAAAGTACTGAACTTATTTGAGATCCGTGATTATTTTTCGGCGGTTGTTTCGGCGGCTGATTTACCTCACAGTAAACCGCACCCTGAAGTTTATCTCAATGCAGCTGCTTTGCTGGAGACAAAACCCATCCACTGCGTATCACTAGAAGACTCCTTTAACGGTATGATTGCTGCAAAAGCGGCAAGAATGCGCTCAATCGTTGTTCCTGACCAACAGCATTTTCATGATCCGCGTTGGGGATTAGCGGATGTTAAACTCGCATCACTTAATGAACTCACCGAAAAATATTTGCGTTAATTATCTATTGCCGCTTTTTTCGCCCGTCCCTATCACGTTTTGATAGGGATATTACATAAAAGTATAAAACTCTGATGTTATTTGCTAATAACTAAGAGTTTTTTGCATTTCTAGCCCTATCATATTCTTTTTAAACGCTTTATACTGCCCTCCTAACTGTATAGATAAACAGATGGTAATTTATCCACCATGACCGCTGAAGGGCACCTGCTATTTTCTGTCGCCTCATTAATAATGGCACATAAGCTAGAGATCACACCTGAGCTTGCTCAAGGTGATTGGCTGCATATGGTGCCAGGTGCGCTATTGGGGGCATTACTCCCCGATATCGACCACCCTTCATCGATACCCGGCCGGATGTTAAGGATCCTTTCCCTGCCGATTTCCAAATTATGTGGGCATCGAGGTTTTACACACAGTTTAATCGCATGGCTACTATTAGTGCTCGCCTGTTACCAATGGCTACCGGCCAACTGGCCTATTCCTAATGATTTGATCCAAGCATTTTTACTGGGTTATATGAGCCATTTAGTGGCTGATATACTCACCCCTTCCGGAGTTCCCTTCTTATGGCCTCTGCCTTTTCGTTTTTGTTTTCCGTTACTGCGTAGCAAGTCAAATAAACGTGCAGAACGTTTTATCGCGATCGTTTTGGCTGTTTGTGCTTGCTTTATACCCGTTAGTTATAGCTTTGATTTTCATAGTCAATTTGAAAGCATAATAAAATATATTCATAATCAAATAGATATACGCATGTCTACATAGTCATCTATTTTGTAATATACTGTAAGCATCATTCATCATAAGTTATTACTTTTCAGTATAAGAATTGTCTTTTATCTGCTGATAACATATAACCAGTTGTTAGGATGAGCTAATTCCTTATAACCTTTAAGGTTTACAGCGCTAATAACATAATTCAAAAAACTGCGATTGGAGTTCGGAATGAATATTCCTTTAATTATTAATGTGCTTGTCTTTGTAGCACTGCTCATACTACTGGCAAAACTAGGGGCAAAAGGCTGGAGCCTGTCGAAAAAAGTTCTATTAGGTCTGGTTTTTGGTGTGGCATATGGCGTCGCTCTCCATTTGGTGTACGGTACTAATCACCAAACACTGAAAGACTCTATTCTCTGGTTTAATATCGTGGGTAATGGCTATGTACAGCTATTGCAAATGGTGATTATGCCATTAGTTTTCGCATCGATACTGAGCGCGGTCGCACGTCTGCACAAGGCATCATCGTTAGGTAAAATCAGTTTCTTAACTATCGGAACACTGTTATTAACCACTGCAATAGCCGCACTTATTGGTATTTTGATTGCAAATCTTTTTGGCTTAACTGCCGAAGGTTTGGTTCAAGGTCAACAAGAAACTGCTCGCCTTGATGCAATTCAAAATAATTATGCGGGCAAAGTGTCTGATCTAACTGTTCCACAACTTATTTTATCATTTATTCCTAAAAACCCATTTGCTGATCTGACGGGCGCTAGCCCAACATCTATTATCAGCGTGGTTATCTTTGCTGCCTTCTTGGGGGTTGCTGCTCTGCAATTACTCAAAGATGACCAACAACGTGGTGAAAAAGCGCTCGCGGCTATCGATGTGCTGCAAGCTTGGGCAATGAAACTCGTCCGTCTAGTTATGCGCTTAACACCTTATGGTGTCATGGCGTTGATGATCAAGGTTGTTGCAAGCTCTAACCTATCAGACATCATTAATCTAGGCACATTCGTGATAGTGTCGTACGTCGCACTAGCACTGATGTTTATCGTTCACGGTATTTTCATTGCGGTAACAGGCCTCAGTCCTATTAAGTTTTTCAAAAAAGCAGGCCCTGTATTAACATTCGCGTTCACAAGCCGTTCGAGTGCCGCCAGTATTCCTCTGAACATTGAAACTCAAACTCGTCGCTTTGGTGTTCCTGAATCTATCGCCAGCTTCTCGGCTTCATTTGGAGCGACAATCGGTCAAAACGGTTGTGCTGGTATCTATCCCGCTATGTTAGCTGTTATGGTTGCCCCCACCATGGGCATTAACCCATTTGATCCACTGTGGATTGCGACATTAGTTGGGATTGTTACTGTTAGCTCAGCAGGGGTTGCTGGTGTTGGTGGTGGTGCAACATTTGCCGCGCTGATTGTACTCCCTGCTATGGGGTTACCTGTCACACTGGTTGCCTTACTGATCTCCGTCGAACCTCTGATTGATATGGGTCGTACCGCCCTCAACGTCAGCGGCTCTATGACAGCGGGCACGGTCACTAGCCAATTAATGGGTGAAACTGACAAAACCATCTACAACCAAGAGGATGATGGTGAGCTAAAACACGTCTAATTTACATTAGCGTAATTTAAGATAAAATTATCCACTGACTGCACCCCAAAAGTTGCAACACGACTGATTAAGGTGCAGTTTTTGTTTTTTAAAATTCTAATCGAATTTATTTATCGTATAGATAATGAGAAATATCAGTATGAAACACTGAAAAATCTTGCCAATCGGAAATAATACGTAAGATAATAGCGTTTGAGCAACGATTCTAGGCCTCCTGCCTATGTTGCGTCAGCCCGTTTTCTGCGGGTCATTATTTCCAAAATTTTTTAGTGATTTTATATATGACCAATATTACTCATATAATAAAAACTGATCCTGAAAATAATCCCTGTGTAAGTTGTGGTGCTTGCTGTGCTTATTTTCGCGTCTCATTTTATTGGGCAGAAAGCGAAAGTGGTGGTGGCACGGTTCCTCAAGATCTCACTGAGCAAATAACACCATTTATGAGTGCAATGAAGGGCACCAATCAAAAACACAATACACGCTGCACAGCATTAACCGGTACGGTTGGTGAATGTGTCTCTTGTGCTATCTATAGTCAAAGGCCTACCCCTTGCCGCGAATTCGAGCAATCATGGGTTGATGGCGTTCATAATGAAGCTTGTGACCGAGCTAGAGCGGCTCATGGTCTGCCCCCTCTTGAACCCCATCTGCCACAAATCGCTTGTTAGCCGTCTATGACCCAGATTATTCTGGGTTATCTCACTTATCCTCTAAAATAATAGCTAAATGCTACCACGTTGAACGTACTCTGCCATTTTGAGTCGCCCTCTAGCATTGGGAAAATAAGTCGATTCATTGTGCTCAATTGACAGAGCATCGTTTAAAAACCAGCGTCTTGAATGCAATCTAGCCGAACAGAAGAAGCTTGGGTCTACAGGTCAATACCTCTCGTTATCGCCTGTAGCCCATAAAAATGCGGTTAACTCGTGATGCTAAACGGATTTTATATTAATGGGATAAATAGTGTCGCTACCGCTATTCATAAGCGTTACTGCTCTCTCAGCGCCTGCATTGCTTGCATCGCTAATTCAAATGAATATAAGCGGGCTTGATGATCAAAAATTTGCCCATTAACCATGATTTCATCCGCTTGAGTTTGACGTAATACGGATGCTAGCCCATGGCGAATTTTGGCTTTATCCCCCACTAATGACATCCCGAGTGCTTGTTGCACGCCAAATTGTTCAGCAGGCGACCAAATTTTCCCCATATCTTCCACTGGAGGTGGTAATTGTGCAGGCTGACCTCTACGTAACATCACAAAAGCTTGCTGCATAGATGTAAATAAAAACTCCGCATCACGAACAGTATCAGCAGCAATAATATTAATACAAACTATTGCATATGGCTTAGCGAGCCTAGATGAGGGCGTAAAGTTTTCCCGATACGTCTGTAATGCCTGTAATAACAAATCAGGGGCAAAATGAGAGGCAAAGGCGAAAGGTAACCCCATTTGAGCTGCAAGTTGCGCACTGTATAAACTTGATCCTAGCAGCCACACAGGTATCTTTTCACCATAACCGGGAACTGGCCTGACAGGAGGATTAGGATCTGTTGCATCAAACCAATTCACCAACTCAGCCACATCGCGAGGGAAATTATCAATATCATGACTCATATGGCGACGTAACGCTCTCATGGTTTGTTGGTCACTCCCAGGCGCTCGACCGATCCCTAAATCAATTCGATTAGGATATAACGTATTCAATGTGCCAAACTGCTCAGCGATCACTAGCGGTGAATGATTGGGTAACATCACGCCCCCAGAGCCAAGATGCAGTGTTGTGGTATTGGCGGCAAGGTAACCAATCAACACCGAGGTGGCGGCACTGGCAATTCCCGTCATATTATGATGCTCTGCAAGCCAATAACGGTGGAAGCCAAGTTTCTCGGCCAATTGGGCTAAATCTAAAGAGTGAGAGAAAGCCTCCTTCGCAGAAGCGCCTTGTGGAATAGGTGCGAGATCTAATATTGAAAATGGAATTTGTATCTCAGACATAACGGCTCACTTTGTTGCTATTTTGTTATTTAACTACCATGCTAATCGATTATCATGCCGCCTTCCAGCCACTCAGTAGACACCGCACAAGTGATGCTTTTTTATAGTCCTTGTCGATACGAGCGGGGCTAATTAAGTAGAAAATATGGAAAAAGTGCAGTAATTGTGAAGCTTCGGTCAAAGGCAGTAAAAGCGATTGCGGCAAAAAATGAATTAATTGATTATCTGAATCAATACAAATAAGAGGATATATCAATGAACAAACTAAATTCTGGTTTACTTGCTCTCATGTTAATGTCTGTTGGATTTGCCGCAGCAGCCAATGGCCCTGATAACCGCTCTTCACGCCCACATATGGGGAACCACCACAATGTGTTGTTTAGTGTTGCTCAACAAACAACGACACCGAATGAGACATTGAAAAAATTAGCGAATGACGCACCAAAAGCGGCTGATGGTAAACGTTACCTTGTTAAAATGAGTATTATTGAAGTGCCTGAATATGTGCCAGCAAAACAGAAACCCACATCACAACCAACAAAGAGTGCACCAGCACCAGAGCCTGCTGCACAATAAACGCTAAAATAAAATATCTATAGATGCGACCTTTTAGATTAATATGCAGAATCAAATAGCATCTATTCTTCATATTCGTTATCTTAAACTAACAATAATTAGTTCTATTAATCCTACGATTGCCTCTATGTTATAGAGGCTTTTTTTCAAATTAAATAGGCTCTAAAACTAGTAAATTTGCCTATTTATTTCTAATCTTAAGAGGCAATAGCGAGTATTGCGACATTCTGAGTGTCCACTTTATACCATTTTTGGAGTCAATCATGGGTTATTTTGAACTGAAAAAATCAACAAAAGACACCGCTCAGCCTTATTATTTTGTTCTTAAAGCGGCCAATCATGAGATTATCGCCAGTAGCGAGATGTATTCAACTAAACAAGCGGCATTAAAAGGGATTGCTTCTGTCCAAAAAAATGCAGCAACGGACGAAATCAAAGATCTTACCGTTTAATTTCCATCCACTCGTTTTATCAAATTATTGTGAATTAAACGCCCTTGTCCGTTTGAACGGGGCGTTTTAAGCTAATATCAAAAAATTAAGCGCAGTAATGCGGTCACCACAGAAGCAGATAACACAATGACAATAAAAGGTTTTTGATACCAAGTAAGCAATCCGGCTACACACACACCAATTATTTTAGGTATATCCGAAAAATGGTCACCTTCAAATACTGTCGAAGTCATCGCAACTGAAAACAAGATCACAATAGCTGCTGCTGAAAACAGAGCCTTGCTATTATCTGATAAAATAATTTTTCCTTTGAGCAAGGCACCCGATGAGCGCATTAGATAAGTGCCCACTGCCAGCAATAAAATTCCACTCAAAATCAGCCATGGGTTATCCATCATTATTAACCTCTCACATATATAACTAAGCTTAATAAGGCCAGTAATACGGGGATCCCTGCTGGTAAAAAGGGAGTAGCGATCACGGCAATCACAGCACCAACGATTGCCGCTAACCGCAATCGCTTATCTTTCAATGCGGGTAATGAAAGCGCCAATATAATTGCGGGGAACATCGCATCCATACCAAGTGTATGAGTATCTTGAATAAAGCTTCCTACACCTTCACCAATCAATACGCCTATTGGCCAACAAATTAATATCCCTAATCCGCATAACCAAAATGCCGCTCTTTTTTCTTTTTCAGTTTCCTGAGATAACCCAAATACCACACTTTCATCATTCATAATATGATAGCCCAATAGCGCTTTTGGGCCTTTCCCCGCTAACTCACTGACGGCAAAGCTAAATGGAATATGCCGTGAATTCACGAGTAACCCCGCCAAGGCAGCAGAAATAGGGCTTCCGCCTGAAAAAATGACTCCAATAAAAAGAAATTCTGACGCCCCTGCTAACACTAAAATAGAAAGAGTCAAAGGAACCCAAAAATCAAATCCTTGAGAATGCGCTAGTGCCCCATATGAGATGCCGACAATTAAATCCGCAAGACAAACCAGTGCAATGTTTTTTACCGTGCTATGATTAAGCGTTGAGGTTAGCATAATGAATCGTTCGATATATAATACGTTCGTTCATTATGTCGGTAGTTATCTAAAAGTGCAATCAAAATAGGAAACTAAAACTTGAGCTCCTTCACTCCACCTATTGAGTTAATCGCCAAAGCATTAGTCAGAGAACGGCAAAAAAGTGGTCTGTCACTCTCCGAACTCTCTCGTCAGGCGGGCATTGCTAAATCGACACTCTCGCAACTAGAGGCCGGAAATGGCAATCCAAGTATTGAAACTCTATGGGCTATCTGTGTCGCTTTAGATGTGCCGTTTTCTCGATTAATTGAAGATAGACATGAGCCAGTCACCGTCATTCGCCATGGTGATGGTATTCAAGTCAGTGCTGAACATGCTAATTATCTCGCTTTTTTACTTTCAGCAGCACCCGCAAACTCACAACGTGATATCTATACTGTGGTTGCTGAGCCTGGGCGAGATCGTATTTCAGAACCTCATATGCGTGGTGTGAGTGAACATATTATTTTGATGAGCGGTCGTGCCATGGTTGGCCCTTTAGATAACCCAACAGAGTTGTTTCCCGGTGACTATATCCACTACCCCGGTGATGAGCCGCATATTATGCGAGCACTTGAGCCAAATACCATGGCTGTCATGATCATTGATAAACAAAATTAGATGTCTACCATTTGACGCATACTCAATAGATAGAGCCTCAGTTATCACATAAGGCTCTATCTGAGTTTTTATCTAATTAAACGCTAGCAAGCGCCTATTCCCAAAAGTAGATATTTTTCTCTTGCCACCCTTTTCTTTTCATACAACTCATATATTCGCGATGGCGGCTATCCTTATTCACATCCAAAACATAACTTTCCGTCTTGGGAACTTTTTCCTCATAAGTTTTCTCTTTACCGCATTCATCGTTTTTCTTGCATTTTTTCGTAATTGTTTCATACACCGTTCTTTGGGCGACTTCGTTACGAACTGGAAATCGCTTAAAAGAATCAAATTCACATTGTGAATCTGCCTCTTGGTAAGTCCATTCCACAGAGCCTATTGGTTCCCATTTTGATGTACAAGCACACAGTAGAAAACACAGCAGTATAACGGTTAATTTCAATATCTTATTCCTATGCTAGATGTAATAAAAAATAAATCATCGACAGCCACAATAAATAATACTACCCACATTCCATGTGTTATAATTTTTAATCATGTCTATTGGAGATAGTTATGCAACACTACGACAATATTGTTAAACACGTTGACGCACTATTAGCAGAAAACTCAATCTCAAATATGAATATATTACTGGCACAGCTTTCTCACGACGCTCAATTAACACAAGAGCAACGTTTCGAGCAGCAACAACGTTTAAGAAAAGCGATATTTAAACATCATGAGTCTTAGCTTAATTGTGATGAGTTTCAATTATTGTTACTCATCACAATATAAGTAAAACTTCACCGAATTATATTAATGAAAACAAGCATGTCAATAAAATAGGCCACTTAAGTGAAATATACAATCATTTGTTTATATTTGACTATGCGTATTTTGGTAAAATATTTTAAACACTATATTAATAATTTATTTATTCGTCGCAAAATCACCATTTTTAATAGAATAAAAATAAAAACGTTCTCTCTCTTTATATTTATAGCTAAATTTTAATCTTAATACTTCACGTATTCTAAAAATTTTAAATTGCGTCTCTTTTAGGGGAGATGATATTTATGGCTAGATTTATTTTTGATGTTCACAATATCCATCAAGGTATCTTGTGATTTAACGATGAGATAAAACGATTCTATCGGCAGGTAAGAATACAAATAAAACCTTGCCGCGATTATCGCGACAAGGTGAACCATCAACTAGAAATTATCCTGTTGTAAATAGGACCATGCATATTGTGCATACAGTTCAGCTCCCGTTGCCATTGCGTCTTCATCAATATTAAAACGCCCATGATGGTGCGCCCACTGTGTATCTTTATCAGGGTTTCCTGAACCTAATAAAGCAAAACAACCTGGAATATTTTCGATATAAAAACTAAAGTCTTCGCCACCTGTCGTTGGTTTTTCAAACATCAACGCATCTTCACCAAATGCTTGTGTAATGACAGATTGCGCCAATAGCGCACTACGCTCTTCATTGATCACAGGCAGTGTTCCATACGTATAAATAACTTCTGCTGTAGCCCCATACATCGCTGCGGTATGTTCTGCATAACGTCTGATAGCCGCTTCAATACGATCCCGAGTTTCGATATTAAAACAACGTACCGTTCCGTCTAATACTGCATTCTCCGCAATAACATTAAAACGCGTTCCCACGTCCATTTTACCGATACTGACCACTGCAGACTCAAGTGCCGATGTTTCCCGTGAAATGACAGCTTGTAAGTTCATCACAAAAGAAGAAGCCACAACAGCCGCATCGACCGTTGCTTCAGGCATCGAACCATGGCCGCCACGTCCTTTAAACTTCACGACAAGTAAATCCGCCGACGCAAAGGTTCCCCCCACATTACAAGAGACTTTCCCAGAGGGGGTTGTAGACCAAATATGCATCCCAAAAACGTTATCAACATTGTCAATTGCACCTTGCTTGACCATTTCACGTGCACCTTGAGCAATCTCTTCCGCCGGTTGGAAAATCAACCTTACGTTGCCTTTCAAATCTTCACGAATTTCATACAACGCTTTTGCCGCCGTCAGTAACATAGAGGTATGCGCATCATGACCACAAGCGTGCATTTTTCCTTGATTTTGAGACTTATAGTCTAATGCATCATTCAGCTCAAGTACGGGTAGCGCATCGATATCAGCTCGTAATGCAACGGTTTTTCCCGGTTTACCGCCCTTAATTTCCGCGATAATGCCTGTTGGCTCTGTTAAACGATATTCGATACCGATTTTACTTAACTCTTCCGCAATCCGTTTAGTGGTTCGTACTTCTTCCCATGGCAATTCAGGGTGTGAATGCAGGTCTCGACGAAATGCAATCATATCTGCGGTATGTTTTTTGATCGCTGCTGTAATTGTTGTGTTTACCATTTTTCTACCTTTACCTTCTTATGCACAGACGCCTTCATCTGCTTAATCACATAATACTTCTCTTCACTTTAACACTCTGTTAGCGAACGAACCGTCGCGAACATTACATCGGCTCCTAGCGCAATTTGTGCATAATCCGTCCATTCATCAGGGTGATGACTTAACCCATTACGGCTAGGCACAAAAATTAGCCCCGTGCGCGTAATACCGGCAAAAATCATCGTGTCATGTCCTGCACCACTGACCATAGTGCGATAACGCAAACCTTGCTTTTGTGCATGTTGTACCATCAATTGATGGATTTCAGGGGCTAATTCGGTAGGAGACACATAAAGAGGCTGAACGATATCACTTTGAATATTGCCTTTAGCACTCTCTTGTTTCACCAATGCAATGATCTGCTCGATGGTGTTACGCAAAGCGGATTCATTTCTTGAGCGAATGTCGACGCTAAAAGTCACTTCACTTGGGATCACATTTGCGCCATTTGGTAAGACGTTTAATCGCCCTACTGTTGCAACCGTATTATCCCCAGCGGCAGTAGCAATATCAGGAATTTGGCTAATGATACGGCTAGCGTTGACTAATGCGTCAGCGCGCATATCCATTGGTGTCGTTCCTGCATGTCCCGCCTTACCGCTTAGCTTCACTTCCAGTTGTGCAATACCAACAATAATATCTACAATTCCAATATCTTCATTGGCCTGCTCTAGCACTGGACCTTGTTCAATATGCAATTCTAAAAAAGCTTTGACTGATGAAGGTGCCAGCACCGCCTCTGCCGCCTTATCTGCATTAAAGCCCGCATCTGCCATGCGTTGCGCTGCCGAAACACCCTGCCTATCTTTCAGTTGATATAGCGTTTGAGTTCCGATAAGCCCAGTAATGACACTTGATGCCATCAAGCCACGACCAAAACTCGTTCCTTCCTCTTCGACTAATGCGATCACTTCAAGAGGGTAACGGGGTTGCAATTGTTGTTCACGAATACGCGCAACCACATCTAACCCTGTCACAATTCCTGCCGGGCCATCAAAAGCGCCGCCATGGGGAACAGAGTCAAAGTGTGAACCAATAATCACAGCAGGCAATCCCTCCTCTGAGCCTTCTAAACGACCATAAATATTACCGATGGCATCTTCTCGAACTTGCAAGCCAAGTGCACGCATTTGCTGTTTTATATAATCACGTGCTTGCTTATCTTGCTCGCTATAGCTCATTCGTGTCGTTCCTTGACCCGGCGTTGCTGTAAATTCAGCCAATTGTTCTAAATGGCGTTGTATTCTTAATGTACTTGTTTCCATCATCATTTACCCTGCAAGCGGTGTAATAAAACCAACCATAATCCCAGCCAATACCACAGAAACCATGGTTACTGAGATAAATCCACCGACTAACATCGGCCCTAACATATGTCCGGTCAAAATTTGACGCTCTTTCTCATCTTTGGTCAGCGCATTGATGGCTTCATTCGTAATGATATAGTCGGCAGGGAAGCCATACAGTGCGGTTAACGACACGGCAAAGGCCATCTCTTTAGAGACACCCAGTATTTTTCCCACAATCCACGAAGCTAAATACATCCCAATAACGGCTGCAATGATCAGCACCAACATAGGGTAGACAAGCCTTAATAACATGTCTGGGGTTGCATGATTCAGAGTGTCAAAAATAAATAGCATTAACGCCATAATGGCAAAACCAAAACCATTCGCTTTTTGTAGCGGTTGTCTTTCCAAAAAGCCCAGTGACGATGCAATAACGCCAAATAGTAAACATAATACAAACGGGCTAATACTCACGATAGGTGCTGCCCATGTAGAAACTAAATAAGCAAGGTACCCCACCGCTGCTAAGCGCAAAAACTTGAAGTAACTGGTATTGTAGTGAGAAGGAATTTTTTTAAATAATCTCGGCATCTCATCTTCTGAAACAACTGTTTTCACTTCAACATTATCGGCCCCTTCAACCGATAATGACGCCTTCCACTGACCATGACGATATTGCTCAAGCACTCGACGCCCTTCACGTTTTAACATTACCGCTGTCAATGGATAACCCGCAAACCCCTGCATAACGTAAATAAGGATGGCAAAAACCGATAGGTCAATAAGACCCGCATCAGCAGCACCTTTAGACATGATCAAGGATGACACAATACCACCGACTAATGGAGGGATCGCCACTAATACCGTATTCAGGTCAAATAACACCATTCCGACAGCATAAATAAAAACAATGATGCCCAAGATCCCTGATAACGAAATTAAAATGGTTTTCCACTGCCGTAACAGCTCTTTGAGTGATAGCAGCATTCCCATATTAGTAATTAACAGATACATCAACATCACCGCCACGACTTGCGGTATTCCGGCAATGCTGACGATATCTTTAGGGAAGAATGTCCAATAACCGAATAGGAATAAAACAGCACATACAAATACGGAAGGGATCCACGCTTTGGTTCTTACTGCAATAGCATCCCCAATGTATAAAATCAAAACGATAATAAACAGTGCTAACATCTGTGACATAACTTTTCCCCGTCAATATCTGTTTCTAATTCAATTTTCTTTAGATGATAAATTTTATTATTTATTTTTATACAAAATATATTTTTAGTGATGGTGTGATATATAGCCAAAATTAAGATTATTTCGCTGCTATTAATAAAAAACAGCAGTAAAAATCATAATATCATCGAAAATCAATATGTATAGATAACGTTCTAGAAGAATGGGCGAATAGCAAAATAGAAGACTCATCCCCTTAGCAGTGACAAATGACACCATAGCGTCATATAACATTAGAATTAGTCTGTTTTTTAGCTAAAGAGCAGCGTTATCGTTCTAATTAAAGCTCATTAACAATGAATAACACTTTAGTTTATTTATTAATCAACGGGATTATATTCTGTTGTCAGATGGAGAGTTTGCAAAAAATATACTTATTATTTTTAGAAAAGAATAATTTTGTAGGCAAGTAAAAGCAGTTATTCCAAACAATCTACTTTATTACTAATTTGTTAAATTTAACCCTCGAAACGTGTTTTTTTACTCACAATAACCATAAAATGACGACTAACCATCACTAAGATCACATACTATCTGGTGATATTTTATCCAAAAATAATGGGGGATTTATTGTCGAGATAGTCTTTAATAATATCATAGCTAAAGTGCGTTAGATTTCTTTAGTCATCCTTTTAGCCATAATGGAAAAATAACCACCTCAAAATACACCATCGTGGAACGACAGACTATTTATTGCTGTTGATCTCGATTTTACAGATCAATTGGGGAAATATTTTACGATTGCCGCTCTCAACACAGCAATATCAGAAGATGATTATCGAATGCCTAACAACCACATTTTTCACCTACATCTATCTACCCTACTCGTTGATTACGACTGAGTGAGCCAGTGGTGACTCATCATGCCTAAAAAAGTAAAAATGAGTGCGCCTATGACATGAATGGCGATTGTGCTCAATGCAACCATTAACTTCCCTTCTTGGATCAACGTTAATACTTCCAAAGAGAAAGTGGAAAATGTAGTAAACGCGCCACAAAAGCCGGTGACAATAAATAGTTTATAATTGGGGCTAATATTGGCATTGGCAAAATAAGAAATGGCAAAACCGATAACAAATCCCCCGACAAGATTGACAAAAACAGTTCCCATCGGAATATTTGGGTATAAGTTATTCAGCTTCAGCCCCACAAACCATCTTAGCCAGCCACCTAAAATTGAGCCTAATGCGATAGAAAAAAGTGATGCATACATACGAAGCCCCTTATCGCGCTTAAGGGGATAAATGAACGGGATCTCTCTCATTTATACCCCAAATATTCAGGGCACATAATACCTGTACCCTATCATTTAAAAAGGTGAACGCAGGCATCATCAGCCCTTTATTTGGACGGTTTTTAAACAGGAGGAATGCCATCTCCTTTTGTTAGAATATCTGCAATTAACAACAAGGTAAATAGCCCCAGCTTTAAGAATTTCTCTTGTTAAACACAATGTAACGTTAATTTCTTTGCACTACCATTAATGACATTCCTATTGCTACATATCGTTATTTGATTAAGCCATGTAATATGGTTTAAAAACCATCAATAGATGTATTTTCTTAATCCTAATCATCTTCTTTATTTGATCCCTGCTCCGCTTAATATGTCAATCTTAGCGTGAATGGCGCATAATATTTTGGATTACAATACAAGGTAAATTCCTTGTTCCGTTTCATGTCGCGAGCAAATCAATGATCAATTATAAAATTGCCTGCATGACGTCACATTAACTCTATGGGCTAAGCGTAAAAATGGATAAAAACCGCGGTTTATTGCAATTAGAAAATATTGGATATGTTATTGATAACAAAACAATACTAGATAAAGTTCAGTTTGATTTATCGGCTGGTGAATTTAAACTCATTACGGGGCCTTCGGGATGCGGTAAAAGTACGCTACTTAAGATCATCTCTTCATTACTTTCCCCTACCTCAGGGCAAATTATCTTCAATGGCAATGACTATTCAACCATCCCCCCTGAGGAATATCGCCAACAGGTTTCTTATTGCACTCAAACCCCCTCTTTATTTGGAGCCACCGTTTACGATAACTTATTTTTCCCTTATCAGATACGTAAGCTACCGTTTAATAAAGATAAAATTTATAAAGACCTTGGTTACTTTTCTTTACCCGATTCAATATTAGAAAAAGGCATTAATGAATTATCTGGTGGAGAAAAACAACGTATCTCGTTGATTCGCAACCTTCAGTTTCTACCAAAAATATTACTGTTAGATGAAATAACCAGCGCATTAGACGAAGCAAATAAAGTAAAAGTTAATGAGCTAATCCACCAATTAGCGACACAACAAAATATCGCTATTCTTTGGGTGACTCATGATCAGGATGAAATTGCACATGCTGATGACATTATTACCCTTCCCGTCCATAATGCAGATAAATAGGAATGAGTCATGCACCAACCCACTATTACCAATGAATCTCTGGGCTTTTCTATTATGCTTGTTTTGGTCGCTATCTTTATCAGCCATAAAGAAAAACTGGCATTAGAAAAAGATATTATTTGGAGCACTCTACGCGCTATCATCCAGCTATTGATTGTTGGCTATATTCTAAAATACATTTTTAATGTTGATCATGAAGTTCTGACTATCGCGATGGTGATGTTTATCTGTTTTAATGCGGCTTGGAATGCCAAAAAGCGCAGTAAATATATTGATAAAATCTTTTTGACCGCTTTTATCGCCATTACCTCTGGAACACTCTTAACCCTATTAATACTGATCATCACAAAAGCAATAGCTTTTACCCCGATGCAAGTTATTCCAATCACAGGCATGATCGCAGGAAACGCCATGATTGCTGTCGGTCTGTGTTTCAATAATCTAGGCCAACGATTTAGTAGCCAACAACAACAAATACAAGAGATGCTAAGTTTAGGTGCAACACCTAAGGTGGCCTCTATCGCCATTATTCGAGACAGTATTCGCGCATCCTTGATCCCGACTGTAGATTCCGCAAAAACCGTCGGTATTGTCAGTTTACCCGGTATGATGTCTGGATTAATTTTTGCTGGGGTTGATCCATTAGAAGCAGTGAAATATCAAATCATGGTCACTTTTATGTTACTAGCAACAGCCAGCTTATCGACCATTTTGGCAGGTTATATGACCTATCTTAAGTTTTACAATAGCCGCCATCAGTTATTAATCAATACATTAAATAAATAACAATAAAGAAAACGCTTGATGATAGCGACGTTATCAAGCGTTAATCTTTATAGCCAGTTAATTTACAGCTTTGCTAATATTCAAGCCTTTCCTGTAGATACCTAATAATATTAAACAGTTATTACTTTACGTTTTAAATGTTAATAAAAAGTAAAATAAAATATCTATTTACTGACAATATCTTGTCCATAAAGATTCCATGACCGATAAAGGTAACAAATCATAATCACCTTCTACGAGCGGAATCGATAGTGCAATCCTGCCATCTTGATTTTTATACGTTTTTACGGCAAATCGCTTATAACCCTCGATTTTTGCATTTTTAACACGCAGTACTTCACCACAAACATAGCCGACCTCCCCTTTATCAGCCGTTGAGCGAATAAAATTATACTTAATATTCCTAAATGATGCGGATTCAGGATAAGACAAGTAATCTGCCACATTGTATTTGGCCAATTTAATCAGATCTGGGTTTGGCTTATAATTAACCATTACCCCTAATAAAAATGAACAACCAATAAGTAATACAGTAATGAGCAATTTAACCATATTCATACTTTTCGCTCTTGTATAACACAACGAGTAATTTGATAATAAAGACAGATCACTTGAACAGTAGGTATCTTAATCAAGTATTTCTAAATAATATGGATTGAGGTGCTATTTCTAATAGAGATATACATCCTATTAATTACTTAAAGTTACCTTACTATATAAATTAAAATGAACTCTCATCGATTAAAAAATCCTTACAATATAATAGATAGTAACAATTAAATGCTCGCCATTTCAGTCTTTACGCATTCCTTCACACAAACCGAGAGTAATCCTAACAGTAATAATGTTTAAAAATAAGAGTCAGCAATACAGCAAACTGTTACAATTTGTGTCTTCCTCCCAAAAAGAACTCTTGGGTATAACACTCAAAATAGTTATTTAATTTAAGTATTAATCATATTTCATTTTCAAGCATGAATAAACATAAATAAATTATTCAATTAGATAATATGTATTACAGAGTATTAACCAACCCTAAATAGGAGTAGATTGATCATAAAAAAATAAAAACTGTCCTCTCAATTGCAATATATTCTGCAACCTATTCTGTTTTTTAGTGTTTATCACATGATGCTTTTGCTGATATTTGCTTGTATGTATCTTGTTTTCAAGATAACCGACATGAAGAAAATCCTCAGCTAAATGATCAGTTACCCTCTTTAGTTGTAGTGTGTTTCTTTATGTCTTTTTATACAAAGTACTCACCTGCATTCTGTCATTAACGTTCTCTATCAATTTTGAACGGGTACGATGATGCAACTTTCCTCTCTCGCGTGGAAACATGCTGTAGTACTACATGCCCATATCCATAAGCTAAATGTTACAACAGACACTAAACATAAAAATAATTTACATATAAACTCAAAAACAACTACTCTTATTGCGAGTATTTGTGTTTCTTAATGCCATATTCATTATGAAAATTAATGATTTTGAGGGAGGTTAGCGACTAGTAAGAAAGGGGCGATTAAATAAAGGCCATACCAGCAAACAACAGCAAATACAGAATATTCCTATAAATAGCCCTTTGATTGAAAAACTAAAATTTTACGGCTAATTTTGACAATAGATTTTATTTTAGTCCGGTAGCATCTACGTGTCTCTCTGATAGGGTGTACCATGACAAACATTCAATTGCTATTACTTGCAACCAACAATTTTAACGCAAGTGCTCCTCTCTCCCATACACATGCATCGTATGTATATCAATTTTATTACGCGCAGATTGCTCACAAGCAGTTAAAGCTTAATGATTTTATGAAGGGATTTATCGAACAAGTTGAACCTATATTGAAAAATAATAGCGATTTATACGATCGACGCGACGAAATCTACCAATTAATTCAAAGCTACTTGCAGCAAGCAGAAACGCGTTTTATTCAAAGAAAAATGCAAATTAATAAAGAATAATATTAAAAAGCGCCTCCTTAGTTTTCACTTAAGAGGCGCTCATCGAAAAAATGTGAGTTTCATTAAATAGACACAAATTCAAGTGCCGTGACTTCTTTTAACGATCCCCTCCGCTTTTGCATGGCACACAAGCTAACTGTTATTTAATCAATAAGTTAATCTTGTGCTTATTGTCACTCCTCAAACTGTGTGTCAATCACGACAGATTGCCGTTGAGTTTGCATCTCTCCATCAACATCATATTTGGTCAAAATTTGACAATTTGTTGGTGCACCAAAATGATTATATTGGCATTTTCTCTCAGAAATATAGCCCAAATCACCTAACATTTTCTGCTCTATTTGAATATCCGCATAACGGTTTATATCAGCTAATGGCTTGAAGAGAGTTTGCATATATAACTGATTTTTATCATAGTAATTCATTTCCTGTAACTCACCTAAATTACTATATACTACCTTATCAACGGTGCCGTTATCCTCTTTAGAATGGATACTCTTAATGTAGTTACGTTCATCATATTCAAAATACGTCGTACCATAAGAGTCTTTTTGGGATATAAAACGGCACTGTTCGTCTAAATCGATGATAATTTCCCCTTCATTGCTGCTGCCCTTCAGTTGGTTATTATCTCTTTTGAGTTGAATATGCTGTTGTATGCCATGAGAAATTGATTCAAAGCTTTCAATGCAACTCTTTTGATCCAATTTTAATTGGATATCCTGTGTCACCGTCTTATCTTCGGTATAAAAAGTCGCTTTTATCTCTTTCACTGGGCCTTTTACTAATACCCCACTAAACAATACATATATATTCTGTACTGCTGGTAAATATCCTTTCGCTATCGATGCCGCTGATACCGTTGATGTTGATAAACCCAATAATGTTAACAAAAAAACAACAAACTTCATCATTATGCGCTTTGCCTTGCTTCGAATTTATAGGGAAAAATAATTTCTTCTTGTTGATGCGGAGAACCACTATCAGGTTCAGCTAACCATTTTTGTAATTTTTTCGCCGTTTCTTTCGCCATTTTATTGTAATCAATACGCACCGATGTTAACGACGGGTGAATATAATCACAATTAGACGACCCTTCAACACAAGCCACTGCCAACATAGAAGGCACTTTAATTAACCTTCTTTGGCATTCAAACAAAACACCTAGCGCAATCATTTCATGACTGCATATTACTGCATCTAATTCCGGCTGCCGAGTTAACATTTCACTAATCGCTTGACGACCAAAATCCATTGTCGCCACATACGGTGTCGTAATACTTTGCTCTGCGCTATGATAATGATTTAGCATCGCTTTAGTCCAACCACTCAGTTGTTGGCTCTGTATTTTGCTATCCATCTGAGCACCAATATAGCCTATTTTCCGATATCCCTTTTGCAACATGTAGTTGGTTAGAAAAAATACGGCTTCACCAATATTACTTCTTATATTTAATGAGAATAGATGACTCGACTCCCCCGCCACACCAATAACAGGAATATCAAGGTTTTTGAGATAACTAAATACGCTCTCTGAATTAATCCCACCAAAAATAACCACAGCAGCAGGGTTACTTTGCAGTAACGTAAATAGGACTTCAGACTCTTTTTTCTGCTGATAGTTATGACTACCAATAACAACCTGATAGCTATTTTTATTGAGGACCTCTTGTAATGGTTGCAGAAATGCAGAGCTTGCGTAATCCCTTAATGAAGGCACCAATACAGCAACTGTGCGACTTTGACCTGATGCCAATATACCTGCGGCTGAATTTGGTATATATCCTAGCTCAGTGATTGCTTCATTGATTTTTTCTCGCAGTTTATCTGAGACCAAATCAGGTGTACGCAACGCTCTAGATACAGTCATTGAACCAACGCCTGCATATTTAGCCACATCCTGTAGCGTAACTCGTCCTGTATTCTTTCTCTTGCGTATTTTTTCCATAAAAAATTATTTTTTGCTCTATTCACTCTTATCTCACTATAACTTACCACAGGTTAGTTTTGTTCATGAGTGGACTTTCGTGTTCTTGAGTTTTTATTGGCTTTATTTATGCGAAATGATAGCGCTATCACGAAAATGAATAATTCGACTAGATAGCGCTACCATTGATCACTACTATGCCCTTAGTTAGAAAAAAAGCTAAAAATAGTTTTACACCACCAGGAGCAAACTTAATGTTAACCACATTATTGACCCCCAACGTCATTCAGGTTGTTGAAAGTGCCACCGATTGGCGCGATGCGATCCAAATCGCTTGCGAACCACTCCTCAAAAACCACCGTATTCAACAATCTTATGTTGATGCCATCATTCATTCACATGAAAAGATTGGTCCTTACTATGTACTAGGCCCAGGCATTGCAATGCCACATGCTCGCCCTGAAGACGGCGTCAATCAGCTATCTCTTGGTCTTACCGTTATTAAGCGCGGTGTCGAGTTTGGTGCCGATGGCAACGATCCCGTTAAGTTATTAATTGTTCTTGCCGCAACCGATAGCAACAGCCATATCGGCGCTATCGCTAAACTCGCTGAACTTTTTGATAACCAAGAAGATATTGACAACATCATGCAATCAGAAAACGTCGATGACATCCTCAACATCATCGCGCGTTATTAATTATTAAAAGGAAACAATATGAAAATTACAGTCGTATGCGGAAATGGTTTAGGCACTAGCCTAATGATGGAAATGAGCATCAAAAATATTTTAAAAGATCTTCAAGTCAGTGCCGAGGTTGACCACGTTGATCTTGGCTCAGCTAAAGGTACCGCCAGTGATATTTTTGTTGGCACCAAAGATATTGCCGAACAATTGGTTGCTCAACAAGTTGCTGGAGAAATTGTTGCTTTGGAAAATATGATAGACAAAGTGGCAATGAAAGAGCACTTAAGTGTGGCTTTACGTAATCTCGGCGCACTATAAGCGGAGGCTGTATGTCATTTTTTCGTTTTCTGATGCAAGATGTGTTATCTGAACCCGCTATTTTAGTGGGTTTGATAGCGCTTATCGGCCTTATCGCTCAAAAGAAACCCGCCACCGAATGTATTAAAGGCACCATCAAAACCATTATGGGTTTTGTGATCTTAGGAGCGGGTGCTGGCTTAGTTGTTAGTTCATTAGGCGATTTCTCCGCTATTTTCCAACACGCATTTGGTATTAATGGCGTCGTTCCAAATAACGAAGCGATTGTTTCTATCGCCCAGAAGAGTTTTGGCCGTGAAATGGCAATGATCATGTTCTTTGCCATGTTAATTAATATCTTAATTGCACGCCTCACCCCTTGGAAATTTATCTTTCTCACAGGGCATCACACACTCTTCATGTCGATGATGGTTGCCGTAATTTTAGCAACAGCGGGTATGGAAGGCACTCTGTTAGTGGTTGTTGGTTCATTAATCGTCGGCTTTTGTATGGTGTTCTTCCCAGCCATTGCACATCCATACATGAAAAAAATCACTGGCTCTGATGACGTTGCAATTGGTCACTTTTCAACGATATCGTATGTCCTTGCAGGTTTTATTGGCAGCAAATTTGGCAACAAAGAACATTCTACTGAAGATATGAATGTGCCAAAAAGTTTGCTTTTCCTACGAGACACGCCAGTTGCCATCTCATTCACTATGTTCATTATTTTCATTATTACCTGCTTATTTGCGGGAGGAGATTATGTTCGTGAAGTCAGCGGTGGCAAAAACTGGTTTATGTTCTCATTAATGCAATCCATTACATTTGCTGCGGGTGTTTACATTATTCTGCAAGGTGTACGTATGGTAATTGCGGAGATCGTACCCGCATTTAAAGGGATTTCGGATAAATTGGTTCCAAATGCTAAACCAGCGCTAGACTGCCCTGTTGTTTTCCCTTATGCACCAAATGCCGTGTTAGTCGGCTTTTTAAGCAGTTTTGCTGCGGGTATTATCGGTATGTTCATACTGTATGCGTTGAATATGACCGTCATTATCCCAGGTGTCGTGCCACACTTCTTTGTTGGTGCAGCGGCGGGAGTCTTTGGTAACGCAACAGGAGGTCGCCGAGGCGCTATTTTAGGTGCCTTTGCACAAGGTTTACTCATTACCTTCTTACCTGTCTTTTTATTACCTGTCCTTGGTGACATTGGTATCGCTAATACCACATTTAGTGATGCAGACTTTGGTGCTATTGGTATTCTTTTAGGCATTATTGTCCGCTAACCATAGTGCCCCGTAATACTTCCGTTACGGGGCATATTTATTTAATCAAGTTTCCCGACTAACGCCCCTTCTTTAAATAAGAATTCCTGTAATGATATTAAATCATCCGGCGTCACATGAATGACCCCCTCACCGGGAATATCAATTTCTGCGATCATAAATAGTGCCAGTGTTGTTAATGATGGCAATATGAGGATCAGCCAGTTTTTACCTTTAGTTCCTCGAATGTTATAACCAATTAAAACGTTAGAACAAATCGCAAAGAAAATTAATAAGAACCATGCTGCATTCGGTATTTGATGCCGCCAACTCGCCATCGTTTTTTGTTGTGAAAGATAAAGATCACTAAATGCAGTTAATACCGAGGCGATCACTGGATTTGGTGATTGATTTGCCTCTTTAACCGCAATTTCCCACAAGGTAGCTTGTTTTTCTAATGAGACTCTCCGCCATTGATTATTTTCATCGCTGACACCTGATTTAAAAAATTCAATTCTCGCCTCTAGGTACTGCTGCAATAAATGGATTGCTTCACGTCTGTCACTGCTGTTTAATAATTGCGCTCGTTGGTAAGCATTCCCTATCGCAATCGCTTCATTCTCTTCTGTTTGCTGACGATTGTTGTAGCCACTGATCGAGATTGAGAGAACAAAACCAATCAATAAGCCTAATAACGATAAGATAGCCCCTAATATAATTTTTGCTTCGTCATCAGCAATATCATCATTAAGCTTCTTACGCTTAAAGATAAATTTACCGATATAAGCTGAAATAATGAGCAAGAAAAATGTAATTATAAACAATAAGATAGAGTCAATTGGTGTATCATTAATAAACTCGGAAAAATTAAACATAAAACATGTCCAGACAAGTAATTTTCCGATGATATAACACATCCAGAATAAATTTTTCTAGCTTTTTCACTGGCAAAAATCAGTTTAGATTTTAACGCTAAAATGTCATCATCAAACGATAAAAACATGATAGTATTAACGATTCAATCATAAAAAACAGTCGCTTAACCTACTGTTTTTTAGTCACTTTTAGATATGTAATTTAACTTCAGTACAAGACAGATTTAAATGACAGCATCCTTCTATTTCTAGAAGGATAGAAGAGTGATTAGATACGGTGTTATTGAACTAAACCGAGTAACTTTTGATAAAGTATTGCGCCTAATGTGTTCTCATCATATTCAAGGCTCGATGCAAGCTCATCGACGGCAGCGTGCATGCTGTGATACAGCATAGAGCTAACCAGCCCAATTGGCTCTGCTGACCAAACACCTTGCGCCTTTCCATGTAACAAGATTTTTTTCACTTGTGAAATTGCCCGCTGTTCATGTACGTTGCTACACGTATGAAAACTTTCATGAAATAGCATGTCATGAATACGTCTTTTTTCAACATAGTATTGTACGCTGCTTTCACACCACTGGCTTAGCATCGCTTGACTGTCCACCTTCTCTTTCAGTGCATCATCAATTTTTCCCAAATACCATGTCATATAACGCTCGCGCAAAGCCTCTAAAATCTCATCCTTCGATTTAAAGTAGTGGTAAAAAGTACCTTTCGCCACATCGGCTTGGCTAACTATTTCACTCACTGTTGTCTCTAAAAAACCTTTCGTGAGAAATAAATGCTCAGCAGCATTCATTAAATCATCCAATCTCTCTTTTGCGGGTTTTGTTCTCGGCTTTTTCATTGGCTCCGTCATCAGCTTAAACCTTTTAAGTTAATTAGAGATAATGCAAAGAGTAATAGATTTTATGGTTTCACACAAACTTCCTACCGCTTTAAGCTAGCCAGAGAAATAACATGTTTAATAAACAAACAAAACACGAGATCTTACCCATCATTGCGGAACACCACAAGATTGTTCTCTTTTAGAGCATAAAATTAGCCATTATGGAGTTCATTAGCATTTGATTAATGATATCAATATACTTCTTCTTATATTGATACCGATGCAGTAAAAAATAAATAATTCTCTTATTGAAGGGATCAGAGATGATAGTTAGGTAATCATTAAATGGTAATTAAGATAGCAGTAGAATTATAATCGTTTTAAATAACAGTATCTTCTTAAGGTAGGTATCTCGATAAGCCTCATTTTGGGCTTATCGTACAACTTATTTCTGATAAGAATGATTTTTCTATACTTCAAAATATTATTCTTTATTTCTATAGCGTTTTTGAATTGCAATCAACATCGAATCAATAACCCAACTGAGCTTCTTTGTACCCAGGAAACCTATCATCGCACCACAAAACTCGGCAAGTGATGACCAAGCATCAGAATAATTTAAATAGACAAGTAACCATTGAAGCGCTCGAATAGCACTGACTGTAATAGCACCACATATTACAGCTTCTGCTAATGATTGCCATGTACTTTTACTCTCTCGCCACTCTCTAACAAATGCAATCAACGTTGCTAACATAACACCACTTAATAAAGGTAAATTGAGTTGAACCCAGCGGAAAACTTGCGCCCAAAAATCGATATTTTTTTCATGCATAATGGTACCTCCTAAATGGAGTGCTAGTTTATTGTCAATAAATGAAGCCCCCTTATTGTTTATATAAAACTATCGAAATAATGGGCATCACAATCATATGATATTAAATATTAATTATTTCAATAGTCATTAAAATTAATTTCACATTCTACTTATGTATCGTAATAACAAAAGAATAGTATTACAAACATTGTGAAAACCAAGCCAAATAAGATTAAAATAAAATCACAATCATTAATTGTTTACATATCTTAATTTATATTATCTAATATAAACTAGCATACAGAATGGATCCTTACACAAACTCTTCTCGACCTAAATATGCTATTTCTTTAGTCATTAATAATTATTACTCTTCAAATGACAACACAAAAAATATAACCCTACTGACAACAAAATATTACCTTTATGATTATCATTTTAATTATCTTTTTTTATGTATTGATAATACACGCCTAAAATAATCAATAGCAACCCTATCGATTGTAAGAGTAAATGATTTCCAGCCTGCCTGTTGATGATATCTAAGATAAAGCTTGATACGACTTGACCAATAATAGCGAAGCGACTGTTCAAGGAGTGGGAATTTCGCTGCTAACCTGCTTTATCGCCGCCCCTTATATTGAAAAAGGTATGCTAACCCCTTTACTGACGGATTACTCATTGCCAGAACACTCTATTTATGCGGTTTATCCTAATAGACACTATTTACCCCATAAAACAAGAATGGCTATCGATTTTCTGTTTGAAAGACTGAATCCCAAGAGCGAATATGGCCAGCGTTATGAAATTAATTATTATGCTTCGCGATAACAGTCTGAAAGCCGCACTCGCGGCTTTGCAGAGCCATCGTCAAATTTTAAAGATGATGTTTTGCGACAAATGCTTTTTCTTCATCGCGTAAAGTTAAAACTTCATAACCGGTTGCGGTCACTAAAACAGTATGTTCTGATTGGGCCGATAATTTTTTATCTCGCGTCACAACTGTCCAACCATCTTTTTTGGTCTTAATTTTCATACCACCTTGGTTGATCATCGGCTCTATTGTGAATGTCATCCCTTCTTTTAAGGTAACCCCTTGCCCACGTACACCATAATGTAGCACTTGTGGAGCTTCGTGCATTTCACGGCCTATACCATGACCACAATATTCACGAACCACGCTATAACCATTTTTTTCTGCATGGTGTTGGATTGCAGAACCAATATCCCCTAGTGTTGCCCCTGGTTTGACTTGTTTGATCCCTTCCCACATAGCCTCATAAGTATCCTTAACAAGTTTACGTGCTAATGGTGAGGCTTCGGGCATCACATACATCTTACTTGAGTCTGCAATAAAGCCATTTTTCTCTAATGTGATATCAACATTGATAATATCTCTGGCTTTCAAATGTTCATCAGCTTTCGGTACGCCATGGCACACCACTTCATTAAGGGAGGTATTTAATACATATTGATAGCCATACTGGCCTTTGCTGGCTGGTCTCGCCTGCAATTCATTAACAATATAATCTTCAACCTTGTCATTAATTTCCATGGTCGTAATACCCGGCACAATAAAAGTATCTAACATCGCAAATACTTTGGCTAATAAACGGCCGGATTCACGCATCAATTCAATTTCTTCAGCTGTTTTGATTGTGATATTACTCATGGTACTTCCCTTTATGGTTAACAGATTCTTTTTCTAGCATTTCGCTGATAAGCGTTGTGAAGGTTTTATCGGGATTTAATTCGGCTTGGATACCTATTTTTATCCAAAATTCAGCCTGAGAATTGATCGAGCGTGACATCACTTGGCTAGCACGGCGCAAATAGTCATGCAGATCATCTGAAATTTTCACGATTCCCAAGACAGCACCTCATTAACATATAAAATATTACGATTTATATATAAACCATATAATAACTAAGATGAGAAAGATAGTCATTCAATGGGGAACCGCACAAATGAACTGTTTTTTCATCAAACCGTTTTAATTTTCTAACTTCAAGCCGCCGTCAAAGTATTGTTCGTTACAACGTTGTATTGTTATTGTTAGCTAACTCCATTTTTGTATTGGCTATAAGATGTTAAATTGATTAAATATTAAACTTATCTTTATTTTTACTGATTGTTTTTAGCGGATAGATTTTAAATAGGCTTGGATAATTGTTCGGAGAACAATATGTATAAAAAAATTTTAGTTCCTATTGATATTACAGAGAAAAATTTAGCAAACCTTGTACTTCCTCATATTCAATACCTTTCGGAGGAAGAAGGCGCTCATATTCATTTTTTAGCCGTTATTCCTACTATCCCTTTTTATACCTCTATGGGCTTTGGTTTTGCCGAAAAGGCAGATAGCGAACAAGATAAAGTAACAAATCAATTAGTTGATATTATTAAAGATTTTAATCTTCCTAAAGAAAAGTTTACCGCTCAGGTCGTCATGGGAACGCCTAGGGATGAAATTTTGCGTATTGCCGATGATATTCAAGCAGATTTGATTGTTATTGGTTCTAGACACCCTGGAATGTCAACGTATTTCTTAGGATCAACAGCTTCGATGATCATCCAAAACTCTAAGATTTCTGTCTTAACAGTACGATAATTCACTAACCCACTTCGGTGGGTTTTAATTTAATTCTTAGTAACTAACTAAAAAATATAAACTTTTAAATCTCATTCCTTTCAATTTTCCTATTCCTTCTCTCTGAAGAAAATAAAAAAACGCCTTAATGGATAAAGGCTTTCTCATATCAGAAATAATTCTCACTCTTTGCTGTTATTTATTTTTTACCACTATAGTGGGTAATTTACCGTGAAATAATGATAATCCCTTATTTTATGATTTTATCCATCAAACGATAGTCACACTATTTTCAGCCCATTTTGTTTCTCATATGAAACTAAAAATGACCATAATCTCGACACACTGCACATTTCAAAACAAATATTTTACATATGAGTAACATTCGATTGACTGTTTATCGCTCAGCCTATTAGGCTAGTTTTAAATAATAAACAATGTTTTATATATGAAACAACACTATTTTGCTGTGGAGGAAACAATATGAGTTGGGTCGCGATTTGTGATGTCTCGCAAGTACAAGAAGAATTTCCTTATTCAGCCCGAGTCAATGATACCGAGATCGGTGTTTTCTTAGTGGATGATCAATATTACGCCATGGAAGATGTTTGCCCTCATGCCTATGCCCTACTCAGTCAAGGGTTTGTTGAGGATGGCAAAGTGGAGTGCCCACTTCATGAGGCTGTATTTGATATCAAAACAGGAAAATGCCTACGTGAGCCAGGTGGTCGCGATCTCAAAACCTACCAGACTCGCATTAATAACAACCAAATCGAAATTAGCTTTATTGAGGAGTAGAAATGGAACCGATACAGAATTTCAACCCTTACTTACCTGCTAATCACCAAATTATACCGGCTCGTGAAGGCGGTAAAGGGCAAATCCAAGCACCGGGAACGGCGCCAAATATCGTTTGGCAAACTCGCTCACGTCTCCCTGATGACTACGAAACCGCTCTCATTGCCACATTGGAAATCTTATTTGATTCAGGTATTGAAACTCTCGAGCAAATTATTAGTGCACTCAATCAAAGACAACTCTTTGATAGACAAGGACAACCATGGAATGAAGCCAGTTTTCGCGAATTTCTCCAAGTAAACGGGTATTAATCTCCTGCCAGTGACGCAGAAATAATAATAACCAACGATACCCCACGACAACAGGAAGCAGATTATGACAACTCATGCACAACTTCAGAACTATCAAGATTATTTAGACGTTGGACTTAGAGGCCAGTGGTATCCCGTTTTATCCAGTTGGGAAGTCACTAGCAACCCAATCGGTATCACCCGCTTAGAAGAACAAATTGTGTTATGGCGTGATCAGCAAGGTCAAATTCATGCGCTTGAAGACCGCTGCCCTCACCGTGGTGCACGCTTATCAATGGGCTGGAACCTAGGTGAACGTATTGCCTGCTGGTATCACGGCGTTGAAGTTGGAGGCGATGGTATTGTCAAAGATGTTCCTGCTGTTAGCCAATGTCCATTAGAAGGTCAAAAGTGCCTAAAAACCTACCCAGTTCAAGAATATCATGGCGCAATCTTTCTTTATTTTGCCATTACTGATGAAGAGCCACCGACGCTAGCGTTCCCTGAAGAGCTGGCGGATAGTGAAAATCATAGCCATTTCTTATGTACAGCCACTTGGCATTGTAATTATCAATATGCACTCGAAAATGTCATGGATCCCATGCATGGCACTTATCTCCACTCTTCTTCGCATTCAATGGCGGACGGTGATAAGCAATCAGAGATGATTTTAGAACCGACTCAAAATGGGTTTATCTTCCGCAAAAATGACCAAATGGGGGTGAATTTTGATTGGGTTGAATTTGCCAGTACTGGCGCGAACTGGCTACGCCTATCCATCCCTTATCAAAAACGTTTCGGACCGGGTGGCCACTTCTGGATCATCGGAATGGTTGTGCCAGAAGATCGCTTCAATACCCGGGTCTTCTTTTGGCGTATCCGTAAAGTAAAAGATTGGCAACGTGATCTCTGGCGCTTTATGTACCGTAATCGCTTAGAGGGATTACATTGGGATGTTTTAGAGCAAGACCGTATTATCCTTGAAAATATGGCGCCTAATGCTCGCCAACATGAGTTCCTTTATCAGCATGATGTTGGGCTATCTCGCCTACGCCGTATTATGCAACGTGAAGCCAAAAAGCAATTTGACCAAATTTATAATAAGGAAACGTCAAATGCATAATTTACTGGCAGGCAAACGCATCGTCATTACGGGTGCAGCAAGAGGCTTAGGCTTTGAATTTGCGAAAGCGATCGCACAACAAGGTGCTCACGTCATCCTGTGCGACATATTAAGTGATCGCCTACAGCAAAGCATTACCCAGCTACGCCAAGCCGGTTTGACTGCCGATGGTTTTAACTTAGATATTGCCGACCCCGAGGCCATAGCGCATGTTTTTCAGCAGATTGGTCAACAAGGCAATATTGATGGCCTCGTTAATAATGCCGCCCTTGCCACTGGCGTTGGCGGCAAAACATTGGATGAGTATGACTTAAATCTATGGGATCGCGTCATGACCGTTAATGTAAGAGGCACATGGTTAGTGACAAAGGCGGCACTCCCATTTTTGCGCCAAAGTAGAAATGCCAAGATAGTGAATATTGCTTCTGATACAGCTCTATGGGGCGCCCCTAAGCTGATGGCTTACGTCGCGAGCAAAAGGGCAATTATTAGCATGACACGCTCAATGGCAAGGGAGCTTGGCACACACCGGATCTGTGTCAATGCTATCGCGCCTGGCCTAACTAAAGTTGAAGCCACCGAATATGTACCAGTTGAGCGCCACCAGCTTTATGAAAATGGGCGTGCTATTCAAGGGGAGCAAAAGCCCGAAGATGTGACCGGTACTGTCTTATATTTGCTTTCGCCAATGGCCGATTTTGTGACGGGCCAACTGATCCCCGTCAATGGTGGGTTTGTATTTAACTAAAGACGCCGCTTAATGCGGGGAGGTTAACGCTTTGAGTTCAACATGCAAATATTTGATCCCCGGTTTGGAAAAAGGATTGCAGCTTTTGTTACTCCTAGCACAGCAGCACCGAGAGCTAACCTTTGCTGAAATTTTACGTCTAATCGATATGCCGAAAGCGACGGCCTATCGTGCAATACAAACTTTGGTGCATTTAGACTTTATCGAACAACACCCAAGGACAGGGGCTTTTTCACTCGGTCGCAAAGTGCTTAGCTTAGGTTTAGGGTACATTGCCTCACTCGATCTAACACAGTTAGGCCAACCGATCATTGAACAATTACGCGACCGTAGCCAGTGCAATAGTCACCTCGTCATACGCGATGGGCGAGACATTATTTATATTGCTCGGGTTAGTGCTGCCGAATCAAAAATTAACCACGTGAGTGTTGGTACTCGGTTATTAGCTCACCGCACCTCAATTGGTCGGATGTTACTTAGTGGCTTAAGTCGAGAGGAGTTCGATACCCTCTATCCTGATGATGAGTTACCTGATGATGCGGGAAGTAAACAGGCATTTTGGACAATGATCCAAGCAGACCGGCTACGGGGTTATGTTATCGGAGAGTCTTTTTACCGTCGGGGTATCTCTTCCATTGTTTACCCTGTTTACAACCGAGACCACGGTGTCGAGGCGGCGATCAGTATTATGGTGCCAATGGATAGCATTCCCGCGCAAGAACGCCAACGATTACAAAATGAAGTGAGCAATGCAGCCCAAAAACTTACTGAGTTTATTGGCGGAATAACCTCCGCTAAAGCGGTATAGCGTTACCCATAAATAAAACTAAATATTAGGTTTATTGCCATAAGCCTCAGGCCTCTGCTTGCCCAAAAACAAGGTCGGCAATAAAAAACGATTATATAGAGGGTCAAATTATGTCAGTCATTGGTATTGAAAAATTAGAGTTTGGTGTTGATAACCTTGCCGCTTGTCAGCAATTCTTGCAGGATTTTGGACTGCAAACATCACCCAATAACCCTTCTTATTTTACAACACTGTCCGGTGCAAGCGTCGCCCTTTCATCGATTGATGATCCCCGCTTGCCTACACCTTTTGAATCAGGCTCCACCTTACGACGGATCACTTGGGGCGTAAAAGACCGCGTTACACTCGAACAGGTCATCAAACAGATTGAAGATTGTGCAGGCTTTCAACTCACCTCTGATGGGGCACAGTGCCTTGACCCGAACGGTATGACGGTGGCTTTTACGATTAGCCAACAACAAGATGTTACCGTCGATATTTCCCCTATCAACCAGTGGGGAGATATTCGTCGTATTGATGCGCCAAGCCCTGTTTATGACAAAGCAACCCCCATTAATATTGGTCATGTGGTCTTTTTTGTTGATGACCTACAGGCCACAGAAGCATTCTATTGCCAAAAACTGGGCTTCCAAGTGTCTGACCGTTATATCGACCGTGCGGTTTTTTTACGTACACAAATTAATGGTTGCCACCATAATTTATTCCTACTCAAGCTGCCTCATCGCGGGCGGGGCCTGAATCATGTGGCATTTACGGTTCGCGATATTCATGAGGTGATTGGCGGTGGCCTCGCCATGAACCGCCAAAAATGGAGTACTTTTATTGGCCCGGGTCGTCACCCTATTTCGTCTGCCTACTTCTGGTATGTCAATAGCCCAACGGGCGGTGCGTTTGAGTACTACACCAACGACGACTATCTAACCGAAAAATGGCAACCCCGTGAACTAGAGCACTCTCTCGTTTCCTTTACCGAATGGGCGGTTGAAGGTGGTATCGACCACGAAACACGCCGACAAGTGAAAAAAGACAAGGAGTGATGCCATGACACAACTTATTAATGGCGGTATTGTCATTATCGGCGGCGGGCAAGCCGGTGGCTGGGCCGCAAAAACATTACGAGATGAAGGCTACCAAGGCATTTTATCTGTTATTAGTGATGAGCCACATGATTTCTATGAACGACCGCCTTTATCAAAGGCAGCTTTGAAACAGGAGGGCACCCCTCTATCACGCCTATTTAGTGAAGATGAAACGGACTCTCTGAATTTGACTTGGTATCGCCCTGTTCGTGCGACCCATATTGATGCCAACAAAAAGCAGGTGCAGCTCAGTGATGGTCGCCATTTAGCTTTTGATAAATTATTAATTGCAACGGGAGGCCGGCCCCGTTTTCTCTCTTCTGCTTGGCAATCGCATCCTCGCGTATTTGCACTGCGTACTTGGGATGATGGGCAACGTTTACGTGAAGCGCTATTGTCCGCTAAAAAAATGGCCATTATTGGCGGTGGATGGATTGGCTTAGAAGTTGCGGCATCTGCACGCCAAATGGGCATTGACGTTACCGTTTTTGAACGCCAAGAGCGCTTATGTCAGCGTAGTGTACCTGCATCTGTTTCAAACGCACTCGCGCAACGCCACCAGCAAGCGGGAGTAGAAATCATAACCGATTGTGGCGAAATTTTGCTCGATGAAAGTCACGATGATTTACGGATCAGTTGTGCTAAGCAGCCTAGCCAATCCTTTGATCTTGCTGTTATGGGGATCGGTGTTGAATTAAATCTTGAGCTAGCGGCAACAGCAGGCCTTGAAGTCACACACGGTATTGTGATCAATGGACAAGGGCAAACATCTCACCCTGATATTTATGCTGCTGGCGATGTTGCTTGTCATCCCACATTATCCCTGTGTTTACAATCTTGGGCTTATGCACAAAACCAAGCCATTACCACCGCCAAAGCCATGCTTAATGCCCACAGTGAGGATTTTAATGACCCTGCATGGCTATGGTCAGATCAATATCAAGACAATATCCAGATTTTAGGGATCCCAACCCCACTAGCAACCCAACATATTCAACGCATCACACCAAATGCTGAAGTGCATTTTTCACTGAATGATGACAACGAATTAGTTCAGATGGTCGCATTTAATGACCCTCGTTCCATCAAGCTAGGCAAAAGGTGGATGCAAAACAGCCGCAAGTTATCCCCATCGGAACTTGCAGATCCTAATTTTTCACTGATGTCACTGAAGTAAATGTGCAGGTAGGAGAAATAATATGGCAAACCAACCGATACCCGTGCCCTCAGTGACACAAGAAAATGAAATGGCATCACCGCAAGAAAGCGTGAACTGGTTGATCCCAATCGCACTATTTTCCTGCGTACTGTTAGCTTTTTTCGACAAAATTAGTATTGCCGCCCTATTTTCTGATGAACAGTTCCAAAAAGCTCTAGGAATTGATTTTGATCCCACACGTCTTGGGCTATTGATGAGTGCATTCCTGTTTGCCTATGGCGTGTCATCCATGCTGCTCAGTGGGATTGGCGATAAATTTCACCCCACCAAAATGCTGCTATTTATGATCAGTAGCTGGTGTATTTTAATGATTTTTATGGGTTTTACTCACCATTACGCCACAATGGTTTTTCTTCGAGTATTACTAGGTATTGCTGAAGGGCCATTACTTGCCATTTCCTATGCCATCGTGCGCCGTACTTTTCCACAAAAAATGCAAGCAAGAGCGACAATGCTTTGGTTATTAGGCACGCCTATTGGTGCGGCTCTTGGTTTTCCAATTTCCTTGTACTTACTGAATAATTTTGGCTGGCAAAGCACCTTTTTCGTTATGGCGGCTTTCACTGTACCCGTATGGTGGCTAGTCGTTATCGGCATTCGCCACCCCAATTTAGTCAATAAGCAAACACAAAACGTGGATGGCAAAGTCTCTACCAAAGACATGGCAGAAGCTAAAATTCAACGTAATACCCTGTTACGCAATAGCCATTTTTGGATTATCTGCTTATTTAATATTGCCTTCTTAGTTTACCTCTGGGGCATGAACGGCTGGTTACCAAGCTATTTAATCAAAGGCAAATCAATCAATTTAGAGCACGCGGGGATCTTATCCTCACTCCCCTTTATCGCCATGTTATTTGGTGAAGCGATAGGAGCATGGATTTCTGACCGTTATGATCGTCGTGCCTTAGTCTGTTTTATCTCATTACTTGGCGCCGTAATCGGTCTTTCAGGTGTGCTATTTCTCACCAGTACCTACAGCATTATTTTAATGATGGCCTTTAGCATGTTTATGTGGGGGGCTGGTGCTCCAAATATATTTGCTCTTCTGGCCAAAGCGACACAAAAGCAAGTCAGTGCACTCGCTGGCGGTATTTTCAATGGATTAGGCAACCTTGCGGGTGCCGCCGCACCGTTGTTAATGGGGGTATTAATCACCCTCACCCACAATATGGATAGTGGCCTGTTATTTATTGTCATTATCGGTTTGATCGGCAGCGTATTACTTATCCCCCTTATAAAAAGATACTGATTTAACTACTCAATATCAGGAGATATCACTATGTCACAACAACTGAATCAAATAAAACCACAAGGCATCTCGATGGCGGATTGGGTTGAATCACGCATCGCCCGTTTTGAAGGCCGCAAATATGACTGGAATGCATTGAAATTTCAGGCGGATTTTGACCCTAAATACCGTCGGGCGCAGATGCGTTACATCGGTACGGGGGCGACAGGGGTTGCCAACGATGCCAATACCGTTCCCGCGGAAAACTTTACCTTCTCAACTATGGTACTGCCCTCAAAGTGTGAAGGACCGCTGCACCTGCACCCTGATGTTGAAGAAGTCTTTTTCATGCTCAAAGGAACCATCACCTTATTTATTAAAGATGGGGATGAGGAGTATGAAACCGTGCTCAAAGAGCGTGACCTAATTTCGGTTCCAGCTGGGATTTACCGTGGTTTATTTAATCATGGTGAAGAAGAAGCGTTGATGTGCGTAATGATCGGTACGCCTAAGCCTGCCATTCCGACTTACCCAGACGATCATCCATTATCAAAAGTCAAACGTAGTTAACAGGAGAATTCAGTGATGAAACTGCCTATTGAACATTTACCCACTATCCAAACCGCTGAATTCGGCTCATATCATTTGAATTGGCGTGAAGCCGGGAACGGTGAAACGGTGATCTTACTTCATGGTATTAGCTCAGGCTCTGCATCGTGGATTTATCAACTGACAGATTCATCACTGACCCAGCAATACCGCTTGCTGGCATGGGATGCACCAGGCTACCTCAATAGCCGAGCACTGACTACCGACACCCCAACCGCCAATGACTATGCAGAAGCATTAGCGGCCTTTATCGATGGCTTAGATCTTCCTCAAGTTGTATTGGTTGGTCATTCACTTGGTGCCATCATGGCCTGTGCGTTCGCTGCAAAATATCCACAAAAAATAAAAGGTTTATTTTTAGCCAATCCGGCGCAAGGCTACGCAACTAAACATAAAACTGAACAGAGACAGGTTTATGAACAACGACGAGAAATCGTCTTCAATTCAGGTATTGAATATTATGCACAGCATCGTGCCGCCGCCCTACTAAGCTCATCTGCCAGTGAACCACAGATTGATTGGGTAAGGCAAACCATGCGTAAACTTAACCCTCGCGGTTTCTTAGCCGCAGCATGGATGTTGGCTCACGATGATATTAGCCGTTACCTCAATCTTTATTCAGGCCCCGTCCAAATGGTTGTTGGCCTTGATGACACCATTACGCCGCCTGAAAAAGTGCACATGCTCGCTCAGCAACACAGTTGCCCCCTTACCTATATTGAACGAGCAGGACATGCAAGTTATCTCGATGCATCTCAGCCATTTAACCATTACCTGAAGCAATTTTTGGCGACCTATGCCGTAGTAGAAGTTTGATTAAGGAAAGCGCTATGAATTTACAATTAGAAAATCGTGTCGCCGTCGTCACTGGAGGAAGTTCAGGAATTGGCCTAGCCACAGTCCGACTCCTGTTAGCCGAAGGATGTCATGTCGCCTTTTGTGGTCGAAACCAAGATAAACTGACCGAGGCACATCACGCATTACAGGCGGCCTATCCACACGCTAAGTTGCTCGCTGTCTGTTGCGATGTGCTGGATAAAACGCAAACTGAGGCATTTGCACAGCAAGTACAAACACATTTTGGGCAAGTCGATTTACTGATTAATAATGCAGGTCAAGGATATGTGGCTCACTACGCTGATACGCCTGAAGAAGCTTGGTTACAAGAAGCGCAACTTAAATTGTTTGGCGTTATCAATCCCGTTAATGCATTTATGCCCTTGTTAGAACAGTCAGATATCGCGTCAATTACCTGTGTCAACTCGCTATTAGCAAGACAACCAGAGCCTCATATGGTAGCGACCTCTGCCGCTCGCGCGGCTTTACTCAATCTCACGCTTAATCTATCGAAAACCCTTCTGCCGAAAGGCATTCGTGTCAATTCTATCTTGCTCGGCATGGTGGAGTCAGAGCAATGGCGTCGCCGCTTTGAGGCGCGTAGCGACAAAAGTCTTGATTGGCACAGTTGGATTGGTGAGATCGCCAAAAAACGCGGCATTCCAATGCAACGCTTAGGGAAACCAGAAGAGCCTGCTAGAGCATTGGTGTTTTTAGCTTCACCAATGGCTTCATTTACCTCTGGTGCGGCGTTAGATGTCTCCGGCGGTTTTTGCCACCACATTTAAGGGAACGATGATGAAAACACTGATGCTTATCGGATATGGTGCTATGGCGAATGAAGTGATCCAACGGCTTCCTGCTGGGATTGAGCTAGGCTGGATAGTGGCTCGCGAACATCACCACAATGATATCAAACAACGCTTTCAAAACCGTGTGATACCACTAAGCTGCCCGACGCACGCCTCACAAAAACCAGACTTAGTCTTGGAGTGTGCTAGTCAACATGCTGTCAAACAGTATGCCCCCATGGTTTTAGAAAAAGGCTGGACGCTAGCCGTGATTTCAACCGGCGCATTGGCGGATGCGCAATTAGCACAAACGCTAAGCCAAAAAGCTCAACAACACCACGCTATCTTTATCCCATTATCAGGGGCTGTTGCTGGTCTCGATGGACTACGTTGTGCAAAAGAAGCCGCAATCCGCCAAGTGACCTACCAATCACGTAAAAGTCCTGCCAGCTGGCGCAATGGTCCGGCTGAAAATTACATCGACCTTGATACGGTTACAGAGCCAACGGTTTTTTTCCACGGAACAGCACGCGAGGCGGCACTGAAATTCCCCGCAAATGCCAATGTGGCGGCGACGGTTGCCCTCTACGGTATCGGTATGGATAAAACAAAAGTCGAACTTATGGTCGACCCGACGACCAAGAAAAATAGTCATCGCATTGAGGTTACTGGTGATTTTGGCCATTTTTGTATCGAATTAAATGGTAACCCATTACCTTCAAATCCTAAAACATCCCTGCTATCTGCATTAAGTGCCGTCGAAATTTGCCGTCGCATTGCAGATCAAGATGCCATTATCTGACTGGAGAATTCCCATGAAAAAACTCAATATATTTGTCGGTGGACGATGGCAACAAGGGCGCGGTAATGAAATGTGCTCTCGCTTTCCGGGTGACCAACACATTGTCGCCACGCTCAACAGCGCCAGTGTAAGTGATGTTGAAGAAGCGGTTCAGGCGGCAGAGCGTGCATGGCGAGCGCCAAGTTGGCGCAATATGCCCCCACATCAACGCGCGACTATTTTACACAACGTCAGTATGCTAATCGAAGAGCAAGCAGACGAGCTAACCCGCTTACAAACTCTCGACAATGGTAAACCTTGGGCAGAAGCTCGTGGGCTAGTCATGAGTGCCGCGGCAACAGCCCGTTATTTTGCCGCCGTATGCGAAGTCAGTGGCGGAGAGCTGCCTCCTCGTCGCCAGCCCGATATGATGACATTAAGTACATATCAACCCCTAGGTGTTATTGCCGCTATTACACCATGGAATTCACCGATTGCTAGCGATATGCAAAAAATTGCACCTGCACTAGCTGCGGGCAATGCTGTGATATTAAAACCCGCCGAGGCGACCCCGCTTATCTCATTGAAACTCGCGGAATTATTTGAGCAAGCGGGTCTACCGAGTGGCTTACTCAGCGTACTCCCCGGTAAAGGCTCTATCGTTGGTGATGCACTTGTCCGCCATCCTTTAGTGAAAAAAATATCCTTTACTGGCGGCACCAATACAGGCCGACAACTCGCACATATTGCGGCAGAAAAACTGATCACAACGTCACTAGAGCTTGGTGGTAAGTCTCCTACTATTGTCTTAGAAGATGCGGATCTCAACCTTGCGGCACATGGCGTTTGTTATGGTATTTTCAGTTCAATGGGGCAAGCTTGTATTGCAGGCTCTAGGCTGTTCGTCTCACGTGCTGTTTATGAACCTTTTATGGAAAAGCTCACTGCACTGACTCAACAACTCATTATCGGAGACCCTCGCCAAGAACGGGTTCATGTCGGCCCTTTGATATCCCCCGAACACCGAGAAAGTGTTATTCGCTACGTCAACCAAGCAATCGCTGAAGGTGGCACAATTCGCCTTGGCGGAGCTATCCCCCAAGACCCTAACTTACAAGCAGGGAATTATTATTTACCAACCATTATTGAAGGGCTGAATAACCAAGCTTCTGTCTGCCAAGAAGAGATCTTCGGGCCTGTACTGGTCGTTATCCCTTTTGATAATGAAACGCAACTCATAGAAGAAGCCAATGATTCTATTTATGGCCTTGCTGCGGGGATCTGGACGCAAGATTACACTCGCGCCTTTAAATTAGCAGATGCTTTAGACGTTGGTACTGTTTGGATCAATACCTACAAAGTTTTCTCCATTTCAACACCTTTTGGTGGGTTTAAAGAGAGTGGACTCGGTAGAGAAAAAGGCCTTGAAAGCCTCAAAGCTTATATGCAGCAAAAAAGTATTTTTCTGGCACTAAACCCACAACCAAACCGTTGGTGTGAATAAATGACCATGCATCCGTAAATATCTTCACGTTGCAAATTATTGGTTATCGAATTCTAAAGGAGAACACTATGTATGAGACAATCACGGTTGGCGAGGCGATCGCCAGAACATTAGAACAATACCAAGTCAGTACCGTCTATGGCGTTATCTCAATCCACAACCTGCCGATTGCAGATGCAATTGGTCGCCGTGGCGTGATTGACTTCACCCCTAGTCGTGGGGAAGCGGGTGCCGTTACCATGGCTGATGCACATGGTCGCTTCACCGGACTTGGCGTCGCCTTAACCAGCACAGGAGCCGGCGCGGGTAATGCCGTGGGCTCAATGATTGAAGCCATGAATGCTTGCTCGCCAATTATCCATATTACAGGGCAAGTAGAAAAAGCGTATCTGGATATGGATGCCGGTTTTATTCACGAAACGCGCGATCAACTTGGCTTTTTAAAAGCCAGCTCTAAGCAAGCATTTCGCGTCCATAGCGCCGAACAAGCGGTTGCCGTCTTACATAAAGCCATTCAAGTTGCACAAACCGTTCCTTGTGGCCCCGTCTCTATCGAAATACCGATTGATATACAAAGCGCACAAGTTCCCTTATCGCTACTCAGCGCACCACTGACAGTTCAACCTTTACCAGAAGCAACGGCGGATCAAGTCGATGCGATTTGGCAAAAATTACAGCATGCACAACGCCCTTTATTATGGATTGGTGGTGGTGCGCTACACGCCTCTGATGCGATTAAAAAATTGGCAGATCAGGGGGTAGCCGTGATCAGTAGTACGCATGGGCGAGGTATTTTATCTGACGAACATCCATTTAGCTTACGCGCTTTCCATAACGCAGATGCTATTGATAAATTGATGCGTTCTTGCGATATCACACTCGTCGCTGGCTCTCGTTTACGCAGTAATGAAACCAAAACGTGGTCATTACCCTTGCCGCAACCTTTAATTCAAATTGATATCGATCCGCTAGCGGCTAATCGAAACTATCGTGCAGATTTGGTGGTTACTGCCGATTGCCATAGTATTCTGAACGCATTAGCCAGCAAACTCGAGCAAGCTAAGCGAACAATTTCACCACAATGGCAACAACAAGTCCAAGAAGCCACTCAGCAAGCCGAAGCACAACTCAGAGCGCAATGTGGACCATACAGCCAATTAAGCGATGCGGTTGAGCAGGCACTGCCAGATCACGGTATATTTGTGCGAGATATCACCGTTTCAGGTAGCTTATGGGGAAGCCGCTTACTAAAAGCGACTCAGCCATTACACAATATTCACTCTTTGGCTGGTGCGATTGGATTAGGCTTAGCAATGGCTATCGGTAGCGCTAAAGCGAATCCTCAGACTCCCGTTATTGGCTTAGTTGGCGATGGTGGTTTAATGCTAGGTATTGGGGAGCTTGCTACCATGGCACAAGAGCAACTACCGATTGTGCTTCTTATTATGAATGACCATGGATATGGTGTTATGCGCGGGATCCAAGAGAAATATTTCGCTGATCGGCAATATTATAATGAGTTACTCACTCCTTCATTTACGCGATTAGCAGAATCAATGGGAATTAAAGCACTAACCGTTGATAAGGCAGAAGATTTTAAATCTACGTTACAACGTGCCGTCGAATTAAAACAGCCTGTCGTTGTAGAAGTCCTTATGGAAAATATTGGTAAAATGAATTTCTCAGGGCCTCCCCAGAAAAAACTATTTTAATTCACATTGCTAAATGCTGAATAGCGCATAGAGTGTCTATGCGCTATTTCATTAAGCTTATTTAGTTTGGCTTCTTGCCATATGTTGATTAATCACACGTTGTACAGCATACGATTGGCTATTTTCTGTGAAACTTAATGCCGTCGCGGCTTTTTCATGGGCATCCATATTTGAAAACGTTTTCGATAGGCCATTAATCGTTGGTTTTTCAATATTGGCTTTTTCAGCATGCCTAGCCATCGCAATTTGGTTAGCTTGAGAGGTACTGTTTTCTGTAAAACTTAAAGCAATCAGCGCATTTTCATGCGTACGTACCTTATCGTGAGCCTGTGATTGTGCTACCGCTGAAGAACAAAAAAAAATGTTGCTATAATAGAAAATAATACTTTATTCATAAAATAACCTTAGACTGATTAATATAAAATGATTGATAAAAACCCAGCAGTCGATAGGTTTTTATCCATAAATTAAAATGCTAATTAATAAAAATAAAATAAAACATATAGCGAGTTCAGATTTTAAAAACGCAATCATAAAATTATTAATAAGCATTAACTAAATTCAAACTGAATGGGGAATTAAGCGAATAATATTCGTTTGAAATTTTAGACTCTCACCATCGTGATTAATATGGCGAATAACAAACTCAAAAGAATATCAGCCTGAATAATTCTTCACCAACAGAAATAATTTACTGGCTACTGCATTTTTCCTTTATATCCTAAGGAATCAAACCTAATATACTTCGCTAGCGGATCACTGAACATTGATTCTTTATGCAAATAAACAATGCGTTTTATGCAATCTCCTTTGTACCCTATAAACAGGTAGTTTATTTATCCTATGCTGTAGCACCATACTGTTTGCCTTAAAAATTACTTTTGTTCTAGAGACACTTAATCACCGTTTTAATATTAGAGGTTACTTGCATATTTTATTTTACTGTAATTCAAGTTAAGTGCTATATTAGGCTCGATGGAAAAATACATATATCAACAACAAACCTGATATCTAAGGGATTACTATGAAAAAGTATTTGTTGCCAATTAGCCTTTTTGTAAATGTGGTATTGCTGATCACCATTATTGTCGTGGGAGCTCTGTTTTTTAACTTAAAAAGCAAAATTGACTCAACTGTCGAACAAATTAAAAATGGGCAATATGCTGAATTAGTTAAAGATAATACAGCAAACTTAATTCCCGAAGGGCTAAAAAATTTCAAGAAAATTGAACCTAATCAAAGTCAATGCGACTATTTCTATCAACAAATAGATTCACTGATAGGTTATTTAGAAGAGAACCCGACAATTGCAGGTTCAGAAAAATATGTTAAGCAGCTAAACAACCTTAAAAAATCAGCAGAAAAAACCCCTTCTACACTGAAAGAAACAGCCTGTGAAAAAGGGATTTCAACGATTAACTTTATTGGCGAAAAAATATCTACGGCAACTGAATGATGTGTGCCACCCACAATCGCTATTTAAATTCAATTTTAAAGGTGACTATGTGAGCAAAGCCGGAAGGTGGCTTCCCTACTGACTGGCTTTTTTCAACAGCAGCGAGCGCAGCGTTATCCAATAGTTCACTACCTGAACTACTCACAATACGCGCTGACATTATTTCTCCCGTCTCCGTTAACCTAAATTGGACTTGAGCAACACCTTGTTTCTTCATACTTTTGGCGCGCCGAGGATAGCGTTTATGCCTTTCAACTTCTTGGCGTAATTTTTCCCTGTATGCATTGATTTGCTGAGTATCTGCTAGGTTTGACATCCCATTTTTAGGTTGCCCCACCTTCCCCATCGAAGGGGAAGATGCCGCCGTTTCCCCTTGTTGTGACTGCTGTGGTGTTATTGCCGACTTGGTTATTTTATTGGTAGATACTTTTTGCTGTTCAACCTCTTTTTTCTCGCTTAAACGCTTATTTGGCTCTTTGACCTTTTTTTTAGGTCGCTCAATTTTCTTCTCTTTTTTTGGTAGCACTACCTGTGCCGTCTCCACGACAACAGGCGGAACAATCTCCGCTTCAGGCTCAACCATGGGTGTCATATCTGAGTCTGTTGGCGCAGTTTCTTCAATAGCGTGTGTTAACGCAATCGACATCACTGGCGCATCCATTACCGCTTGATGCTGTTGATTTTTTTCTTCTTGAGCCAGATGAATAAAGCCCATAATAATGACAGCGTGCAGCAAAACAGACAGAGTAACAGTTAAAAAACGCGTCTTTTTCATGAGAATCTTAAGATGCCCTTCTTAGTACCACAAGAAGGGCATTTTGCTTTAAAAATGGCTTGTAAAATTCAATCGTAACGTTCTACCCGGAGCAGGCATCATGGTTCGAGTGAGTGGATCCACATAATATTCATCAAGAATATTTGTCGCTAACAATTCCATTTTGACGTTGTCTGAAATGCCATAACTGACGTAAGCATCGGCAACAAATACAGGCTCCCAGCGCATTGGGCTATTATTTAAAGGTGCGTAGTTGGCCGGATATTTATCCATCATTTTCTTTTCGTCATTATTTTCAGCACGGCTGTGATAACGCATGCGGCTACCAATTTCTAAACGCTCATCCAAAAAACGCATCCCTAAATTGGCATTAATACTGTATTTAGGTTGTAATTGTGTGCGTAAGAACCCACCAGGAAAGCCCGCATCAACACATTCAGACATATTAAACTTGTTAGTTGGATCTAAAGCAGCAATGGAGGCACTATCACACACCTCATTTTGCAAACGGTAATCAAGCCCAATATCCCCAAAATAATTACCATTGTCATAACGAGCTTGTAGCTCAATACCTGATGTTTTGTGCTTATCTACTTGTGTAAACTTGAGATAGATATCCCGTTCAAACGCGTTTTCAATGACCGTGTGATAATAATTAATACGCACGTCAGCGAAACGTTCCGCACCCAGTAGACTTTGTAAATTACGCACATAGCCCACTTCCACTGTTTTACCGCGTTCAGGCTCAAACTTCTCGGTGAGTGACGCATAACCCCTTGAGCCAGAAAAACCTACCGTATCCTCAAAGATACTAGGCATACGTACCGTTTCCGTATAGCTCGCGTAAACTCGGTCATTATCAGTTAAATAGGCAGAAGCGGAAAAGGAAGGCGCCCAAGCATGTGCTTTCTTTTTCCCCTGATGGCGGAATCGTTCTTCTTCGGATAAATAGCGAATATCTTCCTGTTCATCGCTAGAGCGAGATTGATTGGGAATATATTGATTAACCACTTTGCCTGTAAATGGATCGACAGTCTGTGCTTTTGTATCAATCGTACCATTATAAAAAGGGTTGGTTTCTCGGGTCAGTTTATTTTTTCCATCGGGTCGCCATTTAGCCTTATTTTTTTCATCTATGCGGAACTCCCCTTGCCCATTTGCAGATCTGAATCCCGCATAATCGAGAGAATGTTTTTGTAAATTTAGCGCTTCCTCAACAAACCTTTCTAAATAATAAGGCGAATCCATGACGTCATCTAATTTTTGCCCTTCAGCATTGGTAAAACGAGTCAATGTGTCATATTCATTTTGTGTAATTGTGCGTGAAATATCATAGTTTTTGGAGAGTAGTTGATGAGGTCTCGCAAAGTTAACATCTTTCGCATCGCGTCGTTTATCTAATAAATGATCTTTCGACCAATAACTCGTTCGTTGAGCACCAGCCGTCACATTCAACCAATCTGTTGGCCGCCATTCAAAATTAAATGCGAATGTATTCTCTTGCCTTTCCCCTTCTCTCGGTACAGCTCGGAAAATCGTCGATGTAGAACTCCCTGAATATTCAAAAATATCATCCTCTGTATCAACCGTTTCTTTGCTAAAACTCCCCATTAAAGTTAAATCAAGGCTATCTGTTAATGCCATTTGGTTAGATAAATTTAAGCCTTGTCGTTTGTTCGTTGAATTCAAGGATGCACCCGGTACTAACGTACCATCAATATTAGGGTTGCGAGGCATCCACCCATATTCAAACCCCATATCACGCTCTTTAGGCTCTCGAGGAAAACCGCCTGAAGTATTCGTATCACTCGTTGTTTTGGTCATCCAGTAACCAAGTTTCATATTTACGTATGGATTATCTTCAGGATTTAAATAATAGTCGGCATGAAAAGCTTGAATATTAAATTTCGCGAGTGTCCATTGCGGCACTTTTCCATCTAACTCCATGAAACTGATCCTTGACGGCATGATTTCCCCATAGTGGTTCGTCGTATGGGTATATCCTAATGACACCTTTTGTGAGTCAGATAAAAATAGATTCGTTTTCACTAAATAACTCTCCATTTCACTGGAGGTATTAGTTACCTCTTTACCTGGTGCAAACACGTTCGCAGCAAAAGGCAAATAGGGGTCAACCGGTTTAGATGGGTTCTTCGGGTCATAACTAAACACATCATCTTTATAGCGATTAGCTCCACGTTTACCCGCAAAGTAGTTTCCTTGGTCTCGATAACTATAAGCCGCCATGATATCGAAACGTGATTGCCGAGTTCCCACCGCGACCCTAACTGCATTATCTTTAAAATTAAAAAAGTTTGCGTCTCCACGAGATTTAGGCGTAACTAGCAGCCCTGGATCATTAAACAGCATTCTTGCTTTGTTGCCATTTTTTATATTATCCATAATCGCAGGGTCATCTCGATAGTCATGCCCATAATCTAAATTAGGTACTCTTGGTTTTGTTGAATTACTGCTGGTTTCCAATTTTAAATCAAAACCAAACGTTTCATCTGGAGCAACGACATCATCAATATTAAGTGTCTTTATCGCAATGCCCCCACCAACCGATGTTTTCACATTAGGGTTTAAGGATGCACTTTTTTGAATCGTTATACTGCTGATCATATTTGGGTCAACATAATTACGATTATTGGCTCCGTTATATCCTCGCCACACTGTTTGGGCTTGCTCTGTGCCATCGACAGTGACTGGTACTCGGCCTTGACCTTGTATCCCCCGAATATTGGGATCTAATGCACCACTATTACGTGCATCTCCACTATACACCCCTACCGCACTATTGAGCACATCTGCTGGGTTAGTTCCTTTATAACGTTCAACAAGATCTTTTCCGAGGTAAATATTGGATTCATTTTTATCATACTGATCGTCATAACCTTTTTGATCGCGTTCCTTAATTGTTTCTGCGTTATCTTTAACAATAATAGTACCGAGGTCTTCTTGTTCTTTTGCTAACACTAAACCGGAAATTAAGGTAAGCGAAATCCCTGTCACAATATTCATTGTGATGATTTTTTTTATTTTCATTGTTAACACCTAAAATATTAAAAGCGTTTTTCTAATCTAATTTCAATTTCACTTTGTTGATATGAATACAGTGCATCAATATTACTTTTATTGACTCTATACCTATAAGAAATGGATGGTGTCATTGTGGCAATACTGTATTTAGGTAAACTTAACTTAGCCAAATACAGTTGTTCATCATCCATTCGATTTTGACTTCCCAACGCATATTGCGGAGCATTAAATCGAGTTTGCTTATAACTGGCGATCCCCAATAGATGATAATACTGACTAACGTCTTTAAATATTCCTCCTCTTATGCCATATTGTTTATAACTGTCACTATCATAAACCTTATTCACATACCCACTATCTACACCACCAAATATCACCGCATCTGAGCTAAGAGCATAAATCCCTGTGATATAAGCCTGACTCTTATTACCATCTTGGCTTTGATAAGGTGAACGATAGTTTATTTTTTGGTGATCAATCACTGTACTCAGCGAAAACTGGGGTAAAAAACGATACTCCGCTTCCATTCCCACTCCAACACCATAATAGTGTCGCCGCTCTCCTACCCATTTAAATTCACTAATTGGGCCAATAGCGAATGATTTTTTTGCATCCTGATATTGATAATAAACCCGTATGTGGCTGGTATTTTCATTATACTCGGCAGCACCATCATACTTATTGCCATAGGTATATGCTTTAAACAGTAAACTGTGATGCTGGTAAAGTGAAAAGGTACGTTTAATATCACCATCATAGATAAATTTGGTGCCTTTATCCGCCAATCCAGCACCATAACAAAACTGCTGCACTGCATTTCTGTAGCAACGCTGTCTTTTATCCCCCGGTACTTGATTAATATTAGAGTTGTAACCGTAACCTACCGAAAAACTTCCTGACCAACTATTTCGTTTACTTAATTCCGTAATAAATTGTGAAATTGTAGCTAATACACTTTGTGGTAACTGCTGCTGATACTTTTCCAATACCCGTTTAAACTGTGAAGATGCCTCATTATTTTGTTGATCTTCAAAATAAGTTCGAGCTAATTCAAGCTCGACACGCAAAAAATCAGGTTTTAGCGCTAAAATAGTTTGGTAGTGAAAAATAGCCTGAGCATAATCATGATTTGCACGTGCCATTTGTGCTTTAGCAAACTCAACAAGTAAAACGTCATATCCACTTAATTGTTGGTAATATGATAATAGACGTTCTACGTCATCGTATTGCCCACGATTTAAGGCAATATAAATAGCCATTCCCATCTCATTAAGCGTATTACTAACCTGATATTCTTTACCATCGAAATTAATTTTGATGTCATCTTTAATAAACGGTTTATTATTTTCAATAACGGGAGATTTTCGACTAAATTCCGCTTTATCTTTTAATAAAAAGCGATAATTATCAATATCACTTATCTCTCCGATGGCGACACTACTATAAAGTAACAACCATAGGATACCCGCTCGAAATAACCCCATAAATATCAACCAATGTTCTATTAAAGTAATCGTAATAGGTGGAAATCCTTTCCACCCGCAATATAAGTTATTGCACTTTTGAACCGCCAAACGAAGTGTCTTTTGTATGGTCACTATCAAAGGTGGTTATACCCGCGACAACATCCGCATTTTTGCCAAAAAACTGCCCTGAGCTTTTACCCTGAATTGAACCATTTGCTATTGCACTACCAGAAAATTGCCCTTTGTCTTGAATGTTACCATTCATAGTAATATTAAGAGATTGACCATTTAGAGCGCCTGTATATTTTTTCGAACCAAAATCAGCATTAAATACACCGCTTAATTTACCTGGACCATCAAATTGATTGATACCAGCAATGGTATATTCCGCCTGCCCCGCGGTTGGTACCGACTCTGTGGCTTCTTTACCTGAGAAGAAAGCAGTATGAGTTTGGTCACCTACACTCCCCGTTTTAGACCAGTCGCCAAAATAGACTTCTGCATTAGCAACTTGTGTAAAATGAAACTCCCCCATCGCCCCTCCATGGCCACCACTTGATGCAGGTAATACATTGACACCTTGCTCATTCTCTGGTGCTAATGATTTAAAACCAGAAAAACCAATTCTTGTACCGTTAGCGATGGTTTTCAAACCGACACCAGGATCACCAATAACCCCACTATGGGTGCCTTGTGCAAACTGTGTTTTTCCAACATTCACCTCAACTCCATTGGAATCATACGCTTGGCTCTGTCCTGAAACCGTCTCTCCACTAGTACTAAACGCGACACTCGATAAAACAATTGTTAATGCTGTTAATGATAGGTTTTTCATAATATTCCTTGCCATATAAATGATAAATGCATATTAAATATAACTATCTACTCACAACAGATTCATTAAAATAAATGATCGATTCGGAGTATATATCAACCCCACCCAATTGCAAATAGTTATTATTATCATTACCATTTGTAGGTATTTTACTTCTTTTTACGCTATAACCATGGCCAAATCGAATAAAAAAATAACAAATATCATTAAAAAACAGACAGTTAAACAATTATCCTAACTTAGGATAAATTTAGGCCTATAGAATGGAAAAATAGAAAAATTAAGACTATTATATTGCCTATATAAATTTCAATTACCTTTCATATAATAACCACAATAAAAACATAAGAATTTATTATGTGATCTGCATCATAAAGCCTCATACATTGATTCTTTCCCCCACTCCATTTCCTTTTTTTAAGCACAATAACTGCATAAAAACTCAACAAATAAACATACAACATTGCAGATGCGCTCCCCTATCAGTAACTGTTATTTGCAATAACTTTCAATATTATTTTTGATGGCATAGCAACACTTTGAACATCAGTAAATAACAGTAAAAATAATGAGTTGATTATCACTCAAATAAGGATTCAAATTTACAGAATAAAATATCTATGTTAATTTTCATTTTTATAAAAATTTTCCTGCCTGCTATTTATTGTGAAGACCATTATTTAATAATATAAATAATTTTAAAAACGTAATAAATATAACAGCTTCACTCCATTAGCTATAAAAAGGATTTTTAATATTTATAGAATTAACCCAACCTAATTATTCTTAATCTCCCCCGTATTAAGAGACTATTTCTGCATAGCCATTAATAACCCCTGAATCATCACCACACCTGTTTAAATCAGAGTATATAACAACCTAGAATAGACTCTCAAATAGAAATCATTATCATTAACATTGATAATTTATTTTATGAAATTTAAATGAAAAGATATACTTTAACAATAAAACCTAAAAAAACTTCAACCTTAAAATCAATCAATTACCACATAAACCCCATATTTAAAAATAATTAAAGAGTATATTTACATGGCGAACAATACATAAAACCAATAATACCACGCATCTAATTATCCATTCGATTTATATAAACCGGTAAAAAACAGATAAGCGCTTATTCGAAATTTTTGATATAGATCACTATTATAAAGAATCGTTATTTCATTTTATCATACCACTATTTTTAGACTCACTGCGTCTCTCTCAATTAAATGAGTTAAGTATAAAAATCAATTTATATGTAAAATAAGTTAAATCTGTTATTACCCCATTGACCTTAACCTTAGGGGAAGCTTTATCGTCAACCTAACTTAATCCCCTTTTAATAAGGTATTTATCATGAAAAAAATGCTTCCTATCGCTGCAATTTTAACCATTAGCATCGCCTCCTTTAGTTCTTTTGCTAATTCAAATCATTCTATGCATGCTCAAGCTCCTGCCAGCAACGAAATGCAAAAAGAGTTAAACCAATCTATGGATAAAATGCATGCAGATATGGCCAAAGGTATGAATGAAGAGAATGCAGATATTGCATTTGCGCAAGGTATGATCGCTCATCACCTAGGGGCAATTGATATGGCAAAAATTGAATTAAAATATGGCACCGACCCTGAAATGAGAAAGCTTGCAGAAGAGATTATTAACGCCCAAGGTCCAGAAATAGAGCAAATGCAAAAATGGTTAGAAAAGAATAAAACGAAATAATAATCCCTTTGATTGCATAGCCCTCAAAAAATTGAGGGCTAATGGGATAACGTTTATCAAATGAACGGTCTTTTTCAATTTAACAGGTATATATTACTTAATGGCTTCAATACACATTACTAAGATCAGTCAAATACATTATTAATAATCGAAGTGACTACCGCTGTACTTAATGCAATAAGTACTAAGTCATTACCAACAATACTCCATTCATAGCCTGGATAATGAGGTAATTGTACAAGCATAGAAGGTGGAACAACCTTTTTAGCTATCCCTGGCGGCAATGGTTTCCCCCTAGCTAAGTTTTTGGCAATACCGGGTGGTAACGCGTGATAGCCTGTAATACCACTGTCTAAAGCGAGTGCTCTTGCTTCATTGTAAGTTAATGATACTGATATTGAATTACTCTTATTTAAGGATAAATGATCTGCTTTTTCTTTTCCGTTACCATTATGACCTTTGTTAGGCTTATTTTTTTGATGCTCTTTTCCTTGCCCATGACCATGACCGCCATTGGGATCTGCATAGGAAGATAAAGAGACCATTGAGAAGCTTGCAGTTAATAGCAATAGGTTGCACATTCGAAAAAGCTTATTCATATAAATACCTCCACCGAGCTGGTATTTTCAAAATACACATCAACACCCCTCCTCACCATAGGTAATATTCCTATAATAATCTCCCTGTACAAAATATCATAAGCCTTATTCTGACTTCGCATCAAGGCTAACAGTCTTTTATTCTGCATGATAAGTGAAAATCACTAAATCTTATTGAGGGTGTGCTAGAAAGGATAAGGTAGAAATTTTAAGTTATATTAAAACGTATTTTTAAGCTGCCTATACGGCAGTGAACTATGACGCAAGAAGATGCTGCTGCGTGGATCATTTTCTAAGCTGCCTATACGGCAGTGAACCGGACAATACATTAAAACCCGTGGCGATAACGTTTCTAAGCTGCCTATACGGCAGTGAACCGTTGTAGCCACATTGCCACCATTTTCATTTCTAAGCTGCCTATACGGCAGTGAACAGCTTTCTCAGGAAATAGTCCCTGCCAACCATTTTCTAAGCTGCCTATACGGCAGTGAACTATAAATTATCAGTAAAAAAACTTTATGCAACAGTAAATTATAACAATTTCCCCTTAAATACCTTCTTTTTTATCAGGTAACATAACCTATTGTTTTAAAAGGATATAAAAACTTTAAAAATTTAAAGGGTAAAAAACAAGGAAAATCACTTGCTGATTAGACGAAAAAATTAACCCAACCTTTTATACATTAAATACTATTAAAATAAATATTTCACACACACCTAACAGATAGTTTGATGGCCCTATAAAATCATTAGTTAAGCTGAAAGTCGCTTTTTACCTTTTAGAGAAAATAAAATCCCGGTTAACCAAATAAGTAAAGTTAAACATACCTATTGACCAATTATCCCCTAGTCCTTTCTGCATCACCATTAAAAATAAAATAACCATCAGCTATACACTAATGGCATTAAAATAGAGTTACCCTAATGATTTTTATCGAAAAGAAATTCTATAGTGTTTATATTTTAGCTAGAGCGTCATCCATAAATATAAAAGAAGGCTCTTTTCGCTGATATTGATTAATCATGGGAACAAGGCGTTGAAAATGTTCGCTCTTACAATGTGCATCTAAGGCTGCTTGATCAGGCCACTCTTCGATAAAAATAAAATGCCCTCTATCTTTTTGGTCAACATATAAATCATAAGCAATACAGAGAGGCTCACGCTTAGTCGCTTCAACTAATTCACGGTAAAGTGGGAGTACGATATTTATAGCCTCAAGCTGGATAAAATCTTCTGCAATTACTTTTAACATATTATTACCCCTAAGTTACGTCAAAAATGACAACATAATCATAACTCAGTACATAATAAATCTATACTGGTGTATCTACTTCCCTTATTAGCAACATCATGGTTAATTTTGCAAATGTGCGACTGCTCACACTAAAAGTAAATATAGAAACAGCTTTGTATACCCACTAACAGAAGATGGCCCTATTATTCCCAAGTTTATTGAGTCCATCGACAATCCTGCAAAGAAAAAACTGATTGTTGTTCATTTAATTGGTAGCCACTCTCCATTTTGTAAAAGGATCTCAAATAAGTATGATGAATTTTATAAAAGCAAAGATTTATCTTGCTATGTTCAAAGTATAAAAAATACTGATTTACAGTTATCTCTATTACATGACATATTATCAAAGTCTAAAAACTCATGGTCTATGTTATATTTTTCAGATCATGGGCTTTCTTTTATTGATAATCAACAAGATCTAATCCATGATGATAAACATCGTCAAAATTTTGAAACGCCTCTTTTTATTACTTCTTCAGATTCAAATACGAGAGAGATAATATCAGCGCAAAGGAGTGGACTGAATTTATTTCATTTATTAGCTGAATGGTTAGGCATCCATGAAAAAAACATACAATCTTCCTGTAAAATGATATCTAATAATGAGTGTAAAGATCAAAATATAGCTATTGATTTTGACCAAAAAATCATTTATTTCAATGAATTATTAGATGACAGTATTAAATAATGATTGAATGGCGAACCTTTTAGTAGGTTCGCCTAATTTATTGTTAATTATTTGAATCATTTAAATACCTTTATCTCTCCATACTAACACATCACGTTATACACAATATCAGTTACACCATAATCAATAAAATATTTTAATGATTACGCCATAACAACCTTAACCTATAAATTACCCATATAGTAAAATATCATCTCTTATTTTTAAGAGCATTAAATCAATCACTTAAATAAAAAATTATTTAAGAGACACCCATCACATTAAGTAATGGAATATGAACTTCGCCTACATAATTAAAATAAAGTAATCATGATTATCAAATAGAAGGAAGTAATCATGAAAAAACTATTATTTATTATTTCAATTCTTTGTTCATCGGCTTACGCGACTAACACTGTTACTTGGTGCTCACCTGAACCAAATCCTGTTACAGGCAAACCAGATTGCATAACTTATACACCAGGAATGGGAGGGATTGATTCAGGCGGCGAAGGCCCCTAATGCTGATTGAATAATGCTATTGGTTCTAACCCTCTTTTCCTTTGGAGGGTTAGGATAATACCACTCTACCCTATTTCAACTTCTCATACCCTTAAATCTCATTAAATAATACTTAGATTTAACTAATTAGATGATTAATCAGCAAAGATGACGCAAAATTTAATAAATAAAGAACTAAATTATTCAATTTTGCTGCAAGTCAGTATGATAAAAATATTATTACTGAAACGATGAATGAGTTCTCTGACACATCATTCAATAATCGATCAGTAAATATTCTTTATCTTTATGTCCGAGGTGATTATGAAAAATCTAATCATACCATTAATATATCCAAGTATATTAGGTACTGTATTAACGTTATTTTCATTCTACGCGAGCGCCCATGGCTATATAAGGATGCCAGAAAGTCGCGCTTATCTATGTAGCTTTAACGACTATCTTAAGGAGCCAAAAATACCATTAAACAATGATTGTGGATTAGGGCCAGAATATGAACCTCAGAGCATTGAAACTCAAAAAGGCTTTCCAGAATCTGGGCCTCCTGATGGATTAATAGCTAGCGGAGGTGGTATAGAACGTTTCAGTCCTCTTGATGTGCAAACACCTACCCGTTGGCATAAAATTGATATGAAAACGGGTCTCAATACCTTCACTTGGTATCTAACTATGGCTCATGCAACCGATAATTGGCGGTTTTTTATTACAAAAAATGGCTGGGACCAATCAGCACCATTAACTCGTTCAGCTTTTGAGTTAACGCCATTTTGTCAAAGAGATGATCATGGAGCAATGCCATTGATCGAAGTGGATATCAACTTTATATGTGATGTGCCCGCTGATCATGAAGGTTACCATGTTATTCTTGCAACATGGGATGTTGATAATACCCAAAATGCTTTTTATCAAGTTATCGATGTGAATTTAAGTAATTAACATTCAATTTGTTGAGAATAACACATGAATGACGTTTATAGATGAGAGCCCTTATTTTGGGCTCTTATTATCACTCTATACTCAAATAGTGAAAATACCTCTTAGCTCAGTTAATTTAACTAGCTATTAAGTTTTCCTATCATATATCTTACTAATAGGATGTATAAAAAATCTACTTCACCCTGATTTTAACATTAGATGGTGATTATACCGATGCCTATCCGTAGTAAATTTAGTTGCTATTGTTTATAAAATGCAAATTTCTCATATACTTTTTATTGAAGTTGTCATCTAGGAACAATGCAATAAGGAGAAATAACAATATGATGTCTATTTTGGCTGATTATAATCAGATTTTTCTTAACATATCCTAGCTAGGTATGAATAAATGAATCATTCACGACAAAAAATCATATTAAATACACTAATCCAGCTCACACAAGGAACTAATAATGAAGTTAAACTCACTGCGATATCCATCCTTGGTGATTACAAATACGCAATCCAAAATGAAGAAACCTTAAACCGATTAATAGAGCTTTGCTTTGATCCTAATAAAGAGGTCGCAATTACCGCGCTTAAATCACTCGGAAAATTGTCAATTCATTTTCAATAGTTATATTTTTTGTAACTATCTAATTTTAATGTAATTCTGAAAATATCATGTTTGCTAATTTTTATCAGCGATCATTTATCTAAAGCATCAATAACTTTTTCAATTGCCGCAAACCAAATGAAATGATGCCCCATTGCTAATACCTTCGGATAGTTTCTAGCTGAGGCACCTGAGATTGATATGCACTCTATATAAAACAGAATAAACATACTGTTCTGTAAAGGATTTAAATAGGGTTTAAAGCTTCTTCGCTAAAAGAATTTTTCCGTTAAATTGTATAAGTGGCGTTTATTTCAATCAATATACTCTATTTAGCATTAATATATTGATAAATTTAAATAGTTAAATTGATAATGATACCGTTATATTTATCACAAAATTCAATAGATGATATGATACAGATAACGCTCTAAATATTTCATAACATACAGCCTGACAAATTGAATACTATTATATATTCAGGAGTTTAGTGCGTATTCGTTAATAGCTCCATTCATCATTCAAACATCTGTTTATAAACAGGTATTTAAAAAAATGAGATAGTGAATACATTAAAATTATCATGATATTTAATTATTTCTCATTCTCTAATACAGTAATAAAAGCCATAGCTAACGTGTTATTTAATGTACCTAAGCATCGTGCGTGTAAAGGGATCAATGTTGGCTTTTCTAACTCCAATACTATGTGAGAATAATTCCCACCTCTCTTTATGGGATCTTGGCTTCGAACAGTCGCATTACCAATGACATCCTGACAAGCAAATGCCAATACCGTTCCATCAGTGATGATAGTATTATTACTTGCTTCTTCCTTTGTAAACACATAGGTATAACTATGTATTTCAGTCATTAACGTGTTAGGCTCTGGACTAAATTTAGCCATAATATTTTTTTGTAACTGAAATTTTTCTGGAAAATCTCTTTCCCAATCATAATAAGCCCCTGTTATTTGGATTTCATACAGATCCAATAATTCGTTAACTTCCTTAACAACAAGTGTCATTAGCTTTTTAAAGTCATCATCATTAAGCATCTCTTTTGGTAAATGCTTACCATGATAATAAACTTGGACAGAATTATGACCTGATTGCCTTGCTATTAAGATGGATTCTCTAAGATTTTGAGTTGGTCCATCCGCCATGTTAATAACCAAAATAATACTGTCTTGATTAAATGCTTGTTTAACCTGCTGAATGAGTGAGTCATTCTTTCCATGAGTTACAAATGTTGCCCCTTCTAGCTCCTTAACTAAGGTATGCCTATAATCATCGCCAAGGATCATCACTGAGTTTTCAGCTGAGAATGCAAAAGATGAAAACAGCAACCCCAGTAATAAATATATTGCCTTCATTGACACGCATTTCCTCTTACTCTAATACATTAATGGTAATCTTTTCATACTAGTGTATTTTAATCAAAGATTATCTCACTTGACTAAGCAATAAATACAATGAGTCGTACCCAATATCATGGGTTAAGCGCCTCAAAAATTAGCCATCCCCAGTGTGGAAAAAATAATGACCATTTACTAAAGAGATTAATTGATAAGATATCCATGAGCAAGTTTGATTTGTAAGCCTATAAGCCCGTGTTTACGTCAATTCAGTGTGTTTTTATTTAGCATACTGTTATATTTATCACTCTAGGTAATTTTAAGATATTTATGATGTTTTTATCTAACATTATGTATTATTAATATTGGCGATAATCTTATTCTAAATCCAGAATTATGAGGTCAATATTAAATGTCTAAGTTTCAATGTAGCTGCGGTCATATAATTAGGGATAATACAGATTATCTTAGTTATAAGGCTTATTACATCTCTGATCAAGACTTCTATGATTTTCTTGATGAACTAGAAGGGGAGTCTAGAGATAATTTTGCTTCTGTAGCATACAAGTATGTAAGAGATATCTATCAATGTACTAAATGCAATAATATTTTTATCTTTAGAGGTGATTTTTTTCATGAATTTCAAGCAACACAGCCTGATAGCCACTCTCTGTTGATATCTAACATGCGTGATAAATGGCCTGGATTTTTAAGAGGATACTTCATAAAAGGAAAAGGTGAGATTTATTGGGAAACAAATCAACAAAGTGATTACCTCACAGGCCTTACCCGTGAACAGGTAGAGTCGACGTATTATCATAAGTTAAATGAGTTTCAATCATTGGGAATACTAAGAGATGCCTTTTTGCATGTTGATGGTGTAATGCTTCACGAATATAATCGATAAACTTTGCTGTTTTAGGTTATGTCAAATATATGGTTCCCGCATAATTTGTTTTACTTTCACTATTTGTTTTGGTTTTACAATTTCCTCTGGTGTTGCCAGCAATAGCGGGAGTTGCATCCGGAGTACACCAGAAAATCATCCATGAGTGCGATATCGCCAATTTCTAAGCTGCCTATGCGGCAGTACACAAAATCAAGTCGCATTCCTTTTTTTTGCGCTTTTTCTAAGCTGCCTATGCGGCAGTACACAAATAGATACAGCGAAAATCGCGTCTCACAACTTTCTAAGCTGCCTATGCGGCAGTACACAAAACCAAGCAGATTGATAGCCGTACGGTTGATTTCTAAGCTGCCTATGCGGCAGTACACTATAAATTATCAGGAAAAAATCTTAGCGCAACAATAAATTACAACGATTTTATGCAAAATACCTTCATTTCTACGACATAATATAACTTATTATTTTTAAAGGGAAATTTTTTGAGCAAAAAATAAAGGGTAAAAAAAGATAAAAATATCGTACCTTCAGTCACTCATCACAAACGAATAGCAGGTTGCCCTATTTCATTTTTCTACGATACTTTATGTTTTCAGTTTTATGCCATACAGCCAATTACTTAACCAAAACATAATGTTCAACACTGCAAAGAACCGGAGTTTTGTGATGAATATTAGTTGCATGGTATAGGTCACAAGTGATATCTACCTTTTTACCTTGGATCTCTTTTAGCTGATTAAATTGATCTGAATTTCTTGGTGCTAAATGCAAAGCACCTATCCCCCATTCAGTGGGCTCTCCCTCACTATCTTCCGGTTCTTTTGATGAGACAGAAATTATATTATCTGTTCTTAATGTTAAGAACCCATCTGGTTTTTCTAATCTAATAACGCCTCTTAACTTCACTGGCGAATTATAATAATAATTAAATTCAGATATATCTTGCTCATCTACTGGTTGGCTAGCAGCAATATTTCTATAAATAATCGTTGAGCGATGATACCAATCTAGCAAGCACGACTTTGTATCGCAATTTTTAACCCGCAATTCCCAATTCTTTTTAACTAACCTCTTAAATTCATCGCTGTTTCCAGTTACTAACTTTGCTTGCAGATAATCAACATATAATTCATCATCTGCTTTAGATAGTTCAGGAGTATTGCATATTAATTTTTCCACATTACTCTGAGCCTTAGCACAATCAAAACTTGCAGCGTATGTGATTGAAGGGAACACAAATATTAAAAATAGAAATAATCTAATCATTTAAATTCTCTATCGCATTTTCATCGGTAGAATGATTCTAGCATTTTAACTAAAAGCGAAATACTCTATTTTTCTATTACGGCTCACTACTGCAATCTCTAATTTTAGAATTTTGTTGTAATATCTTTGGCATCCTCCATAAAATAGACAATAAAGACCAAAGCAGATAATATTCCACTTATAAATAATCATTATCATTTATAAAATAAACACTAGCTATTCCGCTGTAACCAATAATATTAGCAGAATTACCTATTTTATTTTCTTGTACGGCTCACTTGATACGTCGTTTCTAGCCTCTTGCGAACCCCTGCTAATTTTTCAACATTATCAGATTATGGTTCATCTATCCATTTCACAAAGCTAATCGTCACTCGCTTCATAAGTGAAAACCGCGGCATGATACTGACAATAAATATTGTCAATATAAATTGGAGTAATAGCTATAAATAATATGTAACAATTACTGTCATAATTTATTTACTCTTTAGTGAGTCATTTGAAGATAGTCATTGCTATAAATACGCCTCCACTAATCTGAAAAATTATACATCTAAGAGCAAAACATTCTTTTTTGAAAGCATCCTACATTTTCCAGTTAGCTTGAATTTAATTTATTATTGGCAGGAAAAGGTTTCACCTTACCCTCGTTAAAAAAACGCATTATATCTTTACGCCCACCAATATTGGCGCGTGTGGAATTAATCTTACCTAAAATAACGAGGTTACTATGAGCTCAGATAACATTATCAATACACAAGTCGTAGATGACGCAGCCGCCATGCCGGATATCTCTAATAAAAAAATTATGATGGGTTTTTGGCACAATTGGGCCGCGGGTGCCAGTGATGGCTATCAGCAGGGGCAATGTGCCAATATGAATCTGACAGACATTCCTGAAGAATATAACGTGGTGGCCGTGGCCTTTATGAAAGGCGAAGGTATTCCAACCTTCAAGCCATACAATCTGTCGGATGCCGAGTTCCGCCGTCAAGTCGGAGTATTAAACAGCCAAGGCCGCGCAGTACTCATTTCCCTAGGTGGTGCCGATGCGCATATCCAATTGAAAACTGGCGACGAAGACAAGCTAACTAATGAAATTATCCGTTTGGTGGAAACCTACGGCTTTGATGGCTTAGATATCGATTTAGAGCAAACAGCCATTAGTTCAGCTAATAATAAAACAGTTTTACCTGCCGCATTGAAAAAAGTAAAAGAACATTACGCCGCCGAAGGGAAAAACTTTATTATCAGTATGGCGCCAGAATTCCCATATTTACGTATCAACGGTGCTTATCTAGATTATATCAATGCCCTCGAAGGATATTATGATTTTATTGCTCCGCAATATTATAATCAGGGTGGCGATGGTATTTGGGTTGATGAAACCACGAGCGGTAAAGGTGCTTGGCTCACCCAAAATAGTGACGCAATGAAAGAAGACTTTTTGTATTACCTGACTGAAAGTCTAGTTACTGGTACCCGCGGTTATACAAAAATTCCACCCTCTAAATTTGTTATCGGTTTGCCTGCCAACAATGATGCTGCTGGCTCTGGTTATGTGATTGATAAACAAGCTGTCTATAATGCTTTTGCGCGTCTTGATGCCAAAAACTTGTCGATTAAAGGCCTAATGACTTGGTCGGTGAATTGGGATAATGGCAAGAGCAAGGCTGGTGTGGCCTATAACTGGGAATTTAAAACTCGTTATGCCGCACTGCTCTAAAGGAAGCTACCTTGCAGCCGCTGTCACTACAATGTCATTGGCACTGAAGGCCTTACTAGCTGGCAGATATAAATGGCCATTTGTGTACGTGAAATGACAATATAAAGAGCCAATTTAAATAGGGTTAGTTATGTTTAAATATTTGGATAAGTATCTAACTTATGTATCTATATTAGGAATTATCATCCCATTTTTATTAATATTTTTCCTGAAAAATCCAAAATCCGTAAGCTTTTTTAGACATTCAATCCTTTTATTGCTAACCCTGATATTGGTACTTTCTGCAATATTCTTTATTCATTTACCGTGTATAGGATCTTTAGTGTTTCTTTAGCAAAGCGCATATACATAAGCCTCACTTCGGTGAGGCTTTATTTTGATGTTTTTGGTTAGTTGAGGGATCACTCATAATGTTAATCTATATATCTATTATGCTAGTATTTTATTTATATAGTAATTTTCTTAAATGCTTACTCTGCAATATTTTCTTCGGTATTTCCCCACTTTTTCAACAGAAGTTTTTGTTGAATGTAGTTAGCTGAGTTTATTTCCACACAAGGATAGTGCCACCTAGCTCCATATATTACAGCCCATGATTATAATATTATAGCAAATTGCCGAAACCTACTGTGTTTCACTAGTTTTCAGAGGTATTACCTAATATTAGATATCTTAGTCAATGATTCAACCACACAAAAGTAACATTGTTTTTTCAACATACAATAAAACAAACTCTTTAGACTTAGGTTTATATTTCATTTTTGTATCACTTTTATTTAGTTAAGTTATTACCTTCCACACCATGCTTAACTAGAAATTCCCTATATATTACTAATGCTTTTTTAATTTATGTCAGTACGTATTCTTTATCGAACTTTCGGCCCTAATGTGCTGAATAAACTGGCTAATTAATAAAATTCATTTATACTGCTGCCACAGCAAGTAAATTGTAAAGCAGCAGTAATTTCGTAAGTACCTTTACTTTCTATTAAAAAAGATACATCTCATATGTCACTCTGTGCTCTCAGATTGATTTTCAGAAGAATGACAACTATCTCGATACTAAAAGTTTCTGTGCTACTTTGAATAATCATCGGGCAAATCATCAAATATACGATTGTTTTTATTAAAATCGATTATAGTATTTTGATTAGGGCAGTCATTTTTAGATAACATGTCACAATTTTTTTCAATATTACTCTCATTGATTCCTGTCCACTGAGAAAATAAAGACATAAAGCTTAAGCCACTACGACGATTATTTATAATTTCTTTTTTATTAGAGTCGTATGAAGTAATAAAAAAAGGTACTTCATAGTTTTGCTGATATTTATCATTATGTACCAACTCATTTCTATCATAGGTCAAAGATAGTGCATGATCAGAAAAATACATCATTGACCACTTAGATTTTGTTTTACTTAAATCATGATAAATTTCTGATAAAAGCTTATCTGTATTTTTTATGCTTTGAACATAACAAGAAAGTTTTTTATTATGATAAAAATAATCATACAGCCCCTCTGTTCTAGTACAAAATGGTGTATGACTTCCCATAAGATGCACAACAATAAGCTTTTTATGGTCTGATGATTCTAAAGCTAATTTAAATTCTGGTAATAACGCAGTATCTGGAGATATTATCTTATCATCAGAGCCTCCTCTTTTAATAAAAAAGCTATTATTAGCTCTTCGACCAATAGCAGCAACTGAACCATCGTACTCACCAACAAAACCTTGATTAGATAACCAATAAGTATTAAAACCTGCCTTATTAGCTAGTGTTATGATATTGTTACCTATATTTGGATATAAAGATAAACTATGTGTCAAAGATGGTTGCGTAGAACTAGCTGCAGATATGTAGTTAGTAAAGAGAATACCATTGCTTGAGCTCATGAATGGTGTATTATTTATCTTAAAACCATATGCATGCATAAAATCTTTTCGAACACTTTCACCAATGATGATAACATAAATATCATATTGGTTAGTTACCTTTGTAATTTCAAAAGTATCTTCACTTGTATATAATTCAATTTCATCAATTAATGAATAAATTGAATAAGCTAACTCTGTGAAGAACCGTGTCTCTGGTGTACCTGAATTAGCTGCTCTTTCATATTTACCACTTAAGGCATTTTTTAACGGAGTAAAGATAAAGACCAATATCACCATGCTAAATATTATTTTATTGTGATAGTTTACAGCATTTACTTTTATAGAGCTAACTAAAGCCCCAAAAATTAGAATAAACGTCGAGTAAATGTAATATTTACTATCAATATTTGACATAAACTCTCGTGATTCTTGTATATCCGTATAGTAAAAAGATGCAACTGTATTATATGTTGGAGGGCCATAAATTAAACCCACTGGTAAATAAAGAGCAGCTAATATGGTGAAAAATAAAACAAAAAAACGGTATGACCTATTCTTTACATAAAGCAAACCAATACTTATAAATAATACATAAAGCGGCTTAAATGGATACCCCATGACCTTATGTAATAAAGAAAAAAGAAGAAAATTTGAAATAAACTTGAGAATTAACTTGCTTTTAATTACATTTTTTATTTTCTGATTCATAACTAAATTTTTATAAAATCCACTCTTAATTTTTGCCGCGTAGGCTAACATAAACAAAGTAAATGAAACATAACGATATTTACAGTTAACAACATAATCAGAATAATTAACTATTTTTTTTAGTTATGTCACCATTCAAAAACCTTCACTATGTACATTCACTAATTTCAATTTAAAATCGAACTCTGACAAAAAGAGTTCGTTATTGTTAGCATTCAAGATTATCATTATAATGCACTTGTTATTGAACCTATTCACCTGTCTTTGCTGTTCCCGTATGGCTAGTTAATATAAACCCTATTAAAACTTAAGTAAGATTTATATTTTTATATTTGAACGCAATCAACATACGGGAAAGATTTTTGATATAATCGTATATATTTTAGTGATATACCTCTTGTTAACATTATTCTTTATATCTTTTCAATACTGGATACCTTCCCTTTTTAATCAGTATCACTTATTTGCTATTCAAATAAACACTTCTGTCTTACATAATTCTGCGACCTTAAAATCATGTGCTATCTGAATAACCAATAATTTTGTTAGCGAAATGAGCAGGTTGGTCGATGATGGTATTATCTATAGCTGAGGTGATAACACCTTCGACTTTTTTATGCCTAGGAAAATCGCCACAGTGAACTAGTCTATCTTTATCTTGATGATTGAGATGGCTGCTATCTCCGTTTACTCACACAATTGTCTTAAGTCAAAAGGCCTAAATCAGAAACTTAACCAACCATCTAACTCAATAAACGAATATTCTTTGGTCGCCATTCCATTAGCCATCTCTATGACCTCATTCTTTGGGGTAGTTAACTCATAACCGTTAAGCAGTAGATAAACACAACTCGCCATCATAGCGGTTCATTTATTCGCATTAGCAACCGGGTGGTTTCTTATCCAGCTTTTAATTAAAGATGAAACAAGAACAAACATATCATCTGTTTGCTGGTAATAGTTCACATGACTTGAACTTGATTGGGATAAACTAAGATCATTGAAGTTCAATACTTCTACTTCTATTGGCTCATTAAGAGTTTGCAGCACTATCAATACGCTGTTGATACTTTTTAAGTCATCAACTGGCAGATAAGTAATTCCTGCAACAAATTTCCCTGTGATATTCAGCACTCACTTTACCTTAGCTAATTTTCCATGGTTTTTTCGTGGCAAGCAAAACCAAGGTCAAATGCATTTTAATTTACTCATCCTGAGTGTGATTTTTGCTCGTGGCTGGCCTTGGTATTGCGATTTTACTTTTATTACGAGCAGGTATATTTACTTTTGCAGTGCGTGCCCCACATCAGCATCATTGTAAGCCTACGAGCTATACACCATATCTAGATATATGATAGCTATTACTCCAGATAAGAGTTAAAATTAAGTTTCATTAAGCTAATAGCATTGTTTTACATTATCATACGTATCATTCTCGCTCTGGGAGATTAGCGCCGCCTCATTACAGACGACGATATTTTGTTAGTGCGTTACTGATAAACCGTTTAGTCCATTCTTCCTGCCAAGGAAAGAGCAGTAAATGGAATATACGAGGGTAAGCCACGCTCAGGATTACGTGGGTCGTTAATCATCCCCTAATCAATGATAAATTGGGCTGGATTGTCTTTGTCACATGCTCTTAATGCAGGAAATAGCTCAGTATTTTTAAATCAAATGGGAAGGAGTTGGCTTAGTCAATTCCTTACATTTAGGGGCTATTTAATATAATCCACTTAAGCGCTTCGACAATGGCAAATGAAACAAAACCAATATTTTTTGGTTTTTTATTGGTAATACATTAAAATCAACGTTTATAAACAACAAAACAATGTGGATAATAATGATATCTATGGACAGAGTTCTACACAGCTTGGTCTGCGTCAGTTTTTTTGTAGGTTGGTACTTAATTCAGTATGCCTTACTGGCATTTCCTGGGATAACCACCTATAACGATGCCTTAGCCGCTTGGCCACTATTTACGATTCTATTTATCTTACCTTATTCCCTGTTCTCTCGAGCATATTACCAGAAACGAACCGGGCTAATGCCTTTCGGCACAGTACGATTTTCAGATCTCAGGCTTCCAATAATAGCAATGGTCATATTATCTGTTGCAACTATGTTTTACGGAGAAGATGAAACATCGATACTTGAGATGCTCGCCCTATCACCATTGCATCAGTTTATTCTGGTCGTGTCAGTCGTTTTCGCAGCGCCAATTATTGAAGAAATTATTTTCAGAGGCTTTTTACTGAATGCCGGAATGGGCTACGGCCCAAATGGCAAGCATGTGATGATTATTATCACCTCTGTACTATTTGCAATGATACACCATCAATATAATTCACCTGCCACATTTATTATGATTTTTGTGATGTCCGTTATTTTTTGCCATGTCAGAATTCAGACTAATTCGCTTATGGCACCAATTATTTTGCATATGATTAATAACGCCGTGGCAATGCTTTTATTGTTTCTTTTAAACGACACCCCCTAAGGAGCATCCTGCCCCCCACTTAAATGTGACTAACACATTTTTATTTAAAATTATGGTGCTTACCCCTACGGAAAACAGGTTCAATTTAGTTTCTGCAGATAAGCACCATTTATCTAAATTGCTCCTTAAAAATGCATAAATTCTCAGTGAATAAAACGTACGTAAAATAGGTGTTTTTGCATAACCTATTTTTTCGCTAAAACGGCTATTTCCAGTAATTAACCCATTAGTTTTTTATAAGCGTCGGCAACTTCTTGTGAAATCATGTTTGCAACTTCGGTTTTGATAGGTTCGCCGCCTTTGCTGGTTAATTCAGTTCGGGTTTTCACCATCCCTAAATGTTGTGTGGCCATTTTAAGCGCATCACCTTAATAGCGAGTGATTGCCTCAACGCCAAACTTCCCCTCCTTCCCCCCACAAATAACTGGCAAGATGCACCGGCTAAAGTCCCCCAATCTGGTTTAGCCATCGTGTTTATCTTCTTCGCTGATTAAAAAGCCCACTCATAAAAATAGATTTTTGATTGTCCCGCTGTCACGTCATTAGATGCTCGCAAAGTTATTGCCGCCGTTCAGCGCCTAACCAATACAGATTATTGGTATCGCAAATTAAAAGCCCATCGTACCCAATGGCTTGAAGCCTTGATGATCGCAAATATGGATGTTTGCCAGAATCGCAACCCCTACGCCAGTAAACAAGCCATTCGAGCTGTGCAAGCGCAACGTTTATCTAATATGCAGTATTTACAAGGCATGGATATTGAAGACGTTGAAACGGGTGAGCGGTTTGATCTGTTCGATAAAGTGATGGCAAGTGTTTCAAACCCTGAAATTCGTCGCATGGAATTAATGGCGCAAATGGCCGGCATTGAACGTGTAGCGAAAGAACGTGGCGATATCGGTATGTTTATTACCAGGACCTGCCCTTCTAAATATCATCCAACAAAACTGCGTAAGCGTAAGAAAGACGTGATCGCTGCGCTTAATGGTAAATGGAAAAATGAGGCCTACACACCAAAAGACGGACAACAGTACTTAGTCAAAGTCTGGTCGCGTATTCGTTCTGCATTTAATGACAATAACATTAATGTTTATGGTGTTCGGGTTGTTGAGCCGCATCATGACGGCACGCCTCACTGGCATATGCTGTTATTTGTTGATAAAGCCAGCCGTGCAAAAGCCATTGAGATTATGCGTAAACGCGCTTTAAAAGAAGATGGTGACGAGGCCGGCGCACATAAGTACCGTTTCGAATGTAAGCACATGAATCGCGGCGGTGCTGTGGGTTACATTGCAAAGTATATCGCTAAAAATATTGATGGTTATGCGCTTGATGGCGAGATAGACCACGAAACCGGCAAAGATTTAAAAAGCATGGCAGCAGCGGTTACTGCTTGGGCTTCAACATGGCGCATACCGCAATTTCAATTCTATAAACTTCCCTCAAAAGGTGCTTATCGCGAGTGTCGTCGGCTTCCGCGAGGCGTTTCGATTGCGGATCAGCTCGGTGATGTTGCGGAGCGTGTTCGCGCCGCTGCCGATGGTGGTGATTTCTTTGAATATGTGATGTCGCAAGGTGGTCCATGTATTCGCCGCAAAGAAGAGACGATACGAGTTGCACGTGAAATTAGTGATGTGAATGTTTACGGTGAAGACGTTCAGAAAGTCGTGGGTATTTACAATCAGCTTGTTGCAAACAAGCCAACACTCAAAACTCGCGACAGACAATACAAGATTGTGAAGAAAAACACCGATGCTGCCGGCGATGGTCTTTTAAAAAGCGCCATCGGCGCGCCTCGGAGTCCTGTCAATAACTGTAGATCGCGGATCACATCCAATCTTTCAGATGTGCAGTTTTACGAGCCAGAGCGCTGCTCTGGTGAAGTATGCAGCATAGAGGAATACGGTTTTGCCTTTATTGAAACAGACGCTCAGAACGCAGCAGGAGCCAAAATATCACAGGGTAGACAACAGCGGCAAGTATCACGAATTGAATTAAATGAGGGTGATAAAGAAATTCAGTCGAAAATAGTTACTTTTGCTAATGAGGTCGGCATTAATTTCGATATTCCACAGATTAAAACAATGTTCATTAATGGTTTAGGCGTAAGTGATGGCCTACATTTTATAAAAGTTGACGGGGATAGGTTGAGATTGAGTTTAAATGAGTATGGGAAAGGGCTGCAAAAGCAGGAGTTAGAAGCGCAGAGAGAGGCGATTAGTAGGAAATATAGGCAGAGGTGTGTGAATGTATTAGCTCGAATTAATAAATTAGTAAAATAATTCTGACCCACTATTATTCATGAATAATGAGTCAGAAATCTTTAATTAATTATTTTAGGGCTGAATTAATAGCGTTAATTAGGTTAGTACAACCTTGAATCTCATTTTTAGTTAAATTAGTGATTGAATGGTCTCGTGACCATTTTAAAAATGCCTTTGCTAACTTATACTTAGAGAAGTCTTTGCCTATTTCCTTTTGGAATATATTAATAATCGGCTTATCAATGGCGCCAGAAAAAGATGTTGTTATATCCCAGTTAAGCTCATCTTTTGCAATTTGAACTAATGTATCTCTAAGTAGGTCTTCAATTTCAGCTTTATCAATCTTAGGCCTAGTAAAATCAGAAGTACGAAGAATTCTTTTATTACCAAGACGATGAACTAAAACTTCCTGTTTTGCAGCTTGATCTCCTGCATTATCGGAGTCAAGCAAAGCTGCCACTTTAAGATTATGTGAGGTTAAAATTGTAGCGAAATAAACTATTTTACTAGCTGTGTTAGCTGGCACAAGAGCTATCTTGTCATCTAAAAACTTCTCTCCTCCATCTTTCAATAAGTTAGAAATTGCTTCGATATACCAATAATCTGTCAATCCTTCTAGGATTAAATTACGTTGATGAGCAAATAGACTTTGAGCTAGGTCATAACCAAGAGCTTCTTGCAATGGTAATAATGCAGCAGGATCACTAGAAGATATTGTTGTATGAACTTTAGTGCCAATAGCTCTATCGGTCAATTCAACAACTCTTACTTTATCGAGTTCATCCGGCCCTACTAAAAATGGAGAATGAGTTGAGTATAATGTCTGATTATTTTCAGAAAGTAGTGAAACTGTCTTTCTAAATTCTCTTTGCTTTAAAGCGTGAAGGCTTACCCCGGGTTCATCTAAAAGTAAAATAGTATTTTTATGCTTTCCTTTTGCTTCTGCAAAAAATACTATAAAAAAGGAAACTAACCATTGAAATCCTTCGGAACGCTGGTCTAGCTCAACTTCAACACCAATATTATCCTCTACCACTACTTTGAGATATTGTCCATCTGCAACTAATTTAAGCCTGCTAGCTTCAGCTTTATTATCTTCAGGATTCCATACTTTAATTATTTGACGAGTTAACTCGACACTAGCAGCATTTAGTTCATAACTACGCCTATCTAAATTTTCGCGATAAGCATCCATATTTAATTCAGTTGAGTTGTTGGTAGATTCTGATACTTTTCCGAGTTCAGAAAGCTCCTCAGCTGTAAACCCAAGCAAACTAAGTAGGCAACTATTACCATAATCATAAGAGTCATCATCCATAATGTTTGAGGTCAGGCGTTTAGCTAAGTTCTCCAAATGAATAATAGGCTTAACTCGGAAGTAGTTGCTATATAATACAAAAGTAGGTTTATTATCCCAAAGATACGAAAGAAAATTATCTTTTTCTATTTCAGTACTTAATTTATCTTCGATCTCTTTATGGCGTTTAATTTCTTTTTCATTTTCTTCATCAATTAATGTGAAATTATTCTCAAGCCACTCTAATAGTGTTCTAATATTTTCAATAGACAGTTTTTGATTTTCAGTAAAACCACTCGTTATCTGAGTAAGGCTATCAGTGTAGGTTTTATTATTTTCATCCTCAAGAAGACTATCTAAATAATGAGCTATTCTTCTTAGGTTATCTTTAACTTCGCCATAAAGTAGTGATTGCACCCCAAGTAAATTATGAGTTGCATGATTATCCATATATCGAGTAATAACATAACTAATTTCTTGATTTCTTAATTTTTCAGGTGCGTGCTTTAAATCAGACTCTTCTAATTTAAAAGTTGCAGTCACTACCTTGATATATTCAGGTTTTAGCTCTCCCCTACTGATTTTGGTGTATTCAGCTCTAGGATAGTCACGAAGCGGTTTAAACCCCTTCATCTCTTTAGGGGGATTTATTTGTTGAATGGCTTGGAGAATAGCCGTTTTCCCGGCCTCATTTGGGCCAACCAAAATTGTTTTAAACTCATCCACATCAAATTCACCAGTATCAATAATGCTACGATAATTTTGTACCCGAACTTTACTTAAACGCATAATCAATCCTTTAAATATGTGTAACTAGTCTTTTTATTTTAAGAAGCCTAACTACATAGTTTTGTAGTAAATAATGAATTAAGATACTACCTAGTATTTTATGAGATAAAGTAAATTATAAAACATGAAATAATACTGTAAATAATTTTTATCACCATAACCTTCATCATAAATTCCGCAATTCTCTGCCCCATTCTGCAAGATTAAACAAGGATCGTGACCTGCGTAAAGCGCCTGCACTAGCGCGGTTCTGACGATCTCTTGCACCTGCATGAAAACCGACCTATTTAGTGGGCAGGCGTGGCGGGGCTACGATTGCGCGGCGACATGTTTATTGTTAATTATCCGTCCGCAAAATCTCAGCGTCACAGAGGCGTTAAAATCAATTATTCATGCCACAGCAGCAATTATTTTTGCGCTGATTACAGTGGCGTACAGCGCGCTTAATTCGCTAATTAGTGAGGGGGGGGATTTCTGCGGATTCGTCTTGGTGGTGCG
>NZ_JAMPQI010000008.1:0-132223 GCF_028482365.1 Providencia sp. PROV122 | reverse complement strand
GTTAACGAATTTGACTTGTGAGTCATTAAGCCCGTAGTTGCGCACATCAAAGGTATTTTCATCATCGTGCGCACTATCATGTTCTCTACTCTGCGCAGTTGGTATTGCGCTATTACATATAGACTCTTTTGCGCATTCTTTTTCGTGTGCAGTGCGCAATTTCTTTTGCGCAGATTGCGCAGCTGGCCTTTTAATATATCGCCTTGCTGTTGCGTAATTAAGTCCCTGGTCTTCACTCCACTCTTTAGGGGATATTCCTGATTTAGCATGCTCGGTGAGGAACTGTTGCTGTAGCGTCCCCCAATCCGGTTTAGCCATAGTGTTTATCTCCTTAGCTCATTAAAAAGCCAATCAGTGTGAATAGGCTTTGTGATGAGATACAATCATAAAAATGAAACTACTTTGTCGGGACAGTTAAATTATAATGTTGGACTTTATATCTCAATATCACATCATATCCATAACTCTAGGGGTATTATCTGCAATTTTTTGGGTGGCTGCCGCATTCGTAAAATCTAAAGTAAGCCCAAATCGAGTTCAATTAACATTTGAAGACGGGAGAGATCCTGTTGATTTACATAATTTTCTATTAACTACTAGCAAGCAAGCTCGCTTTAATGGAATAGCCGCTATTTTTGCTGCTAGCTGTGCTATTTCACAAATATTTGGTATTTAGATTCTCAATTACCAGCATTCCTTTTTTACATATTCTTGCAGTCCCTTAATCATCTGTTCTGACTCTGCAATTCGCTCTCTGAGTAACCAATAATTTCGGATAGCGGAGTCAGTAGGTCTGGCGGTGATTGCATCATCCAAGCCGGTGGCGGTAGTGCCTTCGGCTTTTTTACAGCTGGCTTTGATGTACACCCGCTCAGGATTGCGCTCAGCAGCAACACGCAGCTTGTCAATTTCAGTTTTTGCATTTGTTAGCTCTTGGGTATGTTTAGTATCGAGTTCGTGAAGGGAATCAATACGCCGTTCGTAGTTTTGAATTCTATCAATGAGCTCTGAGTTTTCTTTTTTCAGTAGATTATTACTATCGTGAACAGTAACAACCCACCAGCCTAGCATCACCACCATGACAAACAGCCAAAATGACTTATCGAATTTCATAATGACCTCGGTAAGCATTAAGCCGGATATGATTTATGTGTTAATTGGAAATGAGGACCATCTTTAAAGCTTTTCCAGTTTCCGCCCCACTCTAGATCGACATTAAGCTCTTTGGCAGCTTGCAACATTGCATCAGCCACTAACTTGAACTTAGACCAATCATTCCAAGGTATTTCGCGACCAACTAACGGGGCACAATCTACAGCGTGTCCAGTTAGGTGCCGGCTATTCATGGTCTGGCTAGCACCATTTTTCACCAATTGGCGTTGTCGGGCTTCAGTTCGCTTGCCTTCAATGACCATAAAATCAATGCTCGTTAACTCTAGTGCTCGACGTGTCACTTTAATCTGATCGGGGTGAACACCTCTTAAGTTCTCTTCACTGCGTTTACTGAATACATATTTCGACATTACCTATTTACTCCAAACTTATTTTTAATAAACATGAATACGGCATCAATGATCCGACTTAATTTTTTGGTACCAAGAAAACCAACCATCGCACCGCAAAACTCAGCCAGTGATGACCATGAATCAGAGAAGCCCATATATAGAAGCCCCCATTCAAGAGCACGAATAGCCCCAACAGTTAATGCTCCACACAGCACAGCCTCAGCAAATGATTGGCGCGTAGTGTTTCCTTCACGGCGCTCACGAACAAATGCAATTAAGGTCGCTAGCGTTACACCACTCAAAAACGGTAAGTTGATTTGTATCCAGCGCAAAATTTGCGCCCAGATATCGAAATTTTTATCAGGCATACGCATACGCACCCCCATTGGAGTGTCCGAGTTGATTTTGATTAAGAGAAGAAGGAAGGTTGTTTAACCTAGTGAAATGCGTGAATTTCACTAAATTAATATGCTGAAAATCAAAATATGAGAATAATTAGCAAATGGTACGTTTAAGAAATCAGCAAACGGTTTCAGTTGACAAAATTTATTTTAATAGTGCTCTATCTGGCTCTATATCTAGAATTCCTTTCGTAGCGTAGCTTACCGACATGGTTATGTTTTTTATCCCTATAGTTATCCACAGAAGGCTCATACTTGTGCACTTGATCCTGACCGAATTTACATTTATCTTTGTTTTGTGCAATAAAAAACCGACTAGCACGCCAATGCCAGCCGGTTCATATTGCTAAAATAGATTGAGGCAATTGGTACCCCTCAACCTACTGTGAACTGCTCTTACATAATTTCAAGCTCAGTATAGGCAGTTTTGCAGTTGCTGTAAATGGTACCTTCATCCTAATTTTGAAGGAACATAACATGAGTTCTAATAGCGAAGATCAAGATTTAGTTTTTACTCCATTTATTACAATCAAAGGAAAACGCATTTATCACCCAACTGGCGGTGTGTTCGTTTTTCCTGATAAGCGTAATAAAAACAATAAGTAAAAATACCTGTTAACCAAAAGCCCTAACATTAGGGCTTTTTTATATGTACTTAGATATCAAATAATAAAAGTCATTTTATCTAATGCATGAAATTCTCAGGCTGTAATATAACGCAAAAACCCAGCGCATTGGCTGGGTTAGTTGGTGAAGTTACTAAAATGGCAACTTACCCTAAAATAGTGGCTCATTAGTTCAAAGAAGTCAACACGTTTTTGCTATTTCGCTTCAATATTGCCTCTTTTTCTCTATTTTTAAATGCATCTACCAACGGTTGGTATAATAAATATTCAGCTGCCTTTAATATTTCCTCCACCTCTCGTCGACAAGTAGACATTGAAGGTTTTCTCTCCCTTAGCATTCCATTTCTACGCGCCATAATTCTTGGTTCACTATTTTCATGATAGAGACGCGCTATTGCCCTATCTGATGCACAATAAGCATACCGACTAAGTAACATATCAAATGCCTTAACATCTATACGGTAAATACTGTCAACAACTCGCTGAATAAGTAAGCCATCATCATCACTGCATGTGGGTCTGTCAGGATAATCACGCCTTTCTACCCTTTCCATGAATTGAGCGATCATACTGGTTTGACGTTTATCAATTCGACCACTGTGAACCCATGTACCAAATCGAGTTAACCAATTTTGTAACCATACCTCACGCTCTTTGTCTAATACCAACCCATCAGAAATACTTTTTATACTCGACATGCGCGCAACTCCATGACTTCTCTTTTGGTTTGTTCTAATAACTCGATTTCGGTACCGTGAATTTGCTGCCATGTTTTAGGCGCTGCGTGAAAACCAGTGTCATAGCTAGCGCGGTGATGAGGTGGACACAAAGGTAAAACGTCTTTATGGCTCGCTCGCTGCGCCATTCCCTGCCCCGTTCTCACATGATGGATTTCCGCGAGACTTGCTCCATATCCCATATTTCGACAACAAATACAGCCAAGTTCGGCTACATCTGATAACCACTGCTTCTCTTCTTTGGTCTTTGATTTTTTGGTCATTGGTCCTGCCTCTAGGTAAAATCTAATAACTGGGCCGCCGCATTTTCAGCAGCTTCTTGAGTAGGAAATTTACGGAATAGAATGAAGTTCCAAAGCACATCGAGTGTGGCTTTGTAGAGTTCGCCAAAGGCTAGGTCGTCCATTTTGGCAAAGCTAATTGATTTGGCGACACGCCTCAGGCTGCCATCAGGCATTTCGAACGTTTCATAATGGCCAGATTGCTCAACCACCCAGTAGCGAAAGGCATCAAAGGATTTTGTCGCTGAAATATTGTGAGCACGTTTCTGTGCTATCTCCTCGAGATAAACATCCGCAGCGGATTGGAGGGCATCGTCGTTATCGGTGTAGTAAGCGAGGAATTTAACGAAACCACGCACTAGGTCTTTTTCCTTCATGCGAAATAGTGCCGCCGGTAGGTTCCCAGTATTCATACCCTAGATTGAGGAGTGCAAAGTACTTGCGATGGAATCGTGGGTTACGAGCTTTCTTGAAATCAGCCGAAAGCACATCACCACACTTGATTTTTGAATGCAGGAAATCTCTCGCAGCGGGATTAGCCGGTACAAGAGTGTCGTTAGACATTTTAATAAAGCTATGCTGTGCCATACTTTTTCTCTCAGTAGACACAGCAAGTGTTAGGATTGGGTGTTCAGACCAATGGGGATATTTTACATGAAAACTTTAAATTAAACTAATTTATACGATAACCTAATATAGGCAAACCAACTCTGAGTAATCTTTAGCTGAATCTAATGTGAGAAATACATCTTTAGGCACCGGTGATGTTTTTTTGGGTATTATCACATGTCTATACTCCCTCTGGTATAGATATTTAATATGCTTATAGAACTCGATTATTGGTTCATCTTTTCTTGTTTTAGTCAGAACAGGATCAACATACTCAACCATTTGATATGCATATTCCTCTATTTCGATATAATTCCTTAGCCCCGAAATCAGGTCATCAGCAAATCGTTGAGAGTCATAGATAAATAAACAGCTATCTGCTTCGAAGTTGCCAAACATCCGAATATCAAACTCACCACTAGAACAAAAAACGTAGTAGTCACGGTCAGTTTCATAGATAAAATTAACAGGCCCGATCGGTTTAATTACATTTCCTCGGGTATCAGAAATCGTAACTCTATCTGGGCTTATATGAAATGTGGCTTTCATTTCATCATCCATTTGTGCAGTATTAAGTGATGGATCTGAAAATGAACTAGCTAAAGAAATTTTAAAATTATACTTCTCCAAATACTCCCTTTTACCAAACTTAATTAAGTGTGGTTTTTTAAGAGCTGCAAGCCTATTAATTTCTTTCAAACGTTCAGAAGCTTCCCTCATGGGTTTAGGTATAGCACTTTCAGCCAAAAAATTATCTTTAGGTTGTTCATCGCGCATAACAAACTCTTCATGCGTATGTGTAAATTTAACAATTAACTCACTCCAAGGACTAACTGCAACGTTAGCGAAACCTATCTTACCGTCAACCGTTAATGTGGCTAAATTTTCCATAAGATATCGGAGCCTATCACTTAGTTCCTCAATTGAAAAATCTTTCATATAGCGATTATGATGATATTCAGTTCTCCAATATTCATTCCGAGTCATTAACTTTCCTTAATATGATAATATTATTACAGGTACAGATTTCAATTTTAAATTAATAGAGTTAAAACTACGATAATGTAACCTCTTCAAGGTGATTGTTAGTCACTAACTTCAACTCATGCCACCCTAACGTATTCCAACATTCAGAACTACCACTAAGGCAACACTCAGCCACCGACAGTTGTTCATTACATTTTTTACAACGCCTTTTATTTAGTTCTATAACCAAAGATATCACTGAACGGTCATCAATTCTAATTAACATTGAGAGATATTCAGCAATGTCATACGGATCTCTTCCTGGTCTACGTAATGCGCAATTTCTTTGGAGCATCTCCATTTCTTGTGTATCAAGTAATAATTCAACTTTAACTAAGCCTTGCTGCTTTTGTCTTTCGCGCTGCTTGGCTTTACGTTCGGACGCGGTCATTTTTATTGGTCTTGCCTCTTTTTCAATCTTCTTTTGGTTCTACCCACACATCTACAATATTTGCCATAAGTTGGCCTATAATTTCCTATCGCTCACTGTTAGCACTCCTATTTCAAAATTTGCGTTAAATGTTCACTTATAGTATTTTTCGTATCCTAAATTTATTAAAGGAAATAAATAATGGAGTTTCTAAACGGAATTATTAGGGGTAAATATTCAATTCATTTCTTAGCTATTTCTTGGTATTTAGCCACTAATTTTATTAGCTTTATTTTTGAGAAATTCCCCAGTACAAATCCATCATACAGAATAGAGACGGTACTTTATCTCAATGCAACATCTAAAACACTACAGGCTTTAGTTTCAGCTTTGATTTTAATTGGACTATTTCGAGTACTAAAAAATGATTTAACTAAGCTTGGCATTCTTTACGCCCTTGCTATAACAGTGATGTTTTATCTTAATATTTCTGCTCTTTATAGCCTTGTTGGATATATCAATTCAGGTGACTGTGAAGTTTCATATTGGTGTATGCGAACCTACTTCAGTAAGTAACAATGCTTACCCTTTCTCCGATATCACTTCACGCCAATAATTGAGTCTATCTCTTTTGTGGTTTTAACCTTGGGTTGATAAGGTGCCTTCCGCTTTTTCCCTTTAGGGCCTCTAGGTTTTGCTTTTAGTCCATCGATACCGTGTTTTTGGTAACCAGACAACCAATCTCTAATCATAGATCGATTACTAACATTCAGTAATCTCCTGGACTCATGAATTATTTTACCCTCAATAACTAATTGTACAGCTTGCAATTTAAATTCAGGGGTATAGGTCGCCTTAGAAGTAAGCACTTTTAATCCATCTAAACCATACTGTTGGTAGGTTTCTATCCACAAACGAACAGTGTCATGCTTAACTTTAAATTTATTCGCAGCGAACCTATAGCCACAACCACGAGTTAGGTAAAACTGAACAACTTCAAACTTAAATTCTTGAGTATATTTTGCCATAAAAAAAGCACCTCGGTATTTAGAGCTAAAAAGTCTAACTTTTGGGGTGCAGTTCAATTTGCGAGGTCTTGAATTGGTTTAATGCGACTCAGTATAAAATGCCCATTATTAGAAGTTAATAAGCCAGTTTTATGCAAAAAGCAACCCTGTTCTTTCATCGTTAAAAATATTACTGATTGTCATGCAAAATAAATTTGTAGTGGATATTATATTGCTTTCTGCTATGCCTCCAACTAAACATATATCAGTTTGGATTAGCACTGCACTGTCCTCGTTCATATACGCCCTGATGAGCAAGCACTCCTCATTGATTTGATTAATAATGCGTAGTTTTTGTTCATCATTAATGAGGTTAGATGTCTCATAAATAAATACTAGTGTTATATATTCTTTATTTGCATGCAAATGAACTCGAACAGGCACATTAAATTCTTTTATCGCAAACATTTCAGTTACATCAGGATCTGTAGATGCACGAAATACATCAATCGATGCCTCCCTGTATGTGTCGAGCAGAGATGAAATGGTAATATTTTCATTAGTATAAATTTTACTAGTCATTTTTTTGCTACCTATTCCTTTAACTAATCACATTGATTAATGACTATATTATTATACTAATATTGCATGTAATCTAAATAGCAACTTTCTTAAATGCCTTTTTCGCTATATTTTCTTCTACAATACACTTGCGAAACAGTTTCTCATAAAAAGGTTTCCAATTACGTGACCATGATGATTGAGTTAAATCGGGTACTAAGTGCTTTATCGCATTAAACACTATTGATGATGGTACGCGCTTAAATCCCCTACCTTCACAACGAGGACAATCTTTAAATACAGTAGCGCCCTGCAACTTAGTTTGTGCTTCGTCTAATACCTTGCCTCGGCCTTTACAGCGACAACGGTGTGTGATTTGACCTTTGCCATTGCAAGAAACACATAGCTCACCTACCAATTCCTCTCTGATATTTGGATCAATAATCGCTTCGCCTTCAAGTGTTGTGATACCGGGGGTTTGACAACATCTTTCATTTTGTAGATCAACCCTCTTCCATTGCACGCTGAACACTGACAAACAGGCCCTGCTGAACGGGCATAATCTTCAAATGCCATCTTGGTCAGAATAATTAGACAGTAACCCAACTTTTTACCTGCTGCTTTAGCCACCAGCCTTGGTGTGTTTTTTTTAGCATATTGGGTCAAGGCTTCCACGGTAGAAAATTTATCTTCTTCGCTGATATCATTCTTCGCTAGAAAGGCTGTCATACCGAACTTAGCTTGTGATTCAGTCATCCCCATAGCCGCCATAATATCTGTGCCTGTTATTCGGTCAGGGGACGTGCAACTTGCTACATTGCCGAATGTAGGTGACTTAGGGTGAAAGTTTTTCAGTGCATTTTCGAGTTTCATTGGTTCACCGCCTATTACATATCAACAATATTTTTTATATGGTCATCAAGTGCGACAAGCACGCAGCTCCATCACTTCTTTTTGGGTTTGCTCGAGTAGTTCTGCTTCTGTGCCGTGAATTTATTGTCACGTCTTGGGTGCTGCATGAAAACCAGTATCGTAGCTAGCACGGTGGTGAGGTGGACATAACGGCAAAACATCTTTGTGGCTAGCTCGTTGAGCCATACCCTGCCCTGTTCGTGTATGATGGATTTCCGCAGGAGTTGCCCCATATCCCATATTGCGGCAGCAAATACAGCCAAGTTCGGCTACATCTGATAACCACTGCTTCTCTTCTTTGATCTTTGATTTTTGGGTCATTGATCTTGCCTCTAGGTAAAATCTAATAACTGGGCCGCCGCATTTTCAGCAGCTTGTTGGGTGGGAAATTTACGGAATAGAATGAAGTTCCAAAGCACATCGAGTGTGGCTTTGTAGAGTTCACCAAAAGCTAGATCATCCATTTTGGCAAAACTGATTGATTTGGCGACACGCCTCAGGCTGCTGTCAGGCATTTCGAACGTTTCATAACGGCCAGATTGCTCTACTACCCAATAGCGGAAAGCATCAAAGGATTTGGTTGCTGGGATATTGTGAGCACGTTTCTGTGCTATCTCCTCGAGATAAATATCTGCAGCGGATTGAAGGGCGTCGTCGTTATCGGTGTAGTAAGCGAGGAATTTAACGTAACCACGCACTGCTATCTGTTTCTAAGCTGCCTATACGGCAGTGAACTGTTTGGTGATGGCTCAGGCGCTCACTTACATTTTCTAAGCTGCCTATACGGCAGTGAACTATAAATTATCATGAAAAAAACCATGTTCAACAATAAATTACATCTGATTTTATGAAAAATACCTTCTATATTTCAGTGATTCTTAACACATTGATTTTTAATCAATAAATTTCAAGTGAAAAAATAAAGGGTAAAAAAGAGGAAAACAGTGCATCTTCTATACCCATCAAAATTAATAGTGACACGTTAAATTTGAACTATCTGTGAGACTTTGTGACATCAATTTTAGCCCGTGTCACCCATGAGTTACCCAGCATTTATGAGCCTCACTTAAATAACTATCAGTAGCTGATCATTACCTCCCTTACACGCCTTTTATTCAGCGCTACAGGGAGTGGACACAATGAACAGCCATCAATGCTCACATAAAAAGATAGTTGGCTACGTTGTACTGCTCCCTGCCTGACCTACATATTACGCACTTTCTTGGGAGAATCTCTAATCCCTGTTCACCAAGAAATAGCTCTATCTTAGTCACACCTAATTCCTTTTGTCGTTTGCGTTTTTCTATTTTACGTTATGCGGCTTTTGCCATTAGTCCCGTTTCTTCATTTTAACTACGCTAATGCACGGAACAAAAACGTTCAATAGATAGCTCATCGACCCTAGCGCCACCTAAATTTGCCAAAAATGCTATTGTTGAAAGCACATCTTTTTCGCTTGTTGCGACAAAAAGAGTTATGAAAGATTGTTGGTTCCATAAACCACTTGCTTTATAAACCGATTTTTTCATTTTCACTCCAACTAACTACATTCAATAACCTGATGACAAAACGGCTTTATATCCTCTACAAGGTACGTAGTTATATGATGGGAGCGATTTTATTTTTTCCAAGTATGTAAGTTTCATACTTTCATTACTCACAAATATTTTAGTCTGCCTCTGAAAAACGCCCAATGTACCTCAGATGCCTTTTTAATCTTACCAGCACTCGCTCTCTGTCTATTTTCTATTTTGATGCAGTGCTCGTCAGCAAGACGTCTTGCTGCTGAAAAAGATCAACTCATGAAAGCAGGTATTTATATTAAGCAAGCTAAAAACAGGTAAAAGCTAAAGAAGAAGCTGTAAAAAAATTTCCTTATTTAGATTTTAATTTTACGTTTCATGATTTGAAGGCCAAAGGAATATCTGATCTGGAAGGAACGCTGAGTGAGAAACAAAATATTTCTGGCCATAAAACACCATCACAGACTGCACGATATGATCGAAAAGTAGTAATCGTTCCAACGGTCGGAGGGCAAAAGCGTTAGTGAATGGGGGAGTTAGTAGCGAAAGTTAATAGCGAAATAATAGCGAAAGGTGATTTCAGTCACAAAAAAAGCCACCTAAAAGGTGGCTTCTTTCTTTCCCTAACTCGTTGATATTCAACTGAGTTTTTATTTGGTGCCCAGGGCGGGACTTGAACCCGCACAGCCTAAAGGCCGAGGGATTTTAAATCCCTTGTGTCTACCGATTTCACCACCTGGGCTGAATTTTGGAGGCGCGTCCCGGAGTCGAACCGAGCTACACGGATTTGCAATCCGGTGCATAACCGCTTTGCTAACGCGCCTTCTTCTCAATCTCTTACTGAGATTTGGAGCGGGAAACGAGACTCGAACTCGCGACCCCGACCTTGGCAAGGTCGTGCTCTACCAACTGAGCTATTCCCGCCTTTCAGCTTTCGCTTTTCAAACTGGCTGATTTACTTATTTTTTTTCGTAAACCTCGTTGCCGTTCGATGCGTTGCATTCTACTGATTTCACATTTTGAGTCAACACAAATATTTAAAAAAATCACTCAAAACCGTTCGTTCGCTGTTTTTTCAATCATTTCGATCAAGCTTCGCTCAAATCTGACCATGCTGCCTTCAAATATTGATACATTGACCAGAACGTTAAGATAGCTGCAACATACAATAATGCGATAGCAAGATTCTCAATAAGCAAATTTGGACGCCACAATAACCCAACTAAAGAGATCATTTGGGCTGTTGTCTTAAATTTACCAATCCATGACACGGCAACACTACTTCTTTTGCCTATCTCAGCCATCCATTCTCTTAACGAAGAAATAATAATTTCACGAGCGATCATCGTCGCGGCGGGTAAAGTGACATACCAAACATCAAAACTTTCCGTAACAAGCACTAATGCTGTTGCCACCATCACCTTATCGGCAACAGGATCTAGGAATGCCCCAAACTTGGTTGTTTGCTTCCATAACCTTGCTAAATAGCCATCAAACCAATCTGTTACTGCCGCAATAACGAAAATTAATGCGCAAACAAAAGGCCCCCAACTGACTGGTAAATAAAAAGCCAGCACAAAAAACGGTATCAGAATGACTCGGAACAGGGTCAACCACGTAGGAATATTTAATTTCATCATGCTCAGTAACTTTTTGACCAAATTGGATTTAATAAGTATGGTGCCTTAAGACACCTACTGTTTCAATGCATTATAAATCTTTTCTGCCAACGCGTATGAGATCGAGGGCACTTTTGCTATCTCTTCTATACTTGCATTTTTCAGCGGCTGTAAGCCCCCCATATATTTTAGTAGCATTTGACGACGTTTGGGTCCTACACCTTCAATAGATTCGAGCGCGCTGGTATTTTTAACCTTTGCTCTACGCTGGCGGTGGCCTGTAATCGCATGATTATGTGATTCGTCTCGTATATGTTGGATCACATGCAGTGCAGGTGAATCAGGCGGCAACGCAACCCCTTCCCCTTCTGGCTTAAAAAATAGCGTCTCTAACCCTGCTTTACGGTCACTCCCTTTTGCAACCCCAATTAACAATGGTCGATTTTTATCCCAATCCACATCCAGAGAATTAAACACATCTTTTGCTTGGCCTAATTGCCCTTTCCCCCCATCAATAAAAATAATGTCAGGCACTTTACTCTCATCAATATGCTTGCCATAGCGGCGAGTAAGAACCTGATGCATCGCAGCATAATCGTCACCTGGGGTGATCCCCGTAATGTTATAGCGCCGATACTCCGACTTCACTGGACCATTTTTATCGAAAACAACACAAGATGCGACGGTTTGTTCCCCCATCGTATGGGAAATATCAAAGCACTCCATTCGAGCGATTGAATCCAACCCAACTGTTTTCGCTAATGATGACATCCGTTGATGGATTGTGGACTGCTGTGCAAGCTTGGTTAATAACGCGGTTGATGCATTCGTCCGTGCCAGTTTCAGATAACGCGCCCTTGCACCACGAGGTTGAGTTTGAATTTGAATTTTACGCCCAGCGATGTGCGATAGTGAGTCAGCCAGCAATGTTTTCTCAGGTAACGCAAAATCTAACAGGATCTCTCCGGGCAATGTTCGATTTTCACTTCCTTGTAAATAGAACTGCCCAAGAAAAGTTTGCACCACTTCTTCAAGTAATGTGTCAGCCGGTATTTTAGGATAATAACTCCGGCTTCCTAACACTTTCCCCTGCCGTATAAACAACACATGAATACAAGCAAACCCTGCCTCGAATGCTACACCAATCACATCAAGGTCATCGCTATCACCAGAAACAAATTGTTGCTCTGTTACCGCCCTCACCGCTTGAATTTGATCACGAAACCGTGCCGCTTCTTCAAAACGTAACGCTTGACTGGCCTTTTCCATCCGTTCAATCAAGCCAGTTAATACTTGCTGGTCTTTACCTGTTAAAAATAAACGAACGTAATTAACTTGTTGTTCATACTCTTCATCGCTCACTAATCCCTTAACACAAGGGCCTAAACAACGCCCGATTTGGTATTGTAGGCACGGCCTTGAACGATTTTTGTAGACGCTATCTTCACATTGTCGGATAGGAAATAGCTTTTGCATCAAAGCCAATGTTTCCCTTACTGCATAAGAGTTAGGAAATGGCCCAAAATATTCACCTTTCGCATGCTTAGCACCACGGTGCATCGATAATCTTGGATGCGTTTCTTTACTCAGAAAGATATAAGGATAGGATTTGTCATCACGCAGTAAGACGTTATAGCGAGGCTGATAAAGCTTGATATAGTTGTGTTCGAGTAATAGCGCCTCTGTTTCTGTGTGTGTAACCGTGACGTCAATGGAGGCGATATTTTTCACTAACTGTTCAGTTTTTCGGCTGCTGACGTTAGTACGGAAATAACTGGAAAGTCGTTTTTTTAAATCTTTTGCTTTACCGACATAAATAACCGTTCCCCCAGCATCATACATTCGATAGACGCCGGGTTGGTTGGTCACTGTCTTTAAGAAAGCTTTTGGTTCAAACTGTTCTGACACCCTAATAAACCCTGTTTGGCTACAATTAACCCATAGCTAATGGCAATATGGGTTAATTCTACATCACTACGGATATTAAGTTTACCAAACATTCGATATCGATAGGTATTTACTGTTTTAGGGCTTAAATTTAGCACCTGTGCTATCTGTTTTGTGGGGATCCCTTGGGTGATAAGCAACATGATTTCTAACTCACGCGTTGACAATAACTCATAGAGATCGGTCTGTTCATGCTGATTAATACGTTTTAAAGCAATAGATTGCGCAATGTCTGGTGAGATAATTTTGCTGCGCGCATTGACCACCTGTATAGCTTCTAAGAATTCATTTACTTCAATTTTGGCACTTAGTATACCTTGGATCCCAAGATCGAGCGCTTTGAGTAAGAATGAATAATGAGCGTGGATATTATAAATAATAATACCAACATCAGGCTGTGTTCGTCTTAGCGTTTGTAGCGCCTTTAATGATTCAAATTGGCAGTTATCGTTATTAATTAAGATAATGCTGGCTTTTTGTTGCCGATTCCATGAGATGGCTTGTTCGATTAAAGGAAATGAAGCCACAATATGACATCGTTTGTGTCGGCTAAAAATAGCCTCAAGCCCACGAATTAATATATTATTATTATCAATAATTATAATATTAATCATCTTTCTCTCTATATTTTATGACGACTCACCCATATAAACCTCCATAAATAGCAATTTTACAAAATAAAATATAGTCTTTTCGTTTCGTGATTAACTGATTGCTTTATTATTCTACGAATCAATACATGCTAAAAATAACGTCAAAAAAGCGATATCCTTTTAAAATAAAATAGCCATGCAAATACATGGCTATGACATTATTATAAATAGAAACTAATTGGTTATTTCTGACCGACTAAACGGCAGATACTCTCTGATACCAAATAGCTTTTCTCAAACGAGCTGAGAGGCAAGAATTCAAATCGCGAGTGGAAATTTAATGCGCCTGTAAAGTAATTCGGCGTTAAAATTCCTCTAGCAGAGAGTGCAGAACCATCTGTGCCCCCTCGCATAGGGATCACTTTAGGCTCAACATTTTGAATTTTTAATGCTTCAAAAATTAAGTCGATAGCCGTACGGTCATCACCGAGCGAATCACTGATATTGCTGTACACATCTTCGATTTTAAAATCAATTTTTGCTCTCGGATGGCGCGTTCGGATCAATTCAATCGCTTCACCGATATAACGTTTACGAGCTTCATAGCTGTTTCGGTCAAAATCGCGGATCGCCATTTTGATTTTTGCATTATCGGGATTTGCGACTAAATCAGTCACATAGAAATAACCTTCGCGCTGCTCGGTATGTTCAGGAGTATCAAAACGGTCAAAACAGCCGATAAAATCATGTGCGACACGAATAGGATTCAATAGTACATTTTTTGCCGACATAGGATGAGCCGTCACCCCTTTAATTGTCACCTCAATTGACGCTGCATTAAAGGTTTCATACACCACTTCCCCGAGGTCACAACAGTCAATGGTGTAGGCAAAATCTACTTTGAAGCGAGATAGGTCCATGATTTTTGAGCCACGTAACCCTATTTCTTCATCAGGAACAAAGGCAACATAGATATCACCGCAATCAAAATCTGCCTGTTGCAGCTTATCCATTAACTCCATAACCACGGTAACCGCGGCCTTGTTGTCCGCACCGAGTACGCTCGTTCCGTCACTAAAGATAATCTCTTCACCGATATAAGGGGCCGCTTCTGGGTGCTCTGACGCTTTAAACCAAATATCTTCTTGGGCATTCAAACACAGATCTTTGCCTTCATATTTAAGTGTTTGAGGCTTAATAACTGGCGATAGACCAACATCGACTGTATCTAAATGGGTGACAAAACCGATTTTAGGTGCTGAAGGTTTATTGCCCGGACGTACAGCATAAAGAATTGCATGTTCATCGATATAAATCTCTTTTAGGCCATAACTTTCTAGCTCTTTTGCCAGCAATTTCGCTAAATCACGTTGCCCTTCTGTACTCGGCACAACCGTTGCCGCTGCATCACTTTGACTTTCGATTGCAAGATAGCGAAAAAAACGTTGTTCGAGCTGTTTACCTAATTTATTCATTTTTTTTGTTCCTTTTACTCAATCCAACAACTGACTTATGGTGTTGGCTGCCATGTATAACCACTGTCAAATCCAATTGGAATATCGAATGCCCAGAAGAGGTATAGCGTTGCGGTCAATGTGATCAACAGACCCACCGTAAACGGTATCATCATGGAGCAAAGAGTACCAATTCCTGCATTTTTGTAATATTTCTGACAATACATCAGGATCAACGGATAGAATGGGAACATGGGGGTACTGACGTTCATTGCCGAATCACTGACTCGGAAGGCCGCTTGGGTAAGTTCCGGAGAGATGCCGACCGCCATCAACATTGGCACAAGTACAGGAGCCATGATCGCCCACTTAGACGTGGCTGAGGTGATCATAATATTTAATATTGCAGTCAGTAGAATGACACCAAAAACAGTCAATCCTGAAGGCATATCAAGGGTACGCAGTAATTCCGCACCAGATAACGCTAATAATGTACCTAGATTCGAATGTTGGAACGAATATAAGAATTGCGCGGCAAAGAAAGCGAAGACAATAAAGGGGATCAGTGACTTAGTAATATTTTCCATCGCTTTCACCACATCTTTCGTAGAGGTGAAAGATTTAGTCATATAGCCGTACACGATGCCGGGCAACGCAAAGAAAATAAACAGCAGTGGCACAACGATTTGCATGATAGGCGCTTTCGGGCTAGTCAAGCTGCCATCTGGGCCACGTAATAATGAGTTTTCCGGCCATAATAAGGCAAACAGACCCGCTGCCAAAGCCAGCACGACAAGACCCGATACACGAAACGCTCTATTTTCTAATGGCGTGATCTTACCGAGATCCTGATCGGCATCGGTATCCACATCTTTGGTGGTAATTGGGCAGTTTTTATTTAACCATGGCTCAACAATTTTTTCGGTAATAAACCAGCAAGTAAAAATAACACCAAATGTGCCACCAAGGCTAAAGAAGTAATTACACAGTACGTTAACACTATAGCCAGGAGCCATCATTTGCGCAGCATCTTGTGTGAAGCTTTGCATAATAGGATCGATGATAGAAGGCGTATAACTTGCAGTAAATCCGCCCGCTAATCCTGCGAATGCAGCCGCAATACCCGCTAATGGATGGCGACCACTCGCGTAAAACATCATTGCAGCGACAGGCATCAAAATGACGTAAGCAGAGTCAGAAGCAATATGGGAAACAATCCCCACGAACACTACCGTTGGCGTCAACATTTTCGGAGTGATAAACGAGAGCATTTTTTTCAGCGCAGTATTGATAAAACCGCTGCTTTCAGCAATCCCTATCCCCAATGTTGCAACTATTGTTATTCCAAGAGGAGGGAAATTAATAAAATTTTTCACTGCCGCTGTGATGAATAATATGATTTCCTCATAGTTAAACATATTAATGACAGTGATTTTTTCTTTCGACACTGGATGGTAATAATTAAAATCTACAAATGAAAGTAAATAAGATAAAAACCAACAGATTATCAAGGCATAAATAAACAGCATTGTAACGTCAGGCATCACGTTACCGATACGTTCAACACGGTTTAAGAAGCCCTTTTTTTTAGGGAGTGTATTTGTTGTCATATTTGCAAGTACTTAAGTTATTAGAGTAATAAACTTTTACACACTAAATAACGATTTATGAAAAGTAAAATACTTTCTTTCGATTATTTAACAGGATAAACCAGTTGTGATGACTTGCATTAAGATAATTTATCATTATAAATTATCTTAATTATTTAAACTCAGCAGGAATATGCTTTTGTTAGGGATAACTTCTCAGATTTCGCAAATTAACGATTATTTTTTATTAATCAAAAGATAAGAAAAAGGAATGAATAACATTCCTTTTTTACCATTAATTTTTTTTGAAATATTCTACTCTCGTTTTAGTTTTTCGGTATTGGCGATATAAAGGGCAACCACTAAGACTAAAATTGCAGCAGAATGAAGTAGTGTTGTCAGTGGATCGCTGTGATCAACAATAATTAAACGTATTACAGCCGTAATGCCGATATAGATAAAATACCTTAATGGAAAATGGTAACCAGACAAAAAATACTTAGTAATCAGTGCAATAAACTCGAAATAGAGGAAGTAAATCACAATTCCTTCTAATAGTTCATATGCTGTTGCTTCCTTTTGCCCACTAAACATTAAGGAGGCCATGGTGTACGTTTCTTTTGCTAAAAAGAAAACCAGTACAATCGCTAATGCGATCAAGCCAATATTTAATACCCATTGCAAAACCCACGCAATATTACTGGCGTGCCGCATATTTCTCATACTATTCATTCGTTATATTCCCTAGATAGTGATGCATATTGATATGGTAAGCTTGCGTGCACTTCCCCACATCAAATGCACAGAATTAAATCGCCTTCTATAAAAGGTTATAAGTCTTTTAGGTTATTGTAATTCATATTTAGGGTATTAACATTATGGAAGCAAAATAAAATAGATTAAATTTAACTAAGCCAGCAACGGCTGGCTCTCAAACCTTTTATTTAGCCATTAGCTTCATAATATCTTGTTCTGTCAGCATGGGTGTTTTTTCAATAAAGTTGTAGTACTTAGGTTTACTCTCAACAAATATTTGCATGGCCATCTCTGCATGCTGACTTTCTTCAAATAAAGCCGCAGAAACATAGTAAGAAGACGGTGAATGCAGATGATAAAATAGATGCGTTCCGCACCGTTGGCAAAATGCGCGTTCACCCCATTGTGATGAGGCAAAACGCGTCACCGCCTCTTCCCCTTCAATAACGACATCATCATGGCAATCAACACTAAAGCCAGGGCCACCATTCCAACGTTGACACATACTGCAATGACAAACACTTATTTTATCGATAGGCTGATGGGTACTAATTTTTACAGCGCCGCAGAGGCATTGCCCTTGATACATGGTATTTCCTTTTGATGATTCACGTTAGTTTAGTGCTCACTATAAGATGAGACACGATAAAAATACAAGGTGATCATTGCTTGTCACCAATTCGGAATTGGCGACCATTAAAGCGGCGATCTGTTGTTGTTTCAGTCAGCTCTACACGCCTTACCTCGGCTTGCTCACGCATTGATTCTATATCACCAAGATCTTGCATCTTATTTTGTTTCAATGGATGTTCTATTTTCACATTAACCTGCTCGTATGAAGTGACCGTTTCTGCCGCCTCAGCAAATAATGACGCGCTGGTTAGCAATGCGATAGCAATAAATAACTTTGAAAAAAAACGTGTTCTCATTGAAATTCCCTCCTGCTCAACCTTCGTTTTAGCGCAATACCATGTCAAAAAATAGTACCGACAAGTAATCATTTGGGGAATTTTGTAAATTTTTTAATAGCAAAATATGCCTTTTCTATAAAGGCGCTGTACGGTCGCTTATCACAATAGGGAGAACGTTTTCCCCCTATTAGCGATAAGGATTTTCGAAAGGAAGTTAATTTATTCTGATGACTTTGCATTCACTTCTTTTAATAGATACCAGCAGAAATACAGCAATACGATGATCCCTACCCCAAGTAGCACCCATAACGTGATAGTCATCCAGTCAAACTCATTTATCACAAAGTCATTTGATGTTAATTGCTCTTCACCACCCAGCTCAATAATCTCTTCTGGCACATACAATTTAGGATAACGATGCATTAATTCATCGATTGTTAGTGGTTGACCAAGTAACTCTTGGTAGCTGATATTATCAATACCGGCAAGCTGGCTCCCCCAAACTAATAGATAAGGCGATGCTCCTTGTACGTTGAACATTAAATTAACGGCATCGCGTTTCCCTTCAATATATGGTGGTTTATCATCCCAGCTGCCTTTTAATGCAGTAATTCTGAGTTTTTTAACCATTAAATCATTTAATACCAACTCCGGATTGCGGATTTCTTGGCCATTTTGTATTTGGTTATAGGCCACTATATTTGTTAGTGGTAGCCATTCTTCTCCAGAAGTAGAGGTATATTCAATGTGTAAAGGCAACACGCGGTTTGCTTGCCGCAATTGGATCACAATCGCACTTAAAGGCTGTGGCGAGGGTAAACGATATATTAATTGGTTTAGTGACACCCCTTCATTATTGGTAATAAAGTGGCAGGTCTCTTGCCGCCTTGTTGAATGAACAACCATAGAGGTCCCTTGCGCCATTGTTAAATCAGGGATCTTCGTCTCTTTAGCTGCCACAATAATGACCATCAAATAAGGGGCTCTTAGCGCAACGTAATGCCCTTCTAATAACTTAATTGTATTGCTATAAATCCCCCCAGAGTTTGAATTCAAACTTATGACAGGCTGATAAGCAGAAATATTCACCCAATCCTGTTTATTATCGCTAGCATAAATAAACACTTTCCCTTGCCAATCTTGTTGATTATTCATCCACTGCAAAGAAAGTGTCTGAATCGGAAAATCTTCTTGATTATTATTTTGTCGCGTTAATAGATAAGATTGATATACCGCATCTTTGGCTTGCTGCATTGCGGGCAATTCTATGCGTGTTAGCTTACTTGGTTGCGTTTCAATCAAAAGATATTGTTGATCGTCGTGAGTTTCTTCTTTCGAATTGACTTGGTCTGCACGAATAATTAGTCGCTGCAAAGCAAAGCTAACTTGTGAGATTTTACGCCTCTCTTCTGTATCATAAAATAAAGCCGATGGAACCTCCTGACCTGTTCCATTAAACACTCTGACATCTTGTAATGTTTGAGGATATGCAGAGTTGATATAGGCTTCAGAAGGAAGCTCAAGCCAAGCAAACGAACTATTATCGCTAGAATATTTCAATTCTATGCCCTGATAAAAGTCATAGGGCGTTAATGCTTTTTGCTCTTGTGCATGCACGAAGCTAGACAATAAAAATGAAAAAGAAAGATAAACGAAAGTCAGCCACTTCCCTTTGCTTTTAGTTAGCTTCATCTTCAACCTCATTAGTTCCTTTATGTTGGGCTGTTTTTGGTGGCAGTGGTGAAAAATACCCCACCACTAAAATCAACACCGCGACAACAATAAAGCTTATTGCACGAGATAAGCCATCCTGCCCATAAATATCGACTAAGAATAATTTAGCAATAACACAAGCAAATATTCCTGCCCCCAAGAACCAGCTCATACGGTTTTGTTTAATGCTGGCAAAAATCATAAAGCCTAAAGCGACTAGTGACCAACTAATAGAGAGGACAGTTTGGACTAATCGAGAATTAAAGAGCGCATCGACATTCCAATTAATTTCAGCAAAATCGGAGATGATCCTGATGATTATGCCATTAAACCATACCCCACTCAGAACGATAGCCGAAAAGCCTAGTCCCCTAATGATCCAAAGGTCAAATTCCCTAATTTTCTTTAATTTTTGTATTAGCCCACGACGCATTAATAATAACGAAGCAATGCTAAATAAACCGGCTTCATCCAATGGGTTGATCAGTGGAACATAATTCCAGAATGTCAGTTTCCCATCTTCAAAATTAGCAATAAATGAGAGGCCGATTAAAACAACAATAACAGGTAAAAAACTATACCAATAAATTATACCGTTGCGTTTCATTGGCGGCATTTTTTGGCTTTGCAACCAATACATCACTAAAATTGTTAGGGTTATCGCCATCACATAGATAAAGTAACCAAGCTCATTCATTCCCCAAGGTAAAATGGCGACAAACCAATTCACTTGTGTCGCAATAAACGCCAAGATCAGCCAAAACGTTGCACCGTGTAATATACGTTGCAGCCAAATATTACGCGCTTTCTGAGCATGTATCACAAATAAAATCGAACTACCTAACATCACTGGCCAAATCAGAGAGCCATCTCCTCTCCCCATTGGGTTTTGGTCATTAATAAAATCCAAGGCCAGATAGTAATAGCCAATTAGCCAAATAAACGATTGGCATAACAATAAAGGCACCCAATCAGTCTTAATGGCTAACATGCGCCATAGCCAAGCGGAAATAATGACTAATGCCATGATGATGAAGCTTTCAGACTCACCGCTCCAAGATAATATGTCGGTGATAACAGGGAGCCATACAATCCAAATCATCAAGCCAAGAATTAAGAAAGCATAGCTAAGCACTTTGTAATTTTCTGATGTGCCACGTTTTACGTGAAATATCGCACCGGCACTGAAACAAGCCGCCAATAAGACAGGCACCAAATAAGTACTTGTACGGCTCCATATATTGAAGGAAAAACCAGCTAATAAGATCAAGGCACTCACTGAAATAAGCCATGGCCCAATTACGATTAGTTTTTTATTTTGCTGAGAGAAGCCATAGTACAGTAATAATAACCCTTCGACAGACCAAAGAATTGATGTCCATTCATAGGTGAGCGCCAGTGGTATTGCCAACGTAACGAACCCAATACCAATGATAATATTGCCTAATGCTAAATTTTTCCCCACCACAGCATAGCGTTTATGGATCCTTAACCCAGCGAGTAAATAAAGTAAACCGAGTAATAGTGCCGAAAATGCTGGCGCAAAGCTGATTTGCCAAGAAATTGCACACTGCATTGCCATACTAATAAAAGGTGGAACAAGCAGTAATGTATAGTCGACAACTAATTGCTTCTCGTGTGGGTAACGTAATGCAAATAATTGTGTTAACACATTAAACACAATTAAGTTAGCAATCAGAAACAGTTGGCTAGAAACATAATAGTCAATTTGATAATACTGTACTCCCCATAATAGTGCGACTGCATAGGTCATGAACATGCCAACTAAATTAAGTGGGCGCCATGCTTGCCATACACTAATCACTAAAATGGCGATTGATAACATTAAATAGTAGGAAAAGAGCAGAATATGATTTCCGCCACCAGTAGATAGCAAAATAGGCGCTAAATACCCGCCTAACGAGGCTAAAACAGCCAAACTGATCGCTCGTTGTAACAATGCAAGCAAAATACTGGCTGCACAAATCAAGATCATTGCAACGAATGCCATACTATAAGGTAGCATTGTATACAGTTTAAAAGCGGCAAAAACGGTAATGTAAAAACAGCCTATTGAGCCACCTTGTAAGATCAAGGCAAATAAAGACTTTTTATGGCGTAAATACCACCCCACACCAAGTAAAGCTAAACAAGCTACTGCACTCGCTATCAGGCGTACTTGTGGTGATAGCATGTTGTTTTGAATACTGAATTTCAGTAAATAAGCGATACCAAAAAACAGCAAAAGAATACCAATTTTTGCTAGTGGGTTCCCTTTCCAAATCCAACTAAAAAAGTGACTAAATAGAGGGACTACCTCATTATTTTGGCCACTCACTTTATTGTTTGAAGGATGACCAACGTTGTTTGAAGATTGAGCAACACGATTAACATCCACTGTTGGTTGGAATTGCCGTTGAGGTACTTCTTCTGTTACTTGGGAGTTTAAGACGGGTGGAGCCGTAGGCAAAGGCTCCAACTCATTAGAATAATGAGAGAGCTCTTCCGAGGCGCTTTGATATTGTTGTGGTTTTTCAGAGGCAACAATCGTTTCTGGAGGGCTCAGCTCCGTTTGCTGATTAATCTCCCTATCTTGATAGCGCTTTAGCGTTTGCTCTAATGATAGAATACGTTGATTTTGCTGGAATAATTGGTATTTCACTCGCTGGACAAAAACTATTGCGATAATCGCAAGTATAGGTGAAACAGCTGCTAAAATAGCAATTATTAACCCTATCAGTATCAAGCCATCCACAAATAGCTTTCCCTCATCTTTAAACCTACGATTAAAAAATTTGCAAAAAAAGCGTATTCCTCTCTTCGCCTAGTGTAGATAGCATTCTAGCTATTGCCAAGCTGCTGTAATAAATTATTACAAATTAAAGTGCTCGCTAGGTTATGCCTAAAAACGGTAACTCAAAAAGAGTTTGTCCTACAAGCCAACACGCTATTACTCTTATTAAGAGGAACCATAAAATAGCCTTTTTTGCTAATGTAATATGCTTATTGACTATTTTTTATCTCTCTTGATTCTCTGTAACTCTTTTTTTTGTTTTCATTGATGTTATTTAATAAAAACTCATCTTTTTTTCGCCTTTCTTTATAAATTTATGTTATTTATATGTTTACATTATTAAAAAATAAATACGCATTAATAATGTAAGAAAGAGTATCAATAAAAGAAGTATATACAAAATAATTTAGATTGCATATAAATAGTTTTATTTCGATACTCAAATTAGGATTAATCGATTCCATCAATCGCTGCTTAAATATGCTGGAAATATTTTTATTTCATATTATGAGGACATTATGCTGTTACATATAATAATGGCTGCACTTGGACCAATCATCCTCGGTTTAGCGGTCGGGTGGCTATCCGGGAAATATGGTTTTATAAAACGTGAGTATTCACAAGCGTTTGCAGACTTTGTGGTTAAAATTGCGCTACCTTTTGCTTTATTTCTTGCCGCTGCACAAGCGCCACCTTCCGTACTGCTAAATATTGATTATCTATTAGCGTTGGCGGTTGGTTTAATCGCTTCTTATATTATTGGCTTCGTGGTTGGTAAGTTATTCTTTCGTCATAATAAGAAAGATGCAGCAATGCAAGCCTTATCGGTTTCCTTCCCTGATATGGCTTACTGTGGACCACCTGTTTTATTAGCAACGGTCGGGTCGTCCGGTCTTATTGCGATGGTGTTGGGAAATTTAATTTATACCATTATTATTATTCCTTTTACCCTGTTGCTTATTAGTGGCAGACAACAGAATAATGGTATTTTTAAATCGATCGGCAAAGCGATTGCACAGCCATTAGTTTTCTTACCTATATTAGGGGCGCTATTAGCCATATTTGGCGTTAAATTACCTGAAATTTTGCAAAATTCGGTCAACGAATTAGGTAAAACCGCTGGTGGTGTCGCGCTGTTTTTCCTTGGCTTATTACTTTCAGGTATTAAGCTGAAAATCAGTGTTGAGATTGTGTTCAACGTCTTTGTGAAAAACTTTTTGCAAGCCGCATTAATACTAGGAACGGGTATTGCATTGGGGCTACAGGGCGATATGTTAAAATCAGCCTTTATTATCGGTATTTTACCAACAGCAACGGCGGTACCGGCACTGGCTATCAGTAATAAGGCTTACACGGACACCTCCGCTGGCACAGTTTTACTCAGTACATTAGCCTCCCTCATCTCAATTATTGGCGGTATTACTATCGTCGAAATGCTCTAACCTACTCAGCAGGCTAGCATTAGCCTGCTTTTCCTTCCTGATTTTGTTCACCGATTATTTGCCATAGAGATCACAAAAAAAGTATCATATCTATATATGATTTCTTTTCGCATTCAGGGAATAAATAATGAAAATTAGCGATGAATTAGCTTATGCAATCGCTTCCGTTACAGAGGTTGCGGCATTAGCCGCGCATAATTGGGTAGGTAAACAAGATAAAAACGCAGCAGATAAAGCCGCCGTTGAAGCCATGCGTAACCGCCTAAATGAATTAGATTTTCACGGTCAAGTCGTGATCGGTGAAGGTGAAATTGACGATGCGCCCATGCTATATATTGGGGAGCAAGTGGGTAATCCCTCAGCGAAACAGAAATTAGATATCGCTGTTGATCCTATTGATGGTACTCGTATGGTCGCCTGTAATGAGCACAATGCCATTGCGGTTTTAGCCGCAGCGCCAACGGGTACCCTGTTACAGGCTCCAGATATGTATATGGAAAAATTGGTTGTCGGTTACGAAGCCAAAGGTACAGTACATCTCAATAATCCATTAGAAAAAAATCTTGAAAACCTCTCCTCAGCACTGAATAAACCAATAGCTCATTTATCAATTGCTATGCTTGATAAGCCACGCCATCAACATATCATGCAAACAATTCGCAATTTTGGTGCGAATGTCATTGCAATCCCTGATGGCGATGTTTTAGCTTCCTTATTAGCTATCTTACCTGAGCATCCTATTGATATGATGTATGGTATTGGCGGTGCACCTGAAGGTATTATTAGTGCCGCCATTGCACGTGCTTTAGGTGGTGATATGCAAGCTCGTTTAGTCTCTCGTACTCAAGCTAAAGGAGATAATGCACAAAATAGACTCTTAGCTGAACAAGAGGCAGCGCGCTGCCGCCAAATGGGCGTGAATATTGGGGAAATTCTCACATTAGACTCAATGGTGAGTAGTAATGATGTCATGTTTGCAGCAACAGCCATTACCCCCACAGTGTTAATGGATGGCATCGCGCATCATTCCCACAGTTACACCTCGAATACGCTGCTAATTAATGGTCATAACCGTTCGTTAAAGATTATTAATAACCGACATTTCCATTAATCTCATCTGATCGAACTGGTATTAAACCTACCAGTTCTTTTTCAAAGCGCCTTTGTAAATCTACTTAGTTCGACGACATAATTGGCAATAATTTTCACCTTCACATTTTGACATTATTCTTCTAGGTTATAGAAGGATATTTTTTAATCATCTGTATCATGATCTAATAATGGAGTATTTATGAAATTGAAACTTTTTATCGCCACAGCCGTCGCTCTGTCAACCCTGTCTGCTTTTACAGCTCAAGCTAACTCAAATGCTAACGCTAGCACTACGTTTTCAGCGTCTGTCGCGAAAAAACTCAATAGCTATGAGGATATCATGGTAGGTAAAGTCTGGGTAACCACAGAAGCGCTTGATCAAGATAACAAGCAAGTTGACCCCGCCAATGAACAAGTTGCCAATTTCTTTGGACTTGCCGAATACTTTCCAGATGGCACATTTAAAATGATGACGCCAGAAGGTAAGCCAAAAATGCAGGGTGACTGGTCATTTAGTGACGATGGTAAAAGCCGCTCAATTACCGCGAAAAATGATAAAGGTGAAGTGCTATTTACCCGCGTAGTTGAAAACATCACCGTGACGCCGGAAGAATATACTTATCGTATTTATCCAACACCGGATGATAAATCAAAATACGTTGATATTGTGCATAAAGTGAAAAACTAATTGCCCCAATATGCGGTTGTTCCCTTGCATGGTATTACAACAACATATTCCTGACCCCATCATAGTAAAAAGGATGGTGACATAGTAAAAAGGCCATAGACAGCTCACCGTCTATGGCCTTTTATATAGGTTAAACTGCGTTATTTATCTTGTGCCAATGTCATACGGTTCAACATTGGAGCAGTAATCACCATCAAAATCGCAATCACACCCGTTACAATACCAATTTTCAAGAAGACATCACTGTAAACGGATAGTGATTCAAGTGAACTTGTCACCTTCCCTTCTGGTACAGCGGCCAAGGATGCTACGTAACCGGCAATAAATGCAGCAGCAGAGTTAGTTAAGAACCATGCTCCCATGATAAAGCCCATCAAACGCTGAGGAACCAATTGCGCTACCATCGCGAGGCCGAGACCTGAGATCATCAGTTCACCAATACTCTGGAAACCGTAACAAATTATGAGCCAGCCAGCAGACACTATCCCCGCCTCGTTGGCAAATTTCGCACCTAATGGCAACACCAAGAAGGCTGCCGAGCATAGCAACATACCGATAGCAAACTTGTGTGGCATCGGTAAGTGATCGCCCATTTTATTGTAGATTGCCGCCAGAATTGGGCTACCAATAATAATCCAGAATGGGTTTAATGCTTGATATTGTGCTGGTTCAACAGAGAATATTCCAAATATTTCATGCTCAACGTTGTGTAACGCAAAGAAGTTAAGCGAGGTTGGCATCTGACTGTACAGAACAAAGAAGACGATAGCTTCTAACATCAGAATAAGTGCAACAATCATGCGACGACGTGCAGAGCCATTTAGCGCTAAGGTTTCTTTAATAAAGATAACAATAATCCCTAGCGAAATGATACCCAATGCTGCACGAGCGATCTCCAAATTGTGCAGTAACCATGTAGAAATCACGATCAGAGCCACAACCCCTACAATAGTCACTAGCAATTTAGAAATCACTATTGGAGCAAAGTCAGGTTTAGAACCATGATCGGCAACCCATTTCTTACACATAAAGAAGTTAATCAATGTGATAACGAGGCCGACAACACTGAGGGAAAAGGCAATATCCCAACCATAATGTTTTGCCAACCAAGGCGTTGCTAACATCGAGAAAAGAGAGCCGATGTTAACGGACATATAGTACATGGTGAATGCACCATCCAAACGCGGGTCATCTTTTTCATAACAAGTGGATAGTAACGATGATGGGTTAGCCTTAAATAAACCATTACCAACAGCAATCGTTGCTAGCCCGATATACACCATGGAGACATCGTGCCCTGAATATGCGACGAAAGCATAACCAGCAATTAACACTAACGTACCGAGAACGATAACGCGTTTTGTGCCGAGAATTTTATCGCCTAACCATCCCCCAATAGCAACAAAGCCATAAACTAATGCAGCAAAAGCAGAAAACAAAGTAATTGACTCTGTTTCTGACATGCCCAGCACTTGGCTTAGGTAGAGAGGGAGGATCCCTTGGAGACCGTAATAACCAAAACGTTCCCAAAGTTCAATAGAAAAGATGAGATAGAACGAGCGAGGTTGCTTAAACGCGTTAAGACTGACTTCCTCTTTGTTGTTAGTTGTGGACACTAGTTACCTCTATGACAACCTGTACATAAGCAAAAAAAGCTAAATGGGGTACTGTTTATACCCTCAGCATTGTTATTGTCTCAAGAATTCCAGTTTAAAAATCCAAAGTTGTCCGGTTAAACGCGTTAAATTCACTAACTTCCCGCCGATACATTAACCTTCAAATTCGACATCACTGTGTGTAATAGGATGCTTATGAATCACAAACATAAAATTCAATGAGTTAAAGCAGATTTGATTATTTATTCAACATTGATAGTGATAAATACCGCTAGAAATGCGAAAATCAATTAAGCAATATACGCTATTTATGCACCAAAAATAAAGATTTAGCTAGTACTAATTACCCCATAAATAGTTCGATATCGTGAATAAGGTCACTTTTATAGCTAATTTACACAGTTAATACTGGATATTAATTAACCAATTGATACGTGAATGTTAAGCATTTTGTGCTAATTTTAAAACTAAGATAATTAAATTTACCTTAAGCTCATTTCAATTAATAACCTTATATCTTTCCCTCGGTGGATTGTTATATGACAGTGCCGTCCGACTAAAAAATCTATTATTGGATACTCTATTTGGGATGGGTTGTTTGATATTTAATCACGCCGATGGGAGTCGTATGGAACCACACTCCATCTATCTATTCACAGAACTAATCAGGTGGGATTTGAAGGAAGTTAGATAAAAAAAAGCCCAGCAAATCGGCTGGGCATAATGCATTCTACTTAAGGATCTTAGTTACTTCGAGTAAAACTACCATTTCATAGCTGCATTATTGCATTACTTCATGTAAAGAAATGAATGTTGAGGGTAAATATATGAATGTTTACGCAAGCAAACAGAATATACTTATTACTAAGACCACCAGCTCATACAAAAGGTTCATAATTTTTTATTTTTTTATCACCAGAAATTCCTTTTGCAGCACAAATAGCTATTTTGCGATAACCACCTGAAAGAGATTGTTTATTGCGCTAGGGAAAACAGCGAGTTAACCTTATGGTAGATACGTTAATAAAAGGATCTTCAGTGAAAAAATTTTTGTTGTCACTGTTCGTTATTTGCAGTGCCTTTGCGCTTAACAGTTATGCAGCACCTTTGTCTCCCCCTCAAGACAAACAACTGTTGCTCAAAAGTGCGCAGGACGGACAAGCCGAAGCTCAGTTTAACCTTGCTATGCTGCTTCAATCCGAAAAACAGTTAACGGAGGCCGCTAAGTGGTATCGTTTGTCGGCTCAGCAAGGGTTTACAAAAGCGCAAATTAACCTTGCGTTGCTGTATCAACAAGGCAATGGTGTCGATAAGAGCCCAGAACAAATGCTGTTTTGGATGAAAAAAGCGGCTGAAGCAGGCGACCCTCTAGGCCAATTAAATATGGCTGAATATACTCTGAGCGGCGTTGATAAATTATTGCCTAAAAATAAACAACAAGCCGAAGCTTGGTTGGTTAAGGCGGCAGCACAACATTTTCAACCCGCAGAATTAATGCTAGCTTACTGGTATGAAAAAGGCATTGCCGTTACTGAAGACCCCCAAAAAGCACAACAAATCTACCAGTCGCTAGCAAAGCAAAATAATCCCCAAGCTCTTTATTTATTGGGTTATCAAGCCGCCACTGGCATGTATGATAAAGCCGATTATCAGCAAGCCTATCAATACTTTTCACGCTCAGCTCAACTGGGCTTTTCACCCGCACAAAATAGCTTAGGTATGCTCTATTTGCATGGTCAGGGGGTGAAAAAAGAGGTGAAATCCGCGATTAAATGGCTAACACTGGCCTCCGAACAAGGTGAAATTTCTGCTCAATTTAATTTAGCATTAATTTATGCGAGGGGTGATGGTGTGCCTGCTGACCAAGCAAAAGCCTGTCACTGGTTTATTCGCGCAGCCCAACACGGTAATAATGACGCACAATATGCCACGGGAGCATGCTACCAATACGGTATGGGCGTCAAACAGGATGATAGAAAAGCACTTTACTGGTATAAGCTCGCCGCCTCTCAGGGAAATGAAAGAGCAGAAAAGAAAGTGTTGATCCTCGAAAATAACCTTAAAAAATAATCCTGCTTGTCTGCATAAAAACGGTTTGCTGTTTGTTTATGCAGACTTCATGATGTTATTAACCGCTATTTTTGAACGGCACGGTAGATTCGTTGAGGCCGCCCTACTTTGCCGTACTCAATTTCCGCTTCGATTTTATGTTGAGCTAAGCAGTACTCTAAATAACGGCGTGCCGTTGTACGGCTCAGTTTAATTGTTTCTGCAATTGTCTCGGCGGTATATTCCGCATCGGGTTGTGCAAAAAGTGAGAGCACTTTTTCGAGTGTCAACGCATCAATGCCTGTTGGTAGTTCCTCTTTGGCCTCCCCCCGTGCATAAGTATTAAACATATCGTCGATTTGGCTTTGATTCGTTTTGCTCCCTGCCTGTAACACTGATTTACGTTGAATATAGCGGTCGAGTGTTTGCCCTAAGCGCTCATAAGCAATAGGCTTCACCAAATAATCGAACACACCTAAGCGGATAGCTTCTGAGACAGTTTCCATATCGCTCGCCGCCGTGGTAAATACGATATCGGCATTGTTTCTTTCTTGGATCAATTCATGAACCAGATCAATGCCTTTACCGTCAGGCAAATAGTTATCGAGTAAGATGAGATCAGGCTTCATATATTCAATCATTTTTCTGGCCTGAGCCAAATCACCTGCAACCCAAACTTTATCGCAAGCGGGATAGGATTTTATATACTCACCGTGCATTTCTGCTAATAAGAGTTCATCTTCCACAATGAGGATTTTTATCTTAATCATTTTGCATCTTCACTTTCGGAATAAAAATTGAGAATAGAGTACCATGTGGTTGATTATCTTCAATTATAACCACACCATCACACCTTTTGACATACGAAGCCACAAGATACAAGCCAATGCCATGCCCATCGACTGACTCCGTTTTTGTTGTCATACCTCTTTCAAACCACCTCTCTTTCATTTCAGCAGGGAAACCACAGCCCTGATCCGCGACTTCGATCACAAACTCGCTCCCTTCATCAGAAAGGTACAACTCAACCTGCTTATTACCCTCATTATTTTTCAAGCTTGCTTCAAACGCATTGTCCAGAAGATTCCCCAAAATGGCACAAAATTCTGTACTGCTAAGTAACGGCGGTAACGAACTCAATTGGCACCCTTCTATAAATACCAATTGCACCCCAAGCTCTCTGGCACGGTGATATTTACCAAACAGTAACCCAGCGACTTGCTTATCGGCAAATTGCTTGCGTAATGAATCAATCAACTGCTGTTGTGACTCAGATTCCCCTTTGATCATCGCTAGTGCTTGATCATATTCCTTCATTTGTAGAAGGCCGCTCAGCGTTGACATCCAATTAAGGTGTTCATGACGCAAAGAGCGCAAATTCTCAACGTATTGACGTACTTGTGTCAATTGGGAATTGAGAGATTCAATATCATTTTGGCTACGAAAGCTAATGACCGCGCCAATTAAGTGATTTTCATCGTGTAATGCAATGCGGTTTGCAATCACATTTAACCCATTGAAGGAACATATGACATCATGTTGTGTGGTAGAGATATCATTAATAAAAAATGTTGCCGGCGTCACTAACTCACTGATAGCGCGCCCAACCAAATGGTTAGATGGTTCACTTAGGGAGAGCATTTTGCGTGCGTTGTGATTGATATTAATGATGCGCCCTTCACAATCAACGGCAATCACCCCTTCGAAAACGGCTTCAAAGATCCCTTTTTGCATAACCACCATTTGCGCGATCTGCTCAGGCTCCATCCCCAGCATTTGCCGTTGGATCAACCGAGTAAAAGCCCATGACAAAAAAAGCAAGATGACCAAAACCCCAAAAAAGGTGGCACCCGTTTGTACAAATAATTCACTACGGGAAGTTTCAATTTTATTGGTGAGGTACCCGATAGACACCACCCCAATCACCTTATTATTTTCATCAAATATCGGCGTTTTTGCGCGTACAGCATTCCCTATAGACCCTTCACCGTCAATAAAATAGCTTTCACCTCGTTCCAATGCACCGGGTTTATTCCACTGCATTTTAAAGCCAACCTTTTCTTGGTTTGGGTGATATAAGCGCATCGAATTTTCATCCCCTATCACCACATAATCATAATCTGAATCTTGATTTAGTTGATCTGCAATCACTTTGAGGCTTTGAATGTCTTTGGTTTTGACGGATTGGACGATACCTTCCATCGATGCAATCAGCTTCGCCTGGCTCATGGCAAGAGAGCGAATATTGGCCATTAAACGGTTTTCTGCCGTGTCGGTGAAATACTTGCCTAGGCTAAAAGTCAATACGACAGAAACGAGTAATAGCAAAAAGAACACCCGTACTGAAAAGGATATCGATTTATTTTTTCTAAATAGAGAACGTTGATGCTCTTTTGCCATGAGATACCCTATGTTACCTACTGAAAAGTAAAAATATTGTTACACGAAAAGCAAGCCAATAACACACACTAGACTCGATTTAGCGAGCAAATAAACACCATATTAATAATTAAATCCATTAAAACCAAGCAATAAAAAACATATCCCATAATAAAGTGCATAAAAACCATTAAACAAATACAAACTCCTTTTAGAAACATGAAACAGGTCAAATATAATAATGCTATAAGCATTAATATTAATATCGAAAAGGATAATTAAATAAAAAGCTAATGAGTTATTTATTAAATTAATATTAAGAGTTTTATTTAATTAACTTTAACATTAGTAACAACTTAAAAACATCTCTATATGAGATGCAGGATACTAATATGTTCGAAAACATAACGTTTCACCAAGTAAAACGTCATGAGAACAGGAAACTAGCTGAAATTGCTCAGTTTTTAAAAGAGAACGACCTCGATATTGATTCAAGCATTGACGTTTTTATTACAATTACGCGCAATGATAAATTAATTGCATGTGGTGGCCTCGCTAAAAATGTTATTAAATGTGTGGCTATCAGTGATCATGTTCGTGGTGAAGGTCTTGCATTAAAATTAGCCACTGAATTAGTTAACCTTGCCTACGAAAATAATACAACCCATCTCTTCATTTATACTAAAACTCAAAACGAAAGTTTATTTCAACAATGTGGATTCCATACTTTGGCTACTGTGCCAAATATCATGGTATTAATGGAAAATAGTTGTTGTTACTTAAAACGCTATATTAAAAACTTAAAAAACTACCGTAAAGAAGGCAAAAAAATAGGTGCTATCGTGATGAATGCCAATCCATTCACTCTGGGTCACCGCTATTTAATCGAAAAAGCCGCTCAGTCTTGTGATTGGCTACATTTATTTGTCGTCAAAGAAGATACCTCACGGTTCCCTTATAGCGTTCGCTTAGCACTGATTGAAGCTGGCACCAAAGGAATTGAAAATCTCACTATCCACAAAGGCTCTGAATACATCATCTCAAGAGCGACTTTTCCCTGCTATTTCATCAAGGACAAAGCCGTTGTTGATAATTGTTATACCGAAATCGATATCAAAATTTTCCGTCAATATATTGCACCAGCACTGGGGATCACACACCGTTTTGTGGGCACTGAGCCTTTTTGCAAAGTCACTAATCAATATAACGAAGACATGCGCTATTGGCTCGAAACTCGCACGCTTAGTTATCCACCTATTGAGCTGGTTGAATTTCCGCGAATGGTCTATGACGGCACGGCGGTATCCGCCTCACAAGTTCGTAGACTGCTTGCTAAAAAAGATCTTGCGGCGATCAAGCCGATTGTTCCCGAGGCAACCTATCGCTATTTAGAGGATATGTTAGCTTCCCGTTCAACATCGGCCCCTCACCGTATCGAAAATTCTGAATTAGTCACAGGTGAACTATGAAAATACTCCACGCAGCGGTTGCAGGCACGCTTGAATCAAGCGATGTCATGGTACGAATAGAACCCTTAGAAGACACGCAGGAAGTTTCAATACAAATCAGCAGTAGTGTTGAGAAACAGTTTGGTGATGCGATTGAAAAAATTGTCCTTGAATTGATTGAACAACATGAAATTGAAGGCGCTCAAATCATTATTGATGATAAGGGTGCCCTTGAATGTGTTCTTAGAGCGCGCCTAGAAGCCTTGCTTGCAAGAGCATGTGATATCACTGCATTGCCTTGGGAGGACAAATAATGACACCGGAAAGAAAAACTCGGACGCGTAGAAGCATGCTGTTTGTCCCGGGCTCTAATGCCGCAATGCTGAGTAACTCATTTATTTACAAAGCTGATGCGTTGATGTTCGACCTTGAAGACTCCGTCGCCTTGCGCGAAAAAGATACGGCTCGTCGTTTGGTCTATCATGCGCTACAACACCCTTTATATCAGGATGTTGAAACCATTGTTCGTGTCAATGCACTGGATTCCGCTTTCGGCGTCGCAGACTTAGAAGCCGTTGTTCGCGGTGGTGCTGATATTGTGCGTTTACCCAAGACAGATACAGCACAAGATGTTATTGATATCGAAAATGAAATTTTACGTATTGAGAAAAGCTGTGGTCGCGAACCTGGTAGCACCGGTTTGCTTGCTGCTATTGAATCACCGATGGGGATCACACAGGCAGTCAACATTGCTCACTCATCACCCCGACTTATTGGCATCGCATTAGGTGCCGAGGACTATGTCCGCAATTTGCGTACCGAGCGGTCTCCAGACGGTATTGAACTCCTCTATGCTCGGTGCGCCATTTTACAAGCTGCACGCTCAGCCGGTATTCAAGCATTTGATACCGTGTACTCTGACGCCAATAATGAAGAAGGTTTCTTAAAAGAAGCCGCACACATTAAGCAACTTGGTTTTGATGGCAAATCCTTAATTAATCCTCGTCAAATCGAACTCCTTCATAACCTTTATGCGCCGACACAAAAAGAAGTGGATCACGCCCAACGCGTTGTTGATGCCGCCAATGCCGCGGAACAAGAAGGCCGTGGTGTGGTTTCACTGAACGGAAAAATGGTTGATGGCCCTGTCATTGACCGAGCACGCTTAGTGCTTTCACGAGCGGCATTATCAGGTATTCGAGAAGAGTGAGGCATTGAAAATGACAACGATAACACAGCGCCAGGCACGCGTATCAGCCTATTTTGACCATATAACTGACGATGCCCCTCGTCAATTTAAAGATATTGGCAAAGTACAACAACAAGTTCAAAAACCCCGCAATCGCAAACTGTGTGATGATTTGCAAGTCGCCATCCGCCGTTCAGGTTTAAAAGATGGCATGACCATTTCATTCCACCATGCTTTTCGTGGCGGCGATTTGACCATCAACCTTGTCATGCAAGTGATTGCAGAGATGGGATTCCGTAATCTCACTCTGGCTTCTAGCTCGTTGAGTGCTTGCCATTCCCCATTAGTAGAACATATTCGCCATGGTGTTATCCGCAAAATTTACACATCCGGTATTCGTGGGCCATTAGCAGAAGCCATTTCCCGTGGTGAATTAGCTGAACCAGTACAGATTCACTCGCATGGTGGGCGAGCTAACCTGATCCATAGCGGCGAACTGAATATCGATGTGGCTTTTATTGGTGTTCCATCTTGTGATGAATACGGTAATGCCAATGGCTATACCGGTGAAGCTTGTTGCGGTTCATTAGGTTATGCAAAAATTGATGCCGAAACGGCAAATAAAGTCGTGATGCTAACCGAAGAGTTACTCCCTTATCCACATAACCCTGCTAGCATCAAACAAGATGAAGTCGATTATATCGTCAAAGTAGCGCGTGTGGGGGATGCCGACAAAATCGGTGCCGATGCAACTCGAATGACCTCTAATCCGCGTGAATTACTGATTGCGCGAACAGCCGCAGACGTCATCGAAAAATCAGGCTATTTTAAAGAAGGTTTTTCACTACAAACGGGGACTGGCGGTGCTTCACTTGCCGTCACTCGTTTCCTTGAAGACAAAATGCGTCGCCATAACATCTGTGCAGGTTTTGCATTAGGGGGTATCACATCCACGATTGTTGATCTGCATGAAAAAGGCTTTATTCGCAAATTAATTGATGTGCAGAGTTTTGACCGTGCTGCGGCAATGTCACTCGCCCGCAACCCGAATCACATCGAAATCAGCGCCAATCAATACGCTTGCTTTGACTCAAAAGGGGCCTCTGTTGATATGCTTGACGTTGTTGTACTCAGCGCCCTCGAAATTGATACACGCTTTAATGTCAACGTGTTAACTGGCTCAGATGGCGTGATCCGCGGTGCATCTGGCGGACACAGTGATACCGCGGTTGCATCAAAACTGTCAATCATTGTTGCACCTTTAGTACGTGGTCGCATTCCAACTTTAGTCGATGAAGTGATCACTTGTGTTACCCCCGGCTCTAGCGTCGATATTCTCGTCACTGACCATGGTATTGCCGTCAACCCTGCCCGTCCTGAGCTAAAACAGCAATTGGAAAGTCAGGGCATAAAAACGGTCTCCATTGATTGGTTACGCGAACGAGCTGAACTGTTAACGGGTAAACCTAATCCAATTGAATTTACAGACAAAGTCGTGGCAGTAGTTCGTTATCGCGATGGCTCTGTAATTGATGTCGTGCATCAGGTTAAGGAGTAACACCATGTTTTACCCACTGCCTGATACGATAGAGCAACCTGAAATTTCTTTATCTGAATTGTTGGCAAGCCGTGATGTTCGTCAGGCTCGGCAACAACAATGGATTGGTCTCCATCAGGTAACCCTGATTTCGTTTACTGTCGTTTTTCCTGGACCTGTTAAAGATAATCATCTTGTCAGGCAAATCTTTAATCAGGGATTAAATGCGCTTAAACAGGTGGCTCAATGCAGGCAGTGGGTACTTTTAGCACAACAATCTTTCGCTTTACCAACAGGCCCTGAATGTTTCGTGGCAGTCGATGCCGATGCCATTGAGGTTAAAACTGCCTTAATTGAAGCAGAAGAGTTATCAGCGGTCGGTCGCCTGTGGGATTTTGATGTCTTTGATGCACAAGGACGGCAATATTCGCGCTCTGAGCTGCAACTTCCTCCTAGACTCTGCTTAATCTGCGAAAAAGAAGCTAAGATCTGTGCGCGAGAGCGTGCTCATTCATTAAGTGAAATTATTCATCAGATAGAGGTGCTAGCCAATGCGTCCAATCACGATTGAGCAAACAGAGCAACTCACACAAGAGATCGTGCACTACTACAGCCAACTCGGCTGGCAAGCCATGATGGCAGAAGTCAATTTAACCCCCAAACCAGGGTTAGTTGATAAATTCAATACTGGCGCTCATAAAGACATGGCGCTGACCGATTTTCATCTTAGTGCTCATGCTATTGCACAACATTTTCCTGACTTTTTACTGGCAGGCGCCAAATATAAGCAGTACCCCATCGAGCAAGTTTTGACGCTTATTCGCCCTATTGGTATAGCTTGTGAAAAGTCGATGTTCCAATCCACCAAAGGGGTTAATACCCATAAAGGATCAATATTTTCTCTTGGATTACTACTAACCGTTATTGGTCGCCAATTAGCACTGCATGAACCCGTTTCAGCCATGAGTATCAGTAATGGGGTATCACAAATGTGCCGAGGCATTACCGCGGAACTAAAACATAAAACGATCCGTCCTACAGCAGGCCAGCGGTTATATCAATCTTTCGGTTTGACAGGCGCGCGCGGTGAAGCTGAAAGTGGTTATCAATTAGTCGTCAATTTATCGCTCCCCTACTATTTAAAACAACTTGTTGAAGGTAAACCACAAGAACTCGCATTACTTGAAACGTTAATCCTATTAATGGCGAACAATGATGATACCAATGTTGCCAATCGTGGTGGATTGGAAGGGTTAGCATGGTTAAAAACACAAGCGCAAACTTTACTCGACCAAGGTGGATTAACAACCTCTGCTGATTTAGAAAAAATTAAATCATTCGATAATCAATGTATCGCAAAAAATTTAAGTCCTGGAGGAAGTGCTGATTTACTTATTTTAACGTGGTTTTTATCTCGGTTACCTTATTCAAAAGACAGGATCCATTTTACTCATTAATAAAAAAATAAATTTAAATCAACATAGGAAAATTAAAAATCATTTTAATAAAGATATGTTAATTAAATATTGATTATTAGTTTAACGAATTTATAACTTATTTGGTATTGAAGAAGAGATTGACACTCTTCAACGAATCTCTGCATGCCAAATTTGTCATTAAACAAATTCATAATATTAAAGTTCATAAAATTTAATATTAATTAAGTTTAGTATTAATATTAAGGAAACTGGCCTATGCAAAAAGATAAAATATGGAAGCTATTTATTCTAATAGCGATTCCCATAATCATATCGCTTATTCCCACGCCGGAGGGGCTACCCCATATTGCTTGGTTACTATTTGGTCTCTACTTAGCCGCTATCGTCGGGCTGGTACTAAAACCTTATTCTGAACCTGTAATATTGTTAGCCACCATTGCTGCAAGTGCAACGATCATCGGTGTGACTGGCACTAAAGATGTCAAAGTGAGCGAGGTCTTAAGTGGTTATGCTTCGGGTACAACATGGTTAGTCTTTGCAGCGTTTACACTCAGTGCTGCTTTCGTGATCACTGGGTTAGGTAAACGACTTTCCTATGTTTTAATTGGTAAATTAGGTAGTACGACATTAGGTCTTGGCTATGTGACTGCCATCCTTGACTTAATTATCGCGCCTGCAACCCCCTCCAATACCGCGCGTGCTGGTGGGATTGTTTTCCCTATCATTAACAGTGTGGCTGTGGCTCTGGGTTCAGATCCCGAAAAAAGCCCTCGAAAAGCAGGTCACTACCTTTTAGTGAACGTTTATATGGTGACAAAAACCACCAGCTATATGTTCCTAACAGCTATGGCTCCAAATGCGTTAGCACTGGCGATGATGAGCGATATTATGGGCATTAGTTTGAGTTGGGGAGGCTGGGCGCTTGCAGCCGCAGTTCCGGGTCTTATCATGCTCATTTTAACGCCATTCATTATCTATAAGCTTTATCCACCTGAGTTAAAAAAGGTCAACAACAAAGAGATCGCCGCAAAAGGTTTAGAAGAGCTTGGCCCCATGACGGTAAGAGAAAAGCTGTTGAGTATTGTGTTCCTATTAGCTTTAGCGGGTTGGATCTTTGCCGATAAAATTGGTGTCAGTGCTTCCACGGTTGCGATTTGTGTTATGGCTTTGACATTAATTCTGGGCGTTGTGACTTGGGATGATGTGCTAAAAAATAAAGGTGGCTGGAATACCTTGATTTGGTACGGCGGTATCATCGGGATGTCTGGTGTACTGACAAAAGCTGGCTTTTTCGAATGGTTAGCCAATGTTATGGGTCAACACCTCTCATTCGGTGATCAAACCATGCTTGCCTTCTTTGTGATTATGTTTATCAGTGTTGCGATACGTTACCTCTTCGCGTCTGGCGGTGCTTATGTCGCTGCAATGGTGCCTGTGTTTGCAACTGTCGGTATGGTTGCGGGTGCACCACCAATGCTGCTAGCCCTCGGTCTACTCTTCTCGAATGCTTACGGTGGCAGCTTAACCCACTACGGAGGCGCGGCAGCACCAATCGTCTTCGGTGCTGGCTACAACGATATTCGTTCTTGGTGGATTATAGGTGGTATCGTTGCATTCTTAAGTTTACTGGTACATATGACAATTGGTTTAGGCTGGTGGGAAATATTAATCAGCTCCGGTTTAATTTAGAAAATAATAATCTGAATACAAATTAAATTAACAATGGGATCTGAGCTTATGAGATCCCATTTAAATATAAAATGCCCTCTTCCTATTATTTTGCTGTGCTACCGGCAGCGATTGTTTTTATTTCATGCCATCAACAGCATAAATAATAAATGAGCAATACTCTAAATAGGAAAATACATGAAAAAAATACCTTGTATGTTGATGCGTGGCGGCACATCTAAAGGCGTATTTTTATTAGCAGATGACCTACCAAAGAATATCCAAGAGCGCGATGAACTCATATTAGCTATTATGGGATCGGGCCACGCACTGCAAATTGATGGTATTGGTGGTGGTAGCCCTCAAACCAGTAAAGTGGCAATCATTAGCCGCTCCCCCCACCCTGATGCCGACATTGATTATTTATTTGCTCAAGTTTCAGTGACGGAACGTATTGTTGATACCGCGCCTAATTGTGGCAATATTCTCTGTGCCGTTGGCGCTTACGCCATCGAAAAAGGGTTAATGCCTATAACAGGTGATGAAACAACAATCCGAATTCGTAATATCAATACGAATACTTTCGTCAACGCCACAGTACAAACACCAAATGGTCATATTGTTTATGAAGGTGATACCACCATTGCAAGCGTTCCTGGTCATGCTGCCCCTATCGCCCTCACATTTTTAAATGCGTGTGGTACAAAAACTGGAAAACTACTCCCCACGGGCCATGCCATTGATACTTTCGATGGCGTCGAAGTCAGTTGTATCGATATGGCGATGCCAATTGTGCTCATTGACGCCCCTCAATTAAACAAAACGGGTTATGAGAGCGCGGCTCAACTTGAAGCGGATAAGGCGTTTATGCAGCGCCTAGAGAGCATCCGCCGCCAAGCTGGCCTTGCGATGGGATTAGGTGATGTCAGCCAAAAAGTGATCCCCAAGCCTGTTCTGGTTTCCCCTGCAATTCATGGTGGAACGGTTAACGTTCGCTATTTTATGCCTCATAAGTGTCACGGTGCATTAGCTGTTACAGGCGCCATTGCAATAGCGACAGGCACCATCTTAGAAAATAGCGTCATCAAGCGTTATTTAACAAAAAATGTCGATATGCAACATATCTCGATTGAACACCTCAGTGGTCATTTTGATGTTTCGCTCAATCAGCAAGGCGACTTCCCAGAAGGGTTACAAGCTTCCATTATTCGAACGGCGCGAAAGCTATTTTCCGGGGATGTGTATGTTCCTTAATCGGTTATCTCTCTGACACATGACGCCTATCTATTATAGGCGTCACCTTTCTCTAACTAGTGTGACTGAAATTCCCCTTGGATCACATAAGAAACTTGATGAGCCTCATCAGGTGTTGGCAATTCTAATTTACTTGCCATACGCTCCATTACCTTTTCTGGCACGGCGTAGTCACGTTGACGATTTTGTTGTTGCCACTGCTTGTAGGGAACTTCCAAATAAATAAGGTGGATTTTCGCCTGATAGCGGGCAAACAAACCGATCATACTGGCTCTTAATGACGCACTCAGTGAAGTTGCATTCCAAATAAAGTCCTTTTTTGCACGTAACAAGACTTTCGCCTGCTCCTTCGCTTGTTGAGCGACCCAATCTTGCGCATTTTTATCGGCAGGATCGATTTTATGCGCGCGACGAATTTCATCAAGGCAGACCACTTCCCATTGCGGATAATGCTGAGCAATAAAGTGATCTTTTCCCATTCCCGGCAAGCCACACAGCATAACCACTTCGCTTCCTTGCTCCTCAAAAGGCTCGTAATCCGTAGTGCCACGCTGGTGATGAAAATAGTGGAAACGCCCAGCCGCCGAAGCAAAAGCTTTTGGTTGCATCCAACACCCCTGTTCGCGACAAAATAGCTCAAATATTTCAATGCGAGACAAGAGTTCCGACTGATCTTGGCATATGCGCCCCAATACGTCCGCCTTTGCTAATAAACACAGCAGTGACATATCAACACGTAAAGAAGCAGCAAATAGCGCCCGCTCAGGGTCGACTTTTTCCATCAACCATAAAGGTAAGCCATGATAGCGAACTAAAGCGGCGATTTGTTCACGTATCGCAAACGGGGTTTCAACCTCTCGATAAAGAATGCGTCGAGCAGATAATTCACCTTTTTTCGCATGACCAGGAGAGATAATACGCCCGTTTTCATCTTCTCGTGTTGTCGTACGCTTTTCAACATCATGCAGCAGTGCTGCTGCCCAAACGATATTTTGCTGTAAAACAGGGAGTTGTTGGTATTCAGGTAATGCTTCGAGTGCTGCTAAAACCATTTGTGTATGTGTTGCCACATCACCTTCGGCATGATGCAGCGCATCTTGCGGTACGCCTCGCATATCACGCACAAAATCAAATTGCGCCTCTAGCTGTGACCATGCGCGTTGTTCAGTCAATTGCCAACTCATACTTCCCCCTTTTGGCGTTCGAACGCTAACTTCGCTCGCTGCCAATGTCTTTTCCAATGAATATCGGTTTTAACATGGTTTTTTCGCACATATTTAAAGACATGCTGCATAAAATCAGCGACCAAAAAACGGCGGCTATCGCGAGTCACAATGCCTTCCATACTACAAGGTTGCTGAGTAAACGTATCACAAGCCCCAAAAAGGCTATCTTGTGAAGCGGCCTCACTAAGCTGAGCCGCATAAGCCTGTGGCCCAAGTTGCCTATCAATCTTGAGGGTTAGCTCCGGCACTGTTGGAAAATCAAATAGAGCGGCATAAAACTTCACCTCTTCCCAGCTAAGCCAATAGTCACCTTGTCGCACGGCAAAAACATAGAAGTAATCTTCAATATGTTGATATTCAATAGAGTGTATCGCATAGAGGTTTTCGCCAAACAGTTCGATATCCCCTAAATCGTTTTTAATTAACTGCCAGCGCTGGCGGATCTGTTGGCTCCATGCTGACTGTGTTGGCGCAGCATGCGAGCGAGCAAAAACCCCATATTGGCTTAAGCAATTATTTTCACCATCGAGTTTTTCGGTATGTACCAGTTGTTCAATATTCTGGATGTGCGACCACCAATCGCTATTAATACGATCATCACTGGTGGTGCCAGGTGAGAACGGATAGTGATACGTTCTACCATACTTTCTTGATTGCATATTCATCATGCTTTCTCTACAGAAATAGGAAAAACAACAAATCCTTTAGCAAGATTTGCCTCTGTGTTGTGTGAGAAATCAAGAGTTGGTATTACATATCTCTCCCGCGGAACGGCCTCGTTATGGGGTGTTACTTATTCAAAAGTAACAAATTCATTTAAAAACAGGCCGATTCTAGCCTAACTGTCAAGTAAAAGGCTATCAATTTAATCTGAATCTATGACGGTAATGGAGTGGCTTTCATCGCGTATCAGCCCACTTTCACTTTTGCTGTGTCGCGCTGTTTAGCCCCTTTCCCTCAATTTTAAACGTTAAAAATGACAATGTGCCCCTTATCTTAAGGGGCACACCGATGCATTAAAGGGCTAACCTGTGGCTTAATATAAGCCGAGTACAGCACCTACCGCTAAGGTGAAGAAGCTAAACAGCCAAATCCAACCGAATGAATAGCGCAGATGGCGCCCCATATCAATTCCAGCAAGCCCCATTGCCAACCATGCAGCTGGTGAGAATGGGCTAACAAATGTTCCGGCGTTATTACCAATTGCCATTGCATATACGACCGAAGAGGGGTCTACACCAGCCGTTTCAGCGATTTGCTGAATAATAGGTAGCAGAGCAAAGTAATACGCATCGGTACTGGTGAAAATATCCATCGGTACGCCGAGGATGCCAACAAAGATATGGATTTTAGAGACCCATTCTGTTGGTAATATTGCCGTTAAATCTTCAGCGATCGATTTTAGCATTCCCCCATCCGACAAAATACCGAGGAAAGCACCCGCAGCGAGAATAATCGCGACCATGCCTAACGCTTGTGGGGCATGTTCAGAGAGAACCTTCATTTGATCTTTCGGATTAGGAAAGTTAACCAGCAAGGCGATTGATAACGCAATCATAAACACATAAGGCGCCGATAACAGTCCAAATGCCAGACAAATAATAGAAGCGACAATTAACCCACCGTTAATCCATGGCTTTTGTGGCTTGTTTATTTGTTCATTCACATCCGCTATTTGCTCATTAGCAGGCAATAAAGAGTCCATCAGATACGGACTTGTGCCTTTAAGTGCAGCAGCGGCAATACGGCGTTTCTCACGTAAACCCATAATTACTGCGAATACCACAGCACCAGCCATACCGATAATCTGCACAGGGATCAAGCTTTGCCATAACGTTGCGGCATCAATGCCTGTCACCGCAGAAGCACGGCCTAATGGGCCACCCCATGGCACCATGTTCATAATCCCCATACTGGCGCACATCAATAACAACATTAAATAAGGGCTCATGCCGAGCTGGCGATATAAAGGCAGCAGTGCTGGAATAATAATCAGGAATGTCGCGGCACCAGAGCCATCTAAATGCACGACACCCGCAATTAGTGTGGTCATCACACACACAATGATCACATTGCCTCGCGTCATTTTGACCATCAAACGGATAAGAGGATCAAAAATATGCAAATCTTTCATCAAACTAAAGAATAAAATAGCGAACAGGAACATCGCCGCCACTTTAGAGACTTTATTGATACCGCTTTCAAAAAAAGCTGAAATTTCAGGGATTGAATACCCTGCAATCAGGGCGCCAATAAAAGGAATACAAGACATTGCAATGATAGGGCTAACTTTTCCCATCATAAGCAAGGTGACGATGGAAAGAATGATCAATATACCGATAATTGTTAACACATTGAGTTCCTTATTAGAATTATATTTTTAAGGTAAAAATTAAATACACTTAAACGAGTATTAATTTATTCCATTGTATATTTTCAATGTTGCGATATGCATTTTGAATATACGGTAAATACACATCTATCTCCCTGACCTTATATAAATCAAAATTAATTTTCGCAAGAGCTAGATCATTTTTTTGCTGAATAACAACCTAAAAATTAGCCATAAAAATCAGCGTTTAAGATAAAAATTTAGAGCAAAACGCTATTAGCACCATTAAAACCATTAATTAAAATTAATACCAATATTAATTGTTTTTTATTTACTTAATTGCTAAGCTGGCGATTATAAGAGGGTAATTATTTTTAATTATCAAACTAGTTTATGTTTTCTATTTTTTTTTAGTGTTTTATTTTCACAATGAGGAGAAACAGACAGAAAATTATACTTTTTCACATAGTTCTCAAATTTATACTTATCTACTTGCATTATTCTGTGACTAATAGAATTGAGCTTTAACTGTAAAAAACCACATGAACAGCACAAAATGATACTGAACTTACTTGTATCATGGATAAATTAATCATGATCACTAAGGAACAAGACAGATGAGCTTCCTATTTTCCCCCGCAGCTTTGGGGCAAATTTCCCTAAAAAACAGGATCATTGTTCCACCGATGTGCCAATATTCCGCCATCGACGGCATGCCAACCGCTTGGCATCATTCACACTATATGAATCTCGCGCTTTCAGGGGCGTCGTTAGTTATTGTCGAAGCTAGCGCAGTCACCCCCGCTGGGCGTATCACCTATAAAGATCTCGGTATCTGGAATGATGAACAGGCAACCGCCCTAAAAAACATGTTAGCAGATATCAGGCAATTTGCTGATGCACGCTTAGGTATTCAAATCGCTCATGCAGGTAGAAAAGCCTCAACAGATCTCCCTTGGCTGGGTGGTCAGAGCCTCTCTAAACAAGAACAAAATGGCTGGGAAACGGTCTCTGCGTCAAACTTGCCTTTTGGTCATTCACACCCGCCAAGAGAACTGAGCAAACAAGAGATCCACGACATCCAACAACAATTTGTCGATGCGGCTAAACGTGCAGAATATGCGGGATTTGATGTTATTGAAATCCATGCAGCCCACGGTTATTTATTGCATCAATTTTTATCGCCAATCGCGAACCAGCGCCAAGATGAATATGGGGGCAATTTTAAAAACCGCAGTCGTCTATTAATCGATGTATTTCGTGCGGTTAGAGATGCAGTTAATCCCAATATTGCTGTTGGCGTTCGAATTTCTGCAACCGACTGGGTTAGTGGTGGATGGGGGGTTCCTGAATCCATTGAACTTACTGAACAACTCGAAGAACTAGGCTGTGATTATATACACGTCTCGTCAGGGGGGTTATCGTCTGAGCAGCAGATCCCTATTAGCCCCAATTACCAAGTGCCACTCGCTCAAGCTATTCATGAGCATACAATGATGCCGGTGATTGCCGTCGGCCTTATTACTGAGCCTAATCAAGCCGAAGCGATAATCGCTACTGGGCAAGCGGATTTTGTATCAATCGGTCGAGGGATACTCTTCAACCCTCGTTGGCCTTGGCATGCGGCAGCGCAACTAGGGCAAAATATCAGTGTTGCACCACAATATTTACGCAGTGCGCCTTATCAATATAAAAAGTTATTTAGCGCATAATAATAGTCACAGCGGTAACAAGACACTTACCGCTGTGATATATCTTAATTAACGCTCAGCTTTTGTACACTGATTAACAAATTCAACCATTGATTTTTGAAAATCAGCTTCTGCTGTTGCTGATTTCGCTAATTCACCTTCAATACGTTTATATTCTTTCAAACCGTATTTTTCGATTGTTTTGTCATATGCACAGGCACAAATTGCGCTAATAGCATCTGCGGTTTCACCGGCTGGACTCCCAGACGCTTTCACACAATCACTCACAAAAACTTTTTTAGATTCAGCGATTTCGGCTTTATCGTCCGAGCATGCTGCTAATAATGTCATAATGCCTGCCATACCCAAAATTAATGCGATCTTTTTCATCTTTAGCCTATTATAAATTTAGTTTGCATTACTATTAATCTAAAAAATTTAAATAAGAGAGTCATATTTAGATTAATTACCCATACCTTTCTCATGTAAATAATAATAGCTGCTTTAATTTAAAAAATCTCTATTATAAGGACTATTTTTAGTAAAAGTCTTATTTTGATAATGCACGAAAAGAGCGCCATCGATAATAAAAGAGAGCACTTAAAATAAGAATACAACCTATTATTTGGATCATTGGCATCCGTTCATGATACCAAATGGTAGCAACAAACACGGTCATCACCGGTTCTAAAATCATAATAATGGCAGCGTTCGCGGCAGTGGTATTTTTTTGCCCAATCAACTGCAAAATAAAACGTAAGCTGGTTGCTATCACCACACTGGCAATAAACCACATCAATATCGATGGCGCTAACGTGGTTGGCCACTCCTCTAATAAAAGAGATAACGTCAAACCAACCACGCCCGTACAAGCCAACTGAATAGCCGTTAAAGGTAAAACAGGAACACTACGCGCATAGACGCTGGTATAGCAGAAATAAATGGCTTGAACGATTGCGGCAGCTAAAAACCAAAGTTGACTACTCTTAAACTGAACTTGCCCCTTAAACAGGGTTAAACACGCTAAGCCTAATACTGCAACAGGTAACGCTTGCCAAAAATAACGTGTCGGCCGTATTTTTAAAAGCACCCAACCCACTAACGGCACAAACAGCATGGCTAGGCTCATGATAAACGCGCCCTCACCTAGCGAGTCTGTTGTAGCAACGGCATAAATCCATAAAACGAGGTTGAGGGCCATCCATCCCCCCGTCATCAAAATACTCGGTAGTTGTTGCAAGCGAATATGATGGCGTTTCCCCCAACAAAAAGGGGCTAGAATGATCGCCGCCAATAAGAAACGACTACCTAAAAAAGCAAATATTGGCATGCCTTGTACAGCTTCACGAGAAAAAATCCATCCCCATGCGGCAATAAAAGTGGTCAGCACTAAAAATAGTTCGGCTTTCCTTTGCGACTGCATATTTTATTTTACCTATCAATCACGACATTATTGTCATCATCATACTGTCTATACCATTTATGCCAATCTCTATTTTGCCTCTTGATTAAATAGGGCTTTGAAAACCTCTTCATTTCCTCTTAACACGCCAATGACATTAATAAAATACAGTTATCAATCACTATTCCTTCCTATTGACTGTTTTCTCATCGAATAAATGGGGAAATATGCCATTAAACTGGTCAATTTTTCTGAAATTTTGGGGTGACATAATGCAAATAGATAATTAATCAATGGCTTGATGCAGTGAGCACATTACGCATCAGCTCAAAAAGGTAGGTCGATATGTCAATCACACATAAACATCCATATAGCGATTCAGAGAAAATTAGTCAGATAAAAAGCGCTATTAATACACGCAAATATGCTCATCCTGCTGAAATTAGCTTGTTATGGAAAAATGCCATGAACTCATCGTTCAATCTCAGTTGGTCTAAAGTGATGTTAGCGGCGTGTATCTCTACCGCTATTGTATTACTGTTGACATCCTACTAAACAAAAAAATGGCCGGGATCTTCTCCGGCCATTGCGGTTTTTGTTTGAGTAATGAATTACCAGAAACCTAAGACTTTCCACCAAATACTGCCTAAACCAATCCAGATAATAAGGTTGACGACACTCATCACAAATCCGGCTTTCCACCATTCGCCGAGTGTTACGTAGCCTGAACCGAAAATAATGGGGGCAGTTCCTGTGCCGTAATGGGTCAGAGACATCATCAAAGAAGAGGAGAATGCTAAGGTTAAGCCGAGTAACATCGGTGGAGCGCCAAGCGCTAAACCAGCCGCAAAGAAAGCAGCAAACATCGCGGTAATGTGGGCGGTTGTACTCGCAAAGAAGTAATGTGAGTAGACATAGATAAGCACAAGGATTAATGCTCCCCAAACCCAACTCAATCCCATATTATCGATTGAAGTCCCTACTGAGATGGACATCCATTTAATTAAACCTAGCTTACCTAAGAAACTTGCCATCATCACCAAAGCAGCAAACCAAACAACGGTATCCCAAGCCCCTTTGTTTTTTAATACATCATCCCAATTGATGACGCCCGTGGCTAATAAAATACCCAGTCCAATAAATGCGGCGGTTGTTGCGTTAATCTTATAAGCAGGTCCAAATACGTGTTCGGGTACACCTGCCCACATCACCAGTAATAGCACAAACACGCCAAGCGTAATAACTTCTGGTAATGAAATTGGGCCTAATTGTTGTAAACGCTGTTTTGCAAAATTAGGCGCATCAGGGGTTGACGTAATTTCAGGTTTATACATGAAATAGATAACTAACGGCATCAAAATTAACGACACCAAAGCAGGTGCAAATGCTGCTAGCGCCCACATTGACCAAGTTAATTCATTTGCTCCTCCAGCTTCGCTGACAATCAAACTGACAATTAAAGGGTTTGGCGCCGTCGCGGTAATAAACATCGCTGAAGTAATCGGGTTAATATTATAGTTAACCAAAGAGAGATAACGCCCTATTTTACCGGCAGTACCATCATCGGCCTTAGAGCCAAAACTATCCGCAATGGAGCGCATAATAGGGTGAATGATCCCCCCGCCACGCGCAGTATTACTTGGGGTCACTGGCGCAAGTACTGTTTCTGCAATCGCCAGTGAATAAGCAATACCTAATGTTTTTTTACCAAATAAGGAAATAACATAATAGCCAATCCTCGCGCCTAATCCGGTTTTATTTAGGCTCATTGAAACCATAATAGAAATACCGATTAACCAAATCAGGTCATTTGAGAAACCACTTAACGCATCCGCTATCGCATCCTTTGTGGAGTTTGGATTAGTCACTCCCGTTGCAGCCACTAAAGCAATGGCAATAATGGAAACACCGCCAATAGGAAGGGCTTTACCAATAATTGCGGCGATCGTTCCAACAAAGAGTGCTAATAGATGCCAAGCATCGGGATTAACACCTTCGGGAACAGGGATTAGGAACCAAATAATAAGTGTGATTGCAACTGCTATCAATGTAGGTATAGGTTTTAATGGGGTCAGTTTATTCATATCGGGCATCCATACATGTTTTTAAGATGGAAATAAAAAATTCTTAGCAATATATTTTTTATCATTACAAATATGTTAACTAAATATCTTTGGCAGACATTGATCGTTATCATTGACATAGCTATTTTTACATATAAAAAACGATTTAAATTTAGTAACAAAGAGTAATTAGTAATTACAACAATTTACTAATAGTATTTAACAAGGAACCATCATAATATTAACTTTTATTTTATAAACGACAACGACAATGTATAACATTCATATAAAAAGCACGTTTATTGCCTTAAATAATTAACCATACAAAAAACATTGTTTATTTAATTTAAAATAGACGTTGAAACATCAACAATATACAAAACCCAATGATTTATTTATATTACAATAGGTAAAAATGCAGGCTGAATCGAATTATTCATACAAATAATCTTAATTTTGCTAAATAGCATTAAATAACAAATTCAAAAATTTAGAGTTAAATGTACAAATAACACGCTATTCATCAATGAGTACTTAGATGTTTTAATAACCTTATATCTTATTAGATAGTCTAGTAGGAAACTATTTACCACTACATTACAATTATCACTTGATTAAACTTCATACATATTGTGGTTATTTAATCTAATCTTAATCATGGACACTCTGAATTAGATAACTATTCTAAGGAAATATAGATGATAAAGCATGATGTAAATTGTTATAAAGAGCACCAACCTTGCATTATTTTATGTACAACAAACAGCCAAAATAATGCGGTCAAGATTGCTCAACAGTTATTAGATAGACGCTTAGCGGCCTGTGTTTCATTACTGCCTGAGATAACCTCCATTTATCAATGGAAGAACGAGATCGCACAAGATAAAGAGGTACTGTTACTCATTAAATCTACTAATAAAAACCAAGCTGAATTGTTTTCTGCTATCAAGGAAATCCACCCATACGAAACTCCTGAATTGATTAGCCTCGATTTGGATCAGGTCGACAGTGGATATTTGGCGTGGTTAGTTAAATCAGTCAAATAAGCGTCATCATGGTGTTAAATAGTGAGGTTGTTCTCAATATTCCACTCTCCATGGCGTTACCGATGGATTCGCTAACTGGTCTGCTATGGTAAGTAAAAAATAAATGCTATACAGAAGTTCTCGTTTTCGCTTTATTTGCCCTCTTTATTGAGGGCTTTTTTCGATGATTTTTTTTGGTCAGTCGAAAAATGACCCCTTCGCTGGCTGGGGCCATTGATAGATTAATGCAACTATAGCTGGCGAACAGGGGCATCCCCTGCAACATAATAATCAGCCTGACTTGCCGGTAAGGGTTCACGCCCACGGATTTTATCCGCCATCTTTTCGGCAATCATAATTGTCGTTGCATTCAAGTTACCTGTAATAATCAAAGGCATGATTGAAGCGTCAATCACTCTTAGATTTTCAAGGCCATGTACACGACCTGCACCATCAACGACCGCCATTTCATCGTATCCCATCTTACAAGAGCCACAAGGATGGAATGCCGTTTCAGCGCGCTCGCGGACAAAAGCATCAAGCTCGTCGTCTGATTGAACATGCTTACCGGGGCTAATTTCCTCACCTCGGTACGGGTCTAATGCTGGCTGAGCCATAATTTCGCGGGTAATGCGAATGGCGGCACGGAACTCTTCCCAATCCTGCTCACTCGACATGTAATTAAACAAAATACTCGGGTGTTGGTAAGGATCCGTTGACTTTATCCTCACACGCCCTCGACTCGGCGAACGCATAGAGCCTACGTGAGCTTGGAAACCATGTACATTTACTGCATTACTGCCGTTGTAATTAATTGCAACAGGCAAAAAGTGGAACTGGATATTTGGCCATGCAAACTTATCACTTGTCCTGATAAATCCGCCCGCCTCAAATTGGTTACTAGCACCGATACCCGTTCCTTTAAACAACCACTCCGCACCGATAGCGGGTTGGTTATACCATTTTAATGCTGGATAGAGCGAAACGGGCTGCTTACACTCATATTGCAAATACATCTCAAGGTGATCTTGCAAATTTTGCCCTACCCCAGGCAACACATGCACCGCGGGGATATTAAACTCTTTGAGCACATCTTCTGGCCCTACACCTGAGCGCTGCAATATTTGAGGTGAAGCAATGGCGCCAGCACACAAAAGCACCTCTTTACGGGCTTTGGCATGCACGGCAGTTTTACTGCTCCCTTGGTAGAATTTCACGCCAACCGCTTTTTTCGATTCAAATTCAATAACATCTGTAGTGGCGTGGGTAATAATGGTCAGATTTTTACGTTTTCTAGCCTGATCGAGATAACCTCGAGCCGTACTCGCACGACGCCCTTTTGGTGTTACCGTTCTATCCATTGGACCAAAGCCCTCTTGTTGATAACCATTTAGGTCATCTGTTCTTGGATAGCCAGCCTGAACCCCCGCTTCAACCATGGCATGAAACAAGACGTTATTACCATTTTTAGGCGTAGTCACACTGACAGGACCATCGCCACCATGATAATCATTTGCACCGATATCCCGCGTTTCCGCTTTGCGAAAATAAGGTAAACAATTGAGGTAACTCCAGTCTTCTAAACCTGGAGTTTGCGCCCACCCGTCAAAATCCAATGCGTTACCTCGGATATAACACATACCATTGATCAGCGATGACCCCCCAAGCCCTTTTCCGCGCCCACACTCCATACGGCGGTTGTTCATGTAAGGTTCAGGATCAGTTTCATAGGCCCAATTATAGCGTCGACCTTGTAATGGATATGCTAATGCCGCTGGCATTTGTGTACGAAAATCGAACCTGTAGTCCGGTCCTCCAGCTTCAAGGAGCAGCACAGTAACATCAGAATCTTCTGTCAGGCGGGTAGCAAGAACGTTACCGGCTGAACCAGCACCGATAATAATGTAGTCATAGACCATTGTTATCTCCTCTGTTTCAGTCAAATTAAAAATAAGAAATTAAAATACGGATGCAAACTCCCCAAGTTCGACTTGTATTGATTTGATTTGAGTATAATTTTGTAGTGTGACTAAGCCATTTTCACGGCCAACCCCTGAGTGCTTATAGCCCCCGACAGGCATTTGCGCGGGTGATTCACCCCATGTATTAATCCAACAAATTCCGGCTTCTAATTGATGAATGACACGATGTGCACGGGATAAATCACAAGTCACGATCCCCGCTGCCAAGCCATATAGCGAGTTATTCGCGCGTTCAATCACCTCATCTTCAGATTGGTAACTGAGAATGCTCATCACAGGGCCAAAAATCTCTTCTTGAGTGATTTGCATATCATCAGAACAGTCGGTAAATACCGTAGGTAATACATACGCGCCTTGAGCAAACTCACCTTCTGTGAGGCGTTCACCTCCACAAAGCAGTTTCGCCCCTTGTTGTTTACCAATTTCGATATAACGCAACACATTTTCCATATGAGCAAAACTCACTAGCGGGCCAAAATTGGTTTCATCATCAATAGGCGAGCCTATTTTGATACGTGCAACACGTTGTTGGATCTTCTCTTCGAATTGCGTTTTTAAATGTTCTGGAACAAAGACCCGCGTACCATTAGTACAAACTTGCCCCGAACTGTAAAAATTAGCCATCATGGCAATATCAGCAGCCTTATCCAGATCTGCATCATCAAAAATAATCAGTGGTGATTTCCCCCCCAACTCCATCGTGACATCTTTTAGAGTTGACCCAGAGGCATTTGCCATCACTTTTTTACCTGTAGGCACGCCACCTGTGAAGGAAATTTTGGCAATGCCCGGATGCTCCGTCAGCCATAGGCCCACATCAGCGCCTCCTCCTGTCACCACATTAAACACACCGGCAGGTAGCCCTGCTTCTGTGTAAATTTCCGCTAATTTGAGTGCGGTCAATGAGGTCACTTCACTTGGCTTAAAGATCATGGCATTACCTGCGGCTAAAGCAGGAGCAGATTTCCAAAGTGCGATTTGGATAGGGTAGTTCCAAGCACCGATACCAGCGACAACACCTAACGGCTCACGGCGCGTATAGGCAAATGAACTATCGCGTAATGGGATCTGTTCGCCTTCTAAAGCGGGGATCAAACCGGCGTAGTATTCGAGAACATCCGCCCCCGTCACAATATCCACATAACGCGTCTCTGAAAGTGGCTTGCCAGTATCTAATGTTTCTAACTGAGCCAACTCGTCATTACGTTCACGTAAAATATCAACTGCTCGACGTAAGATGCGTGAACGCTCTATTGCCGTCATTGATGCCCATATCTTTTGCCCTTGTTTGGCACTTTCCACCGCCCAATCGATGTCTTCATGTGTCGCCGATTGTAAACGAGCGATCACTTCACCGTTCGCTGGGTTAATTGCATCAAACTGCCCACATTCCGGTTGTGAGCTATCTACATAACCACCATGAATATAAAGTTTATGTAATTGTGGTTCGTGCATAATATCTCCCTCCTATTAAAACGTTTCTTTTGGTTTAGCTATCCCGCGACCGACTGAGCTGCATATCGATATACTCATTCGTGATGGTCAACGCATCCTGTAATGGAAAAGCTTCATTACTCAATGCACTACGTAACCATAACCCATCAATTAACGCCGCCAGCCCTTTTGCGGCCATACGCGCGGCGTGCTTATCGAGTACTCGAGCAAACTCATACGTTAGGTTGGAATACAATCGCCTATCATTCACTTGCTGCAACCGATTTAAATTCGGTTGATGCATGCTACTTGCCCAAAAGGCTAACCATGTTTTCATCGCCGCCTCACTGATTTGCGAAGAATCAAAGTTACCTTCAACGATGGCTTGAATGCGCTGTTTAGGTTGGGCATGACTCAGCATTCTTAAACGCATTGCCACGGCGATCCCAAGTTGGTACTGAATATGACGCATGGTGGCTTCTAACAGACCATTTTTATCGCGGAAGTAATGGCTGATGATCCCTGTTGATACACCCGCCTTTCGAGCAATTAACGCGATACTGGCCTCTTGCATGCCCACTTCATTAATCACTTCAAGTGTGGCTTGAATTAACTGCTGCTTACGTATCGATTGCATTCCTATTTTCGGCATAACCTCTAGACCCAAAAAAATACAGTGAACCCTGTTATTAAACTTTTTTTTAATTGAACATTCAATCAATATTAACTATATTTTATCACAATTGTTTTACAAAATTAGGAGAAAGATAGATGTAAAAAAACAACTCTTTGCAATTAATTCAATTAATTAGCAAAGAATGTAACTTTTAACTTTTGAATAAATAAAATTGTGGAAACTGCCGATGACAACTCAAAATAGTCCAAAAAATCAGCAGAAAGACAAATTAAACTCTGTGGTTTTTTTCACTTCTGCTGGTCTAATACTAGCATTTTCATTTTTCACCATACTCATGACAGAAACCGCCAACCAATGGATCGTCGCAACTCTCGGATGGGTATCAAAAACGTTTGGTTGGTACTACTTGTTAGCCGCAACGCTGTATATTGTCTTTGTGATATTTGTGGCGACATCACGCTTTGGTAATATCAAATTAGGGCCGGAGCAATCAAAACCTGAATTTAGCGTATTAAGTTGGTCTGCCATGCTGTTTGCGGCAGGGATCGGTATCGACCTAATGTTTTTCTCTGTTGCCGAGCCTGTCACGCAATATATGCTGCCACCCACTGGCGAAGGGGAAACATTAGAAGCAGCTCGTCAGTCGATGGTGTGGACTCTCTTCCACTATGGCCTGACGGGCTGGTCTATGTATGCGCTGATGGGGATTGCGCTCGGTTACTTTAGTTACCGATATAATTTGCCTTTAACCATTCGCTCTGCCCTTTACCCTATTTTTGGTAAACGTATCTATGGGCCAATCGGCCATACTGTCGATGTTGCCGCCGTTATTGGTACAATTTTTGGTATTGCGACCACATTAGGTATCGGTGTGGTACAGCTTAACTATGGTTTAAAAGTCCTGTTTGATCTCCCTCAAGGGCTTGGCGTACAAGGTGGCCTGATTTTACTTTCGGTCATTATGGCCGTTATTTCCGCCACATCTGGGGTTAATAAAGGGATCCGTATCTTATCCGAACTGAATGTTTTGCTCGCATTAGGGTTGATTTTATTCATTTTGTTTGTTGGTGATACGGAATTTTTACTCAATGCGTTAGTGCTTAACGTGGGTGATTACATTAATCGCTTTATGGGAATGACGCTTAACAGCTTTGCTTTTGATAGACCAACAGATTGGATGAATAGCTGGACGCTATTTTTCTGGGCTTGGTGGGTTGCATGGTCGCCGTTTGTGGGCTTATTTCTCGCACGAATTTCCCGTGGACGGACAATTCGCCAGTTTGTCATTGGCACGCTGATTATCCCTTTCGTGTTCACCCTACTTTGGTTATCTATTTTTGGTAACAGCGCCTTATACGAAATCATTCATGGCAACAAAGAATTGGCAGAAACGGTGCTTGCCGCCCCTGAAAAAGGCTTTTACTCCTTACTAGAGCTCTATCCCGGGTTTGGTTTGACCGCATCGGTGGCAACGATCACTGGCCTACTATTTTATGTGACCTCTGCGGATTCTGGGTCACTCGTACTCGGGAATTTCACCTCAAACCTAAGCGATATCAATAATGATGCGCCTAACTGGTTACGTATTTTCTGGTCAGTGGCGATTGGTTTATTAACCCTAGGTATGTTGATGACCGATGGGGTTGCCGCACTACAAAATACGACCGTGATCATGGGGTTACCTTTTAGTTTTGTGATCTTTTTTATTATGGCGGGGCTGTATAAATCGCTAAAAGTCGAAGATTTCAGGCGCGTCAGTTCACTCACCACCAATGCGCCAGCGCCTTTATATGGCAATGGTAAGTTAAATTGGAAACAGCGGTTGGGCCGTGTGATGAACTTCCCCGGTACCACTTACACTCAACGTATGTTGGATCTAGTGTGTACGCCTGCCATGCAAGAAGTGGCAAAAGAGCTATCACTACGCGGCGCTAATGTGGAATTTAATATTCTGCCCCCTGCCGAAGATGAGCGTTTAAATCACCTAGAGCTCGTGGTTGATTTAGGGGAAGAACAGAACTTTATCTATCAAATTTGGCCGCAACGTTACTCTGTTCCCGCCTTTACCTACCGCGCACGTTCAGGTAAATCCCATTACTATCGCCTAGAAACTTTCCTTTGGGAGGGAACACAAAGCAATGATTTAATGGATTACACCAAAGAACAGGTGATCAGTGATATTTTAGATCAATATGAAAAACATCTTAATTTCATTCACTTAAGCAGAGAAGCGCCAGGGGCAACATTAACCTTTCCTGAAACTAATTAATCGTTTTACTGCAAAGGGGCCATTAGGCCCCTTTTTAAGCTGCAACAATACACGTGTTTTTGAAATAAATTTCATGACAAGTGATTAATCTGTTCATCATTTAACCAATAAATATGGCGTATTTTGTTCATTAATGGCGCGATGCCAGATGGCTAAAATTCCCCCTATTCAAGGAGAAATGATGATGAACAAGACACTATTTGCCCCTTATTTGGATGTGACCGTTGATGCGATTTGGAATGACCCGCTTTCTCCTAACGGCAAACCAAACCCTAAATATAGCCAAGCTGCAATTAGTCACAGCGTTGATGGTGTTTACTTGGCTTTTTTAACCGCTGATCCTAATAATAATGCCGCATGGGGAGCATATTCGAGTATGCCTATCGCTTGGGCTAAGCCATTTTGTGATGCGTTAATTGAAGCCAATATCAAAGTGATTGTGTCATTCGGAGGTGCAGCTAACTATGATGTCTCTGCAAGGCAGACTGTTGACCAATTGATTGCAACTTACCAAGAAGTCATTGATATACTTGGTGCCTCACAACTGGATTTTGATTTTGAAAATGATTTATACGATGCCGATAAAACCTTTACCGCACTATCAACCATCGTGAAAAATAACCCTGATATCACCTTGAGCCTAACGTTACCTGTTATGCCGTATGGCCTTGTCGAAAAAGGGTTAGCGCTAGTACAAAAATCGGTTAACGCAGGTTTAAAAATGAAAGTGAATGGTATGGCGATGGATTATGGTCAAGGAACGGATAAAAATATGGGGCAGGCCGCCGTAGATGTGGCAACCAGTCTAAAAAACCAATTAAAAACCTACTACCCTACACTGACAGATGCTGAGCTGTATGATTTAGTACAAGTCACACCGATGATTGGCCTTAATGATGATAGGTCTATGTTTAATTTTAACGATATCAATACATTAAGTAATTTTGCAAAAACTAATGGTGTGAACTTAATTTCAATGTGGAGCTTAACCCGCGATAGGGTCGGCGTCGGCGAGTCCGCATCAGCCTCTTATTCAGGTAACCCCGAGCAAACCAAAGATTTTGAATACACGGAACGCTTCACTAACGCACTGAAATAACGGCCCAAGGTGAGGCGATACATTGCCTCACCTTATTTTCCTGCTTGTTCAATCATGTGTTTAAGCTGTTGCGGATCATGCAACCATGCTGGCTCACTAGTGCATCCCATCGTGGTGAAAGAGCGATGACAGACATCATTACCCCAACTATCCCACGCATCATTTTGTTGTTTTTGAGCAAGTAAATCTTCATAGCTGCGCTCCTCTTCAGCGACTTTCTTGTTTGGATCAAACATGAAGCGTTGCTGCTGCTTGATAGCATCAATACCTTGATAATCTTCATCATACACACGGTCAGCAGGCGCTTTTTCTGTGAAGGTATAATCCGTTGCTATGGCTTGGGGAGACATAATAAATAGGCTAAATATCAATAAATTTTTAAGCATCATCATATTTTCATTACAAAATAATGCCAAAATTATAAATATGACAAATGAGATGGCGAGTTTTATCAGTAAAAACTCGCGTGATTGGTCTTTTTATCCGCAAATAAGTGATAGTTTAACCAAGCATCAAACGATTGATTTAATTAAACTTTAATATCAAATAGTCAATCATATAAAGCTCAATGAAAAATAACTGGTTTAAACCCTGACTATGACGGATAAGCGTGGTATCCCATTTTTTCTGAAATCTGACGTCCGGCAGCCTTTAGCAAACGGATATAATATTCCAACTGCTGTTCATCAAAACGAATTGTAGGAAAGGAGATTGATAGTCCTGCTATCACATGCCCTAAGCGGTCATAAATAGGTACGGCAATGCAACGTAACCCTAACTCTTGCTCTTCCCTATCCTCTGCATAATGTTGCTCTCGCACCACCGCTAATTCAGCCATTAACGCCTCAATACTCAATAGTGTTGTATCGGTTTTTTTGACGAATTCAATCTGCGCTAAAATACCTGTTACTGTTGCTTCATCCTGCCATGCTAAAAGCACCTTACCGATCGCAGTACAATACAATGGATTACGCCGTCCAACCCGTGAGTACATGCGCAAGTTGTAGCTAGAATCAATTTTATGAATATAAATAATCGCATTATCATCAAAAGCACCAAGGTGCAGCGCTTCATGGGTTAACTGTCCAATATGGCGCATCTCCTTATCAGCAATTTCAATTAAATCAACATACTCTAGAGATTTAGCACCCAACTCGAATAGTTTAAGCGTCAATGAATATTTATCCGCTTCCCCTTCCTGTGCCACATAACCTAATTGTTTCATGGTTTGCAAGAAACGATAGGTAGTCGCTTTTGACATCAGCAGTCGTTGTGAAAGCTCAGACACACCAATCTCTTTTTGTTCTCCTAATGCATTGAGAATACTGAATACTTTTACTACTGACGAAACGGCATCCGTTTGCGTGACCTTATCCACCATTCACCTTCCTATTTATTCAAATCAATATGATAGCCATATCAGATGGTTTGATGTGCTGACTTTATGTTTACTCAACAGCATAAAGATCACTTTCATGAAAAACAAGAACGGTGATTTGATATTTTTAAAACGGCGTTTCATTTTTATTTGAACTTGTCTAAAAAATAGGTTTTAATGCTGTTAGCTAATGAGGTTTGACTCAATTCGGTTATAAAAAATAAAAACGATAGGTGGTAAAAATGGCTACAGCTTTGCAAGTTGCCGTGATTGGCGAATGTATGGTTGAGTTACAAAAATCAGGGGAATTATTTAAGCAGACTTTTGGCGGAGACACCCTAAATAGTGCACTCTACCTTGCACGTTTAACCCACAAACAAGGTGTTGTCACTCGCTATTTAACGGGGCTTGGTCAAGACCCCTTTAGCCAACAAATGCGAGAAAGTTGGCAAGCCGAAGGGATCTATACTGACCATGTCGTGATCGCCGAAAAACACCTTCCCGGTATGTATTTAATTGAAACTTCAGAAGAGGGTGAGCGCCGTTTTTTTTATTGGCGTGATAACTCAGCAGCGAAATTTTGGTTAAATGCGCAAACCGCCGAGCGCACCCAACAATTACTGAATCAACAACAATATCTCTATTTAAGTGGCATCAGCTTAGCTATTTTACCTGAAGCCGCTCGCCAATTGCTGTTTACACTGTTAGCAACAGCTCGCCAGTCAGGTGCTAAGGTCATTTTTGACAATAATTATCGCCCTGCATTATGGCCTTCTGTCGAGGCGACACAGCAAGCCTACCAACAAATGTTATCACTGACTGATATTGCATTTTTAACTTTTGATGATGAGCAACTGCTGTATGGTGATCAGCAAGAAAGCCAATCCATTGCACGTGCACAGCAGCAGGGTGTTGAAGAGATCGTTATTAAACGCGGAGCAAAACCCTGCTATATCATCATTCACGATCAACAATTCGAAGTGGCTGCGAATAAAGTGACTCACGTCATTGATACCACCGCCGCTGGCGATTCTTTCAGTGCAGGCTATCTTGCCTGTCGAATTCTAGGTGGCTCTCCTGAAGAAGCGGCTCGCACAGGCCATTTACTTGCAGGAACCGTGATCCAACACCGAGGCGCCATTATTCCGCGTGAAGCGATGCCTATCATAGAGCTAAACAATATCAAAGGGATCTAAACATGAATCAATTAATCGAAAAACTAAAAAAAATCAGTGTGGTGCCAGTGATCACAATCAACAAGGCGGAACATGGCGCGCCTCTCGCACAAGCGCTAATGGAAAATGGTCTACCTTGTGCTGAGGTCACCTTTCGCACTCCCGCCGCAGTACAAGCGATTAAAAATATGCGAGCAGCATACCCCGAAATCCTTATTGGGGCGGGCACGGTATTGACCACGCAACAGGTTGATCAAGCCATTGACGCTGGCGTGGATTTTATCGTAAGTCCAGGTTTTAACCCTAAAATCGTCGCTTATTGCCAACAAAAAAATGTCATTATTATCCCTGGGCTCAATAACCCAAGCTTAGTTGAGCAGGCATTAGAATTTAATTTAACCACAGTGAAGTTTTTCCCAGCAGAAGCTTCTGGTGGCGTAGCGATGCTAAAAGCAATGAGCGCGGTTTATCCTGTTAACTTTATGCCAACGGGTGGGATCAACCCCAAAAATATCAAAGAATATAAAGCACTACCATCTGTATTAGTTTGTGGTGGCTCGTGGATGGTGCCTAATGAGCTGATCGATAATGAAAATTGGCAAGCTTTAGGCCAATTAATTGCTGACGCTGCGAGCCTTTAACCAACGCCTCTGGCGCTCTTTACACTATCTTAAGTCAAGAGCGCCAACTTATAGAAGCGTAGCGATAATACGCAATAAATTACAGTCACATTATTGATACTCTCATCCTTTAGCTAGCCACTTCCCTGTCTGCTCTTTTAATCGTAAATAGCCTACGACTCCGTTAATGATTTTAAGCGACCGCGTAAACGTTTTATGGCTTGGCTATGGAGCTGACTGACTCGCGACTCTCCGACCTCCAAAACCGCACCAATTTCTTTTAAGTTCAATTCTTCTTGATAATAGAGGGTAAGTACCAGTTTCTCCCGCTCTGGTAACTGCTCAATTGCCTCAATGATTTGTGCGCGTAGATTAGACTCCATCAGTAAACTTAATGGATTGCCTCCATCACTTTCATCAATAGCAGGCTCACAGCTTTCGCCATGAATTTCATGCCATTCATCATAGGAATAAAGTTGACTGTTGTTGGTATCAAGTAAGGCTTGACGGTATTCTGTAACGTCAATATTGAGTGCTTGGGCAATTTCACTTTCCGTCGCACTGCGACTCAATGATTGCTCTAATTCTCCAATGACTTTAGCCATTTCACGAGCTTGTCGGCGCACACTACGCGGTGCCCAATCTCGACTGCGCAATTCATCTAGCATGGAGCCGCGAATACGCTGCACTGCATAAGTGGCAAATGATGCTCCTTGAGAAGCATCGAAGCGCTCTAACGCATGCAATAACCCGATACCGCCAGCTTGAATAAGATCATCAATATCGACGCTCGCAGGCAATCTCACTTGTAATTTTAGGGCCTCATGTCGTATTAAGGGATAATAACGCTCCCATAGGCTATTTTTATTAATTACACCTTCGGCAGTATACAAATCACTCACAACCGGAATCACCCTTTAAAACTTATATAAAGGTATTCATTATGCTAGCTGCACAATAATTCAATCCGTAGAGTAATGAGGTAAATTAGTGCTATTTATCCTAACCTAAATAAATTTAGCGAAGACAATTACACTGTGAGTATATAATGTGATGCCTGAATGATAAACAAAAAGGCCAGAACAACGTCTGGCCTTCAATCACTGATATTAATCCGTGACGAATTAACGTAACAGGCTCAGAACACCTTGTGGAACTTGGTTTGCTTGTGCCAGAACTGAAGTACCTGCTTGTTGCAGGATTTGACCACGGCTCATGTTAGACACTTCTGTTGCAAAGTCAGCGTCTTGGATACGGCTACGTGCTGCACTCAAGTTGTTGACTGAGTTGTTCAGGTTATTGATAGTAGATTGCATACGGTTTTGGAATGCACCCAGTTTAGAACGGTATGAATCCACATTTTTCAGTGCAGTATCTAAAGTATCTAATGCGTCAGATTTTGCAGCAGTACCGCCACCTAGACCAGTGATCTCAGTACCTTTCACATATTCAGTTTTACCTGAAGTAGTTGTTGTGTCTTTAGTCGCTTCGTACCATTTATTATCTTTTGTATCTTTGATATAGAATTTATTAGGGTCTGTTTTATCTGCATAAATTTCAGCAGTGCCAATTTTTGCGCCACCTACGCTTGCAACAGCATAGTTATCAGCATCTACGCTGATTGCAGTGCCTTTACCTGCTGGCTCTTTTGGACCAGCTGCAGCCGCAGAAACCTTCTCAACTTTGTCTTTGAAATCTTTGATTCCTAGTGTATCAAGATCCATCTTTTGCATTTCCATGCTGATAGTTTGACCATCTTTCGCACCTACTTGGTAAGAAACAGTGTCACCATTTAGAATTTGTGTTCCGTTAAATTCAGTGTGTTGATAGATACGGTCGATTTCATCCAGACGTTGTTGTACTTCATCACGAATTGAAGTGATATCGCTGTCAGAGTTACTGCCGTTAGCTGCTTGAACAGTCAGTTCACGGATACGTTGCAAGTTTTCGTTGATTTCGTTAACTGCGCCTTCAGCAACTTGCGCCATTGAAATACCGTCGCTCGCATTACGAGAAGCTTGGGTCAAACCTTTGATGTTAGCAGTGAAACGGTTAGCAATCGCTTGACCTGCTGCGTCGTCTTTTGCGCTATTGATACGTGAACCTGAAGATAGACGCTCAATTGCAGTACCCAGTACGCTTTGTGAACGGTTTAGGTTGTTCTGAGTTGTCAGAGACAGGATGTTAGTGTTGATAACCTGTGCCATAATATATGTCCTTGTTATTCCGTAATAATAAAGTTAGCCAATCTGTTAGGCTTTACAGTTTGTTGCCAGCAATACCATTATCGGCGGCATAAAAAAGGGCTTTAGGGATTTCGACAAAAATTTTTTATCTCAAAGCGAGAAACCCAGCTACCGCCCCGCTCCAAGCGGTAAATTATTTTGTCAAAATAAATTTATAAACCGCAAATTTTAAATTATTGATTATCAATAGAGATAAATACCCTGTTTTGTAGGGTCAACTCCTGCCATCATTATTTATCGACTTAGTCTAAGATTTCCGTTCTTCTCGCCGATAACCCTGTAAATGAGAATAATTTTTTAGGAGAGAACAATGGCTGGTATATCGACACTCGGTATCGGGGCAAACTTAGACTTAAATAACCAAATGGACCAACTTGAAGCGATGGAAAAACGTCGCCTTGAGCCATTAACGGCACAAAAAGCCAGCTATGATGCACAGATTAGCGCTTTTGGTAAGATGCAGTCATCTCTAGAAAAATTAAAAAAAGCGGCGGAAGATCTTAAAAAATACAATGATATCAGCACCACCAAAGTGAACGGTGAATATAAAAGCTTCGACGTTAAAACAGATGGCAAGGCCGTAGCTGGGGTTCATGATGTCCTAGTCACTCAACTTGCGAAAGCACAAACTATTGCGACTAAAGGCCATGATGATAATAAAAAATTATTAGGTAACGGTAACGCAGAGCGAACTATCACTATCACTCAGCCTGCTGAAGAAGATCCCATTATTATCAAACTTGATAATGAACACACCTCTTTGGTTGAAATCGCTGATGCTATCAATAAAACAGATAAAACGGTCACCGCCGCGGTGATCAAAGATAAAAGTAATCGTTATCATCTTGTCGTTACCTCCAAAAAAGAAGGTACTGAACACCGTATTAATATCAAAGTTGAAGGTGATGACGAGCTCGCTAAAATACTGAATGTTGAGTCTGAACTAGACAGTGGTGGAAATGTCGTTTTAAAAGATAAAGAAAACATCGGCATGGAGCAAAAAGTTCCCCCGCAAAATGCCTTGCTAAATATTGATGGTTTTGAACTTGAATCACAAAGCAATGAAGCAAAAGATCTCTTTCCTGGGCTCACTTTGACATTGAAAAAAGAGAGTGAAGACAAAAAACCTGACCATTTGATCATTTCTGAAGATATTGAGCCCGCTAAAGCAAAAATTAAAGCGTGGGTAGACGCCTATAACGAATTCCAGAATTTAGCCAAAGAATTGACCAAATATACGCCAACAACGAAAGGAACCGCCCCAGATAAAACCAATGGTCCACTTATCGGTGATTCGACATTACGCACAATTCAAAGCCAATTACGTACTCAAATACGTTCAGCACAAGATAGTGGTGAAATTAATTTATTAAATAAAATGGGGATCACACAAAAAGTTGATGGCACATTAGAGATAGAAGATAAAAAGTTCGAAAAAGCGTTAAAAGAGAATCCTGGTAGCGTCAAAAGTTTCTTTATGGGGGATGGTAAAGAGACAGGCTTTGCAACCGAGAACTTTAATTTCTTAAAAGATACCCTCGATGCCCGCGAAGGCACACTGCATAACGCGACTGATGGCGTACAAAAGAAAAAGAAAAGCCTTGATAAGCGTATTGAACAAACTAATAAGCAGATTGAAAACACCATGGATTTATACCGCCGCCAATTCCAAAATTTAGATAAAATGATGAATTCACTCAATAGCACCAGTAACTCATTAGGCAGACTGTTAGGTTAATAATTATGTATCAGCAAAAAGCAAAACAAGCCTACCAACAAGTCGATTTGGAAAGTGAAATTGCCAATGCGACCCCATACCAACTGATTAGCATTCTCTATCGAGGGGCGTTAAGCGCCCTCAAACGTGCTGAAATTTTTATGCAACAAAATAATATCGCTGCAAAAGGCAAAGAACTTTCTAAAGCAATCGATATTATTGACACAGGTTTGAAACAGGCGCTCAACCATGAGGCCGGAGGTGAAATCGCCGATAATCTTGCAAGTCTTTATGACTATATGATCATGCGCCTATTAAATGCTAATCTTGAAAATAATGTGGCTTATATCCAAGAAGTTTACCAATTACTCTCCGATATCGCGTCAGCTTGGCAACAGATCGGGGCAAATGTGGATGAAAGATAACCAGGTGAATAATAAAAAACCTACCGATTTATATGAAATCTATCGTGATGTCTTAGCATTAAGTGAAAATTTAGTCGCACTCGCAGAAGCACAACAGTGGGAACAGTTAGTTGCCCACGAAACAGAATATGTTTATGCCGTCGAAAATTTAACGCAGCTAACTCATGAGTTTGAAGCACACCAACCCATCACCGATGAGTTGGTTAGGTTATTACATCAAATTATTGAGAACGAGCAGATCACGAAAACGCATTTACAACAGCACTTAGATTTTTTAAGTAAAGAAATGAAGCAACTGGACCAAAAACGAGCACTCAATAATAGCTACGGCCAATTTAATGAGCCAGATACGCCAATAACAATAAAACCCATTGAATAGCCATGTGTGTCAGGCGGCCTACCTGACACTTATGGATCGATTACTGTCTTAAACGCTGCTGTTTCTTTAGTTTTTTCAACAGCATATTGCGTTTTAAGGTCGATAAATGATCAAGAAAAACCTTTCCATGCAAATGGTCAATTTCATGCTGCATCACAATCGCCAAAAATTCATCAGAATCGGTGATAAACGCCTTCCCGTCTCTATCTAGCGCCTTAACTTTTACGCGCTTAAAACGTGCCACATCAGCATAAATTTCAGGCACGGATAAACAACCTTCTTGGTAGCTCGTTTCCCCTTCACTTTCAATAATTTCAGGGTTAACAAATACCATAGGCTGATCACGGTTTTCAGAAATATCAATCACCATCACCGATAATGTTGCGCCAATTTGCGTCGCTGCTAAGCCAATACCATTATCGGTGCTGTACATGGTATCCAATAAATCATCAATTAATGGCTGTGCTGCCGCAATGTCGGTGACTGGGTCACATTTAACGCGTAACCGCTCATCGGGTATCTCAATAATAGCTCTTACTGCCATATCTCAAAAATCCTATCTGTCATACTCTTTATTCAAACTATTACGCATTATCGTCTTTTTAAATTGACGATAAGATGCAAAAAATGGCATTACCCACTAGCTAAAAAAATCACATCAAGATCAACTAGGTTGACCTAAAAATAAAACACCCTATAATTTCACAGAAAAATAACATGTTATCTAGAAAAAAACACTAAAAATAATAGCCGTTTATTTTTATTGCTACATCGCAGCTTAGCAACCCTAACTATGCTAAGGTTTTAACCATATGATTAATTAATAATATAAATTAATAAAAATCGTTATCTCAGAAAATACATTCAAAATGCTAATATTTTAATCTCCGTTATTTATGATAATAGTAAAATTAAAATATCATGGCATATTGCTTTTATTTTATCATTTATAAAGTGTATAAAACCGCACTTAATTCATACCAAATCACTTTTTACGATATCATTGAGAGTAATATTAGAATATTCAAAAGTGGCCATTAACTCTAATATAAATTAATGCCTCTTTTTGAATGTAATAGAAGCAAAAATTAGAGGCGTTTATTTCATTAATAAGGATATCAACATGAAAAAAACGTTATTGGCGAGTTCAATGGCGGTATTAGCACTTTCACATTCAGCACAGGCGGCCCCCCTATTTCCGAGCGCAACAGAGGTTGCCTTCGATGTCGCTGAGTCACTAGCTGAGTTCCAAAAAGCCGCTGAATTATTCAAACATTACAGGGCAGAACAAGCAAAAAATATCGAAATACCTACCCTAGAAGAGTTAGTGTATCAACAACTCATCAAACAAGATAAAAAAGTGACGCCGACGATCACGGAGATTGATGAAAAGATCCAACAGTCGATTAATATTAACAATGATTATATTGATAACCGATTGATTGAGCATCACCGTGATTTAGACAATAAGCTTGAGTTACTCGATTCACAACACAGTACAATCCAAGCTGAAAATCAAAATAGGTTTGCCCATTTCCAGCAAAATCTCGATAACACACAAGCCTTCAATAAAGTACGTTTTACCCAGCTAGATAAAAAAATCACTAAAATGGAAAAACAGGCCAACTCAGGTATCGCTTCTGTGGCGGCTATGTCTAATATCCCTTATTCGTTAAATACACGTTTTAGTGCTGGCATTGGCTTGGGTCATTACCGTAATGGCAATGCTATTGCTGCTGGAGCACAATACCAATTAAAAAAGGATCTGAATCTGCGTAGCTCTATCGCATGGAATAATGCCGATAGTGCGATTGTTGGTGCAGGTATCGCCATTGGTTGGTAACTCATCATTTTTGATGATACTTATGCTTAAGTAAAAAATATCCTCCGGCGTAGCCGGAGGTTTTTAATATGCGCCGATAAGGCTTTGTTACCTACCGCGCCCTAACAGGCGCACAACGGCTCTGACATTCTTCTACTCACATAACTTTCTTAAAATACTGCCTACCGCTCTACGTTTTTCACCGTGAAAAACTTGTCTTCTATATTTGGGTGCAAATTCCATCGTGTATGCGCTAAGCTCTTTTCGTCTCCCATTGGAACCCCCCTTTTGATTTCTTATTTGACTCTTGCCGTTGCCAGGCCGCAAGATGTTTTAACAAATCAAAAGGGGTTTTTATATCTTATTCAAAACTGAAAGCTTTACGGCCCCCCAGCCTAGCTGGGGTTTTCTATATACAATGAACTGTTTCCATTTACTGAGCGCCTTCTCAACTTTCTGCTTCAATTGAAAGTAAAAAGAAACAGTTAAAATATTTATTTATCCACCCCAAAAATGTTCAAAACAATTTAATCAACAGAGTAGTTGTCTAAAAAAACACGTAAATTACCCCCTCAACCCAATATATGATGACATAGCTTATCTTTAATTTATTAATGTAGCGTTCCATTTAAGTTTTTCACTCGCGGAGCCAATACCTCTGTGTCTTCTTTTGCAAGGTATAATTGACCCAATATCTAGCTCTATGATTTTTGTGCTCTAACAAAGTAATAAAAGAAAGAGACTCTAGGAGCATACACAAGTATGTAACGAGGGCGAGCGTCGCCAACACACGAGGGTGCAAACAGTGGCAAGCTAGCGCTATAACATTAGTGTTCCGACAAAATAGCAAAGGCAAGAAACCCTAGGAGCATACATAAGCATGTCACTAGGGCGAACGAGTGTGGACAATACCGTTAGGTGAAAAAGGTGACGAGCGAGGGCGACTGCTAAACAGGAATCGACATCACCTCTTGGTACGCCGCAACCAACTTATTACGCACTTGGATCCCCATTTGTAGGCTCAAGCTGGCTTTTTGCATATCCACCATAACATCATTTAACGAGACATTACTTTTACCTAATGTAAAGTCTTCTATCTGTTTTGCCGATTGGTTTCTCACGGTATTGATTTGATTAACCGCTGAAACCAGATGATCGGCAAATCCAACGGGTTCAACCACCGGTTTTTGATGGTTTGCGGCCTGTAATGCCGTTGTCTGTAGCTGCGACAACACCCCTTCAATTGCTTGGATTGTCATTTTCTTCTCTTCAATGTCTGTGCGAACAACCATCGCTGTTTTATATAGCTGCATACCCTAACACAGCCTTTTTAACTTGAAGCCGATAAATAACACCAAAATGATAGGCTGATTCCGTCATTAGATTTATCAGAGTCATCAATAATAGCAGCGTAAAAAAGTGACGTTACGAAGAGGGAATAACATTGTTTCGCCAAAAGTGTTTTCATCTGTTGATTCTGCAAGGCAGGGAATATCTATGAGTGCCGCATCGAAAGAGACGGGAGAAGCTTCAAAAGGGTTTGCATCTATTGCAGCACGCTTCAAAGCATCCCCAAAAATCCCATTAATGATTGCTGGCGCCGCAGCGATTGCCGTCGTTGTCGCCCTACTTCTTTGGCTACGCAGTCCGGATTATCGTGTATTGTTAAGTAATCTCAGCGCAAAAGATGGCGGTGATATTGTCAGCCAATTAACCCAAATGAACGTACCGTATCAAATTGCGGATAACGGCAGTGCAATTTTAGTACCCGCCGAAAAAGTTCATGAACTTCGTCTGAAATTGGCACAATCAGGATTACCTAAAGGTGGCAATACAGGCTTTGAACTATTAGATAAAGAGCAGTTTGGGATTAGCCAATTTAGTGAGCAAGTTAACTATCAACGTGCATTAGAAGGTGAATTATCGCGCACGATTGAATCACTCAGTCCTGTTCAAAATGCACGAGTGCATTTAGCTATCCCCAAACCGACATTATTTGTCCGTGAACAGAAACTCCCCACCGCTTCGGTGACCGTCGGCTTATTGCCCGGACGCATGCTAGACGAAGGACAAATCACGGCAATTGTCCATATGGTATCAAGCAGTGTCTCTGGCCTAACGGCGGCTAACGTGACCATCGTTGATCAAACGGGTCGCTTGCTCACAAATAATGATAATAGCCAACAATCTGCCAACAATGCGCAAATTAAAATGACCAAAGAGATGGAATCCCATCTGAAACAACGCATTGAAGACATCATTTCGCCTTTAGTGGGGCGCGCTAATGTGCATGCCCAAGTCACGGCACAAATGGATTTTTCGAAGGTTGAACAAACCTCTGAAGAGTATAAGCCTAATCAAACGCCAAATAGCGCAGCCGTACGCTCTCGCCAAAATAGCCAAAGCTCGCAAAACAATACCAGTGGTGTAGGTGGTGTGCCAGGTGCGCTATCTAATCAGCCACCAAGTGCGCCAAGTGCCCCTATTTCTACCGATAATAAAGGTGCAAATTCGGCACAAAATAGCCCTTCTAATAATGGCTCTAGCCTTTCACAAAGTGATGAAACCACAAACTACGAAGTCGATCGCAAAATTAGCCATACCCAACGTCAAATTGGCGTTATCGACAGACTATCCGTAGCTGTGATCATCAACTATTTACCGCAAGATGGTGAAGATGGCACACAACAGATGAAACCATTATCACCAGAAATGATGCAGCAAATTGAGTCGTTAACCCGTGAAGCGATGGGCTATTCCAGCACACGCGGCGATTCACTGAGTATCACTAACTCATTGTTTACCAACGATACTGTCGTTGAAGAACAACCATCCATGCTTGAAAACCCTCAATTTATCGCTCAAGTGTTGGATTACGGCAAAATCATCTTGATAGCCATCATTGCTTGGTTGATGTGGCGTTTCGGCGTCAAACCACAATGGGTGAAATATCGTCAAACTCAACAAGCCCAATCGGCGGCAGAAGTGTTTGTGGCGGCTCAGCCTAAAACCCCTCTCGTGGTCGATGAAGAAATTAATGAAGATATGGACGAACAAACCCGTCGTCGCTTAACTCGCCAACGTGTGAGTGCAGAGATCCAAAGTCAGCGTATTCGTGAAATGGCTGAAAAAGATCCACAAGTCGTGGCAATGGTTATCCGTCAGTGGTTAGGAAAAGCACAATAATGTTAAGTGGAACCGAAAAAAGTGCCGTGATGCTAATGACTCTCGGCGAAGATCAGGCCGCTGAGGTCTTTAAGCATTTGAACCCAAAAGAAGTGCAGCAATTAAGTATGGCTGTTTCAAACATGCGCCAAATCTCTAACAATGAGTTAGCAGAAGTGCTCACTGAGTTTGAAGAATCGGCGATTCAATTTGCGGCATTAAATATCAATACCAATGATTATCTCCGTTCGGTACTGGTTAAAGCGCTGGGTGAAGAGCGCGCAGCTAGCCTACTTGAAGATATTTTCGATAAGCAAGAGAGCACATCAGGTATTGAAAGTCTTAACTATATGGAGCCACAAACTGTGGCCGATATTATTCGTGATGAGCATCCACAAATTATCGCAACCATATTAGTTCACCTTAAGCGTAACCTTGCGGCCGATGTTTTAGAGCTGTTCGAAGAGCGTCAACGCAATGACATTATGTTGCGTATCGCAACCTTTGGTGGTGTGCAACCTGCTGCTTTAGCAGAGCTGACGGAAGTCCTCAATAATCTGCTTGATGGACAAAATCTCAAACGCAGCAAAATGGGTGGCGTAAGAACAGCGGCTGAAATTATTAACTTAATGAAAAATCAGCAAGAAGAAAGCGTTATCAACGCAATGCGCGATTACGATGGTGAATTGGCACAACGCATTATTGATGAAATGTTCCTATTTGAAAACCTTATCGAAGTCGACAATCGCAGTATTCAACGCATCCTACAAGAGATCTCCAACGACTCTCTGGTTATTGCGCTCAAAGGCTGCAATCAAGCTCTACGCGACCACTTCCTCAACAATATGGCTGTTCGTGCGGCTGAAATTGTGCGCGATGATTTGGAATCCCGTTCACCAGTACGCATGTCTCAAGTGGAAAACGAGCAGAAAGCTATTCTTATGGTTGTCCGTCGCCTAGCAGAAAAAGGCGAGATCACCATCGGTGGTGGAGACGATGTCTATGTCTAAATCCCCGATTAATCCAGAAGCATGGCAACCTTGGCAGTTGCGCGAACTGAATCAATGGGATCTCAACGCCTCCGGTGTCTCTTCACCGGAGGAACTCCCTGAGCCAACCAAACCAGCAGTACCGTGTCTTGAACCCCAAGAGGTACTCGAACAAATTAATATTCTTGATAACTTAAAAGAAGAAGCTCAACGAACAGGTTTCCAACAAGGTTATGAGCTAGGTAAAAAAGAAGGCTATCAAGCTGGTTTTGAGCAAGGCCAACGCGAAGGTGCAGAGCAAGGCCGCCAGCAAGCACTGGCTCAAGAGCAACCAATTATTGATACATGGCAAAAGCTGCTATCTGAATTTCATTATTCATTAGATAGTTTCGATACGGTGATCACCACTAAGCTTTTACAAATTGCTTTAACTGCCGCAAAACAAGTGCTCGGTCAATCCACCATTTGTGATGGCACGGCCTTGCTGGAAGAGATCAGCCATTTGTTACAGCAAAAACCGCTGTTTTCTGGGCAACCTGAACTACACGTTAACCCAGCTCACACAGCATTGATCGAGCAACATTTAGGCTCGCTGCTGAATTTGAATGGCTGGCGCTTAGTTGGCGATCCGAAGCTGCATCTTGGTGGTTGTCGTGTCGTCGCTGAAGATGGCGAAATCGATATGACAGTGGCAACACGCTGGCAAGAGCTATGCCGCCTCTACGCACCGGAGACACTCTCATGACCGTACGAATGAGTCGCTGGATTGCTGCACTTGAAGGTTTTGAATCCCGAATGAAAGGGATCCCAATGATACGCCGCTATGGACGACTGACAAAAATAACCGGGTTAGTCATGGAGGCAGAAGGGATCAAGATGCCATTAGGCGCCACCTGCTTTGTCGAACGAGCCATTAACGATCGCCATGACGAAGTAGTTTGTGAAGTTGTCGGTTTTAATGGCCCACGCATGCTATTGATGCCACTTGCTGACCTAGAAGGTATTGCGCCGGGCGCGCGCGTCTATGCACAAACTAACGGTGATGATGGACAAACCAGTCGTTTGTTGCCATTAGGGGATGAACTATTAGGACGCATTCTTGATGCGCAAGGTACACCGCTCGATGGAAAAGGCCCATTAGACGCCAAGCAACGGGCGCCATTGATCACGCCTCCTATTAACCCATTAGAACGCACGCCTATCCATAGTGTTTTGGATGTGGGCGTACGCGCCATTAACGCCTTACTGACCGTTGGGCGAGGCCAACGCATGGGGCTATTTGCAGGTTCAGGGGTCGGAAAAAGTGTTTTACTCGGCATGATGGCGCGTTTCACTCAGGCGGACATTATTGTGGTTGGCTTGATTGGTGAGCGTGGTCGTGAGGTCAAAGATTTTATCGAAAATATTTTAGGGGCCGAGGGCTTAAAACGTGCCGTTGTGGTTGCGGCACCTGCCGATGTCTCGCCACTATTACGTATGCAAGGGGCTTCTTATGCGACACGGATTGCCGAGTACTTCCGTGACCTAGGAAAAAACGTATTGCTGATCATGGATTCCCTCACCCGTTACAGTATGGCTCAACGAGAAATTGCCTTAGCCATCGGTGAACCTCCTGCAACAAAAGGTTATCCACCTTCTGTTTTTGCCAAATTACCTGCATTAGTCGAACGGGCAGGTAACGGCAAAAATGGTGGCTCTATTACCGCTTTTTATACCGTATTAACCGAAGGGGATGACCAACAGGATCCTATCGCAGATTCTGCCCGCGCCATTCTCGATGGGCATATCGTGCTATCAAGATCACTGGCGGAATCAGGCCACTATCCGGCTATCGATATTGAGGCATCAATCAGCCGAGCGATGACAGAGTTAATTGATAAACAACATTATCGCCAAATCCAACGCTTCAAGCAGCTCACCTCCAGTTATCAACGCAACCGCGATCTGATTAATGTGGGTGCGTATGCAACAGGCAGTGATCCGCTGTTAGATATGGCAATCCAATATTACCCCCGTATGTCGAAGTTTTTACAACAAGACATTGATGAGCGCTGCGATTATCAAAGTGCTTGCGAACAATTGGTGCATGCTGTTCCAAATGAGTAATGAGGGTTAAATGAGTAAAAACAATGCGTTAGATACATTATTGAGTTTAGCCGTTGAGGCCTCTGAAGAAGCCGCAAAGGTGTTGGCCCAAGTTCGACAAACGCAGGTACAAATGACTCAACAACTCAATATGTTAGAGAACTATCAGGCTGAATATCGACAAAAATTAAACCAAACACTGCACAGTGGGATAGATGCTGATAAATGGCAAAACTACCAGCAGTTTTTAGTCACATTAGAACTCACCATTGAGCAACAGCAGCAACAGCTTTCATTATGGGAGCAACGTGTTAACGAAGCTAACCGCCATTGGCAAGAAAAACAGCAACGCGTCAATGCATTCGACACTTTAATTCAACGTGCTGAGCAAACTAAAAACCAACGTTTAAACCGCCTAGAGCAAAAGCAGATGGATGAATATGCTCAGCGCGCAATGTTACGGAGAAATCAATAAATGGACGTCAATAATACAGGCTCTCCAGCCATTACGGCAACAAATGGCGCTAAAAACGGCCATACGCAGCCAAATCAATCACGTGCTGATGATAATCAAGAGGCGGTGGTGCCTTTTCAAGCCGCGTTGGAAAGCCAGCAACCCACGCCACAAAAAGCGTCTACGTCTGAACCAACGATGGACAAGCAGGCTAATCAAAAGCCTACAAGTGCTGATGAGCGTTTAACAACCAAAGGCCATGAGCCATCCACGGGAAAAGAAAAGGAACAAGCAGAGCAGGCAATTGAGCAACTAAATTATAGCCGCCACTTACGCAACGGTAGCGAGCAACCTGCTTTACAATCGCAATTATTGGCGCAATCAGACGCTGTTGAGCAAGTGTGGTTAGCTAACCTGAAAAATGCCGTTGATCAGCAAACCCTGTCGTCAGCAACAACAAAATTTGCTGATGGTCAGCGAGCGGCTTTAGTGCCATTTGCCCAAAAAACTCAACCTTTAAATGACTCGTTGGTGGCGATGGCAACAATGGATGAGCCAACTGACCTAAGTGCTCAAATGCAATTAGCCGGCGAAGAAGAATCGCCATCATTAGGGGCTTTCATTAAAAATGAGCGAGAGCCGCGTAAAGATCAACCACTTTTCTCACTCAATGAAGGCCGCGAGAGCTTAACCAAAAACTTATCCTCAGACTTTATGCCATTAAATAAAAAACTGGCGGATAAAGAGGCACCAAGCTCCATCGTACCTACCTTTGCGACGGCAGATAACGGCGCCCTAATTAAAGGGGCATTTACCCCGACAACGGGCAGTGATGCCATTCAAATGGCACCTTCATCACCCACTCAAACGGTCAGCTTAACGCCGCTGCCTAACAGTTCTCAAATAGTTTCGACGAATGTGCCCGTTATCCCCATGCAGCCGGGAGTACCATTAGGCAGTGAAGCCTGGCAACAGCAATTGAACCAACATATGCTGTTTTTCTCACGCCAAGGGGTCTCACATGCACAAATTCGCTTACATCCGGAAGAGCTTGGCTCGTTAAATGTTCACCTACGCATTGAAGATAACCAAGCCGTTATGCATTTTGTGTCGCCTCACAGTCAAGTACGTGCCGCGATGGAAACCATGATGCCAATCTTACGTAATGCGTTACAAGAAAGTGGCATCCATTTGGCTCAAGGCTCGGTTGGGCAAGATAACTTTAGTGGTCAATCGAATGCGGATACGCACTCAGAGCAAGGTCACGAAAAAAATCTGTATGGCGGACAAACGCTTAGCAGCGTGACAAGTACTGAGATGGCGGCAGTGTCACCGACGACTTCCACCATTCGCACACGAGGTGGGATCGATACATTCGCTTAATTTTTAAACGAGAGGTGGTGATTTCGTAATTAAAGCGCCGAGTTACCCCCTTTTTGTTTCGTTTTTCCCCCCTTTAGTCTGGCTCAATCAAGCCATAATGCTAAAGATAACAAAGTAAAAAACCCCGAGGTGGGTTTGGTCTTCATAAATAGGAATTTTGCTAACATGTCGTCTTCAAGCAATACATCTAAGAATTCAAACAAAGGGTTGCTCGTGCTGTTCGCCCTTCTCGCCATTGCCGGTGCGGGTTTTGGTGGTTATACATGGTGGACAACGCAACAGACGGCAAATTCAGTTAATGAGGAAGAGAAATCACCTAAGCTATCCCAACCTATTTTTATGGATTTAGAACCTTTTACCGTCAACCTTCCGGGACTGAACGAATCCCCCGATCGGGTTCTGTATATCAATATCACGTTACGATTAGCAAATGAGAAATCACGCAAGCAACTGCATGATTTTCTACCTGAAGTCCGTAGCCGTTTGTTGTTATTGCTATCAGAGCAGAAGCCGAAAGCACTCAGTACTCATGACGGTAAATTGCAATTAATGCAAGCCATTAAAAAAACTTTGTCTCCAACTGTGATCCCCGGCGAAAACGATCAGGAGATCACCGACGTGTTATTTACGACATTTATTTTGCGGTAATTCAGATGAGCGATAATATTTTATCTCAGGCTGAAATCGATGCGTTGCTCAATGATGACGCACCATCGTCAAATGAATCAGCGACACAACCTAAAGACAAAGAGCAGGTTCGCCCTTACGACCCGAATACCCAACGTCGTGTTATTCGGGAGCGGATGCAATCACTCGAAATTATTAACGAGCGGTTTGCACGCCAATTCCGTATGGGGTTGTTTAATATGTTACGCCGTAGCCCTGACATTACTGTTGGTGGCATAAAAATCGAGCCTTATCATGAATTTGCTCGTAACTTACCTGTTCCTACAAACTTGAACCTTATTCATATGCCACCGTTACGCGGCACGGCATTATTCACATTCGAACCTGCGCTGGTGTATATCGCGGTCGATAACTTATTTGGTGGCGATGGACGTTTTCCTGTTCGCTCAGAAGGCAAGGAATTTACCAATACCGAGCAGCGCATTATTCATCGTATGCTGAAATTGGCATTAAGCGCTTACCGTGATGCTTGGAGGCCTATCGCTGATATTGATGTGGAATATGTTCGTTCCGAAATGCAGGTGAAGTTTACCAATATTACGACATCGCCTAATGACATCGTGGTCACGACACCTTTCTTAGTCGAGATAGGAAATACCATTGGTGAATTCAGTATCTGTATCCCTATTGCCATGATTGAACCGTTACGTGAACGGTTGATTAACCCACCTGTGGAGCAAGGGCATCAAGAAAATGAAGCTTGGGTGAGTAATTTAGTCACCCAAGTCAAGCGCTCAGAGTTAGAGCTAGTCGCAAATTTTGTCGATATTCCACTGCGGATATCTCGCTTACTGCAATTGCAAAAAGGGGATGTTATCCCTATTGAGAAGCCAGATCGCCTCATCGTTAGTGTTGATGGCGTGCCTGTGTTGACCAGTCAATACGGAACCCAAAATGGCCAATATGCATTGCGTGTAGAACATTTGATTAACCCTGTTTTAAACACTCTAGATGAGGAAAGTACCAATGAGTGAGGCGAAGAATTCTCCTGATGCATCAACCAATCACGACAGTGAGGACTTATGGGCTGAGGCACTGGAGCAACAAAAGAAAGCGGAATCCGCCTCTGCCGGTGCACAGGCGTTTGCAAATCTTGATGGGCAAAATGCACTCAATCAGCTTTCTGATATCAATCTTATTATGGATATCCCCGTTCGCCTCTCTGTCGAACTGGGGCGCACAAAAATGACGATTAAAAAGCTATTAAGTTTGTCACAAGGCTCTGTCGTTTCTCTCGATGGATTAGCCGGTGAGCCATTGGATATTCTTATTAATGGTTACTTAATTGCACAAGGTGAAGTTGTAGTCGTTTCTGATAATTACGGTATCCGTATCACGGACATCATTACACCTTCAGAGCGTATGCGCCGTTTAAGTCGTTAATAAGACAGCGGAGACTAGACTGAAATGAAAACAACACCTTTTATCAGCCAGACCGAACAACCTAGCAGCCAAATATCCCCTGCGATTAGCAATAGCGATAGTTTAGTGCAAGTTTCAGGGGCGTTAGGTGGCATCATTTTGTTGATATTGGCCGGTGCTTGGCTAGTGAAAAAACTTGGTTTTGCGCCTAGAAATTTAGGTAAACCCTCATTAATAAAAGTCAAATCGAGTTGCTCACTAGGCAATAAAGAGCGTGTTGTTGTGGTTGAAATGAATAACGAATGGCTGGTGCTTGGTGTCACGGCACAATCTGTTAATTTACTCCATCAATGCCCAGCTAAAAATGAAACTGCACTCACTTCAGTGACTGAGCCACTCACATTTCAGTCTATCCTAAAGAAAAAACAAGATGCCGCCAACCATGCGGCTTCAAATCTCTCTAATTATAACTAACTGGAAGCGCTCATGTTTTCTGTGAAATCCCCAGCAATGATCGCTTCGTTATTATTGATGCTACCTATGCAAGCTCTAGCATCATTACCGCCTGTAATCAGTCGAACATTACCCGATGGTGGGCAAAGTTGGTCGTTACCTGTCCAAACCTTACTTTTTCTAACATTGCTGGGTTTTATCCCTGCACTGTTATTGATGATGACAAGTTTTACGCGCATTATCATTGTGCTAGGTTTGCTGCGTAATGCGCTTGGAACCCCTTCTGCACCACCAAACCAAGTATTATTAGGCCTTGCGTTATTTCTCACATTTTTTGTGATGTCGCCTGTTGCCGACCAAGCCTATCGTGAAGCTTATCAGCCATTTAGTGAAGATAAAATCAGTTTAGAAACCGCTTTAGAACGCGGCACAGCCCCCTTTCGTACTTTTATGTTAGGGCAAACTCGAGAAAGTGATTTGGCTCTTTTTGCACGCATTGCCAAAGTCGGTGAGATCCAAGAGGCAAAAGATGTTCCAATGCGGATTTTAGTACCTGCATTTATCACTAGCGAACTAAAAACCGCATTCCAAATTGGTTTCACTATTTTCATTCCATTTCTGATCATTGACTTAGTGGTTGCCAGTGTCTTGATGGCGCTTGGGATGATGATGGTACCACCCGCCACTGTCTCTTTACCGTTCAAATTAATGCTTTTTGTTCTGGTTGATGGATGGCAATTATTACTCGGCTCTTTATCACAAAGTTTTTTTAATTAAGGGATCACAATGACACCCGAATCGGTTATGGCCCTGGGCACTGAAGCAATGAAAATTGCCTTAATGTTAGCGGCCCCACTATTGTTGGCGGCACTCGTTGCAGGGTTGACGATCAGTTTGTTGCAGGCTGCAACCCAAGTGAATGAGATGACGCTGTCATTTATCCCTAAAATTTTGTCGGTCATCGCGGTAATTATTATTGCAGGGCCTTGGATGCTCAACCTATTACTGGATTATATGCGTACGCTATTCAGTAATCTGCCCTTTATTATTGGCTAATCATGTTAACGATTACCAGTGAGACACTCACACTCTGGTTAAGCCAAGGTTTCTATCCTTTTATACGCCTTTTAGCGCTGTTTGGTACAGCGCCCTTTTTTAATGAAAAGCAATCCATTACTAAGGTACGAGTTATCTTAGCGTTTTTTATAATCTTAATAGTTTCTCCGCAACTTCCTGTCGTTAACATTCCCTTATTTTCAGCGATGGGGTTATGGGTCATCGTACAACAGATCGTGATTGGCGTGGCTATTGGACTGACCATGCAGATGGCATTTGCGGCTGTGCGCCATGCCGGTGAAGTGATTGGTTTACAGATGGGGTTATCTTTTGCAACGTTCTTCGACCCAACCGGTGGGCCAAATATGCCTATTTTGGGGCGTATTCTAAATTTAATTATGTTGCTGCTTTTTCTCTCATTTGATGGGCATTTATGGTTAATTTATATTCTTATTCACTCATTTGAATTGATCCCAATTCAAGTTTCCCCTCTTAGTCGAGATGGCTTTTGGTCATTGGCTCAATTTGCGAGTAGCATTTTTATTAATGGATTGATGTTGGCATTACCATTTATCACGCTGTTTCTGATACTTAACCTTGCTCTCGGTATTCTTAACCGAATGACTCCGCAGTTATCGGTGTTTGTGGTCGGTTTTCCACTGACTCTAACTATCGGTATTAGTATGCTTGGGTTAATTATTTCGATTCTTCCTCGTTACAGTGAACGACTGATTCATCAAGCTTTTGAGCAGCTATCCTTGATGTTTGGGTTACTTGGGGGGTAAATAAGTATTATCCCGTTTAAAAAACACTTTTTTATTTGAAATATAATTTTGATAAAACCTATCATATTTCCTTTTAATTCAGTCGATTTAATCTAATCAACTAATTAAGTATTTATCTAATAGCCCTATTATCACTATAAATGAGAATAAATACCCTGAGTTATAGTTCAGTTTTACTTTTAAAGAAAAACAGGTAATTACGCGTGGATTGATTTTTAGTTTACCAATGCAGCATTTAAAGAAAATTTTCATTTTTCACCCGTGATTATTGGTAGTAGCGTTTAAATTTAAGGTTAGCATAAACTCCGACATCGTCAACCAAATAAAAACAACAATAATATAGTTCAGGGAAAAATCATGTTCATCAAAACAAAAGGAAAGAAGTATAATCAGCCAGTTAACAAAACATAATTAAATAGCTGATTATACCGACCTTAATGCTGCCTATACGGCAGTAAACACTTGGAAAAAATACCAAGAATATAGTTCATTTCTAAGCTGTCTTATGACAGTTCAAGAGAACAGCAGTAAAGAACAAAGCACTTTCTAATTTCAATACTACTATCCACGTAAAACTGTAGCGCTTCAGGAATCAAAAAGAAAGGCCAGAATCAATTTAATAGCATCAATCTATCTATGTAGCAGTGAACTATATCAATTGTTTGCAATGCTCTAACTTTCTTTTCAAACCACCTATACAACAATATAGGTAGCCTACTGACTTGTAATCAAAAAAAGTGAAGCGACAGCGTCTCCTTTTCTCCGAGGTCAGTTATCGATGATGGATTTTTAGCCCATTAACTTAGCTAAGCCTGATTAGGTTGGGCTTCTTTTGACGGTGCAATCCAAAATATTCCTAGTCCATTGATTGGTGCTCTTATCAGGTACACGTTGTAATCTTTCGATACTACAGTGTGATTCAGAGGCTGAGTCGAAAAACGCTAATGGCGATATTGAGGTGTTTCGAGTTAATTCGAAAAAAGAGCTCCGCTTAAAAGGCGGAATTTTGCCCTATTCTATTTATGATCAGCTGTCCGAGGTTGACCAAGGGCTATCGTTGATAATAAACGCTTAGGCCGCACATTAGAATTGATAAAATTGGTTCAGGATAAATGGTAATACGCGTTCTCAAGGTGTTCCTCCGGATAATGGGCCATCTAACGGACGGAAAAGAAGCCTAAACGCATACTCAATCATGATGATATACTTGAAGCCTTAACTCAACTTCAAACTCGCACTGAGGAAATATTTGTTTTATTTCAGTAGGATGCTTATCTCAGAACTCAATTGATAATCGTTATCAAATTGGTCATAAAGATGAAGTCTAAGTGATTGGGGCTAACTAATATGGTTCTTTTCGTGAGCAAAGTGCCTCATATAAACCAGTTGTATTTACAAAGCCGATTGATAAATCCTCGCCTCTATTAGCGGTGACTTTGGACGAAAATAAAGAATTAGAAGCGACCTTTGTATTTTATAGAACAAGCCAAAATGGTCACCTTGAAAAATATTATAAAATCAAGTAGATGTTTCATTTTTCTAAGCTGCCTATGCGGCAGTGAACTGACTGGTCTTGCTAACACAATTGGTACTAATTTTCTAAGCTGCCTATGCGGCAGTGAACACGAAAGATGGCAGAGACTAACACACTCAATCTTTTCTAAGCTGCCTATGCGGCAGTGAACTATAGCGTATCAAATAAAAAATAAGTCACAACAAACAGTTAAAGCTATTTTTATCAAAATACCTTCTTTTTTACAGTCTGCTGCAACTTATTGTTTTTATGTTTAATTTTTAAAGAGCAAAAAAACAAGGGTAAAAAAGGTCAAAAATGTGGAACGGTGGCAACCTCTTCGCCTTTCCCCATAGACTGACTTAACCCATAACAATTAAACGTGCCTGCCTTTGCTTCCTTCGCAGCAACACACCGAATAAAGAGTGGAAATGGACGATGCCCATCGCCTTCTGTTTTAGACTTTGTTTGCTGACTTTCCATCCAAATAAAAGGTAAACGACTACGCGTTTGAGGCTCTTTTATTGCGCTTAAACAGACCTCAATAGGCTGCCCTGATTTTACTGAATACAATTGAGCTTTCTTATACCTATCCAGTTCAAGACGCTTTGCACCTTTTACATGTTGACGCACATAACTAATTGGCGTGGCATGCTCTGGCACCGCTTGAATCGACTTAATATGCACATAATCCGCTAGCCTCATTAGCCAGTGACTGATATTTAACTGAGTCAGCGTTTTTTCAGTCTTTGCGAGCAAACGCAATTTTTTTCCTAACCGGAAGCCAACACTTCCATATTCAGGAAATGCAACCGCAACTTCGCTATCACCGGCCTCAGACTTATTTTCTACCAACGCAATATGTATTTGCTGATAGACCTTTTGCCATAAAAAGTCCAACGGTATCGTCGAATCAGGCAGTAATGTGATCTCCTGATAATAGTCCATAGTTCACCTTATTTGTCACTTTCCCCAAAGACACCACCACGCACCAAGACCGCCATAACATAGTGTTCATCTTCGAGTCGTGCCAATTTTTCACCACGAGCCCATTTATCAAAATGCGTATAAAAGTCCTGTTTATCGCTAGGAGTTCGATATGCACGACCAAGGTTAGTCACGGCCCCATAAGGTTCAATAGCAATTGCCCCCGCACTATTAACTTCATCGTTATAATCAGGATACCAAGTATCGATAGAGCGTAGAGCATTGCCTATTTTTTGTGAATGCATCGCCGCATGACCGTTCACATGATAAAGGATCTTACTTTTATCACCTTTACCTTTATCCAATACCAACTCTTCACTAGGATAAACTTCCTGAGACTGCCCGAGTTGGGCATAGGTGGTAATTTCAAGAAGTAGTGCCCCTTCACTGTTTGCCAGTGCAGCAGCAATTTTAGCGCCTAACTCATTCACTTTATCATCTTGCTTTTCAAAACTACGAATGCTGTATTGTGTCGCATCAAATGTCCATTGCTGCTCTTGCCCTTTATTTAATACTTTCACTTCAACTTCAATTTTTTCAGCGCCCACGCGGTTGCGCCATAAGAAGCGTGCATTAGCAATATTATGCGCATAACGGCGACCAAGCTCACGGAAACCTTCCCTAGCAATATATTCTTTTGCCGCTTTAGTATAACTTTCTTTAAAAGAGGCATTATTACAAGCAGATGGCGTCTCTACACCCCCCAAAATTTTGAGTGTAAATTGATGCTTTAACGTATCTTGTTGAGTGCCTAATGCACAAGCATCAACTGTTTGTAAGTTGGCTTTTTCTACTTCAGCGTTCAATTTTAATGGGTCGTTTTTAACTGGACCTTTTAAACGATTTGAAATGGTACCTCGGACTGACTTTTCTTGTAGCACGAGCGGTGTACATTGTGATTTATGATCCCAACTCGTACCATAAAAATAACCATCTGAAGGAACTAATTTTTTTTCAAATGCCAGTACTGATGCTACATCATTATTCTTCGCCATTGTTACTCTCCGCTCGTAAAATATTTTGATTCAACTTGTTGGCATAAATAGAGACTATTTTCTAAGTTATTACTGTATTTCCATAATATTTCATTGGGATGGCCTATCTTATTGACCATGACAAATTGACCAAGCGTCACAAGACTTTCCGCAAACCGATGGGGAACGTTTGGGTCTCGTTGATTTTTAGCCTGACCTAATGGGGAAATACCTTGGTAACCTGTCGCTATTGGTACAATCCAGCCCGCTGTTTTACGCTGAACTTTCCACTCATAGTGTTTGTTTTTTGATTCATTTTGACTGTCTACTTCAACGCATTGATTATGGACAGTCACATAGTCTAAAAGCGCATCCATGGCATCTTGACCATCTTCCATTGCAGATACCATTAAGTCTCTACGCTCAATCAAAGCGTAGCCGGGCATTAAACTATTGAATAAGCTACGTCTATATTTCCCCATATCATCATTGGCAGGCAAATAATGCATCTGAGGCAGATCCACAGACAAAATATCGCCACCAGCCAGTTTCATCATTGGGATTAGCTCATAAATCCGGTCAACGATTGATTTATCCGTTAACACATTACCGTACTCATCATTTCTATCTGAAAATTCAATCAGTAATGAAACGTCTAAATGACACCGGGCTTCTTCAATAAACGCTGAACGGTTACCCTCTTTATCGAGTGGGTTACCCGTACCGACGATTGAACTTACAAAATCACTAGGACCTTTATACGTTTGTAAATTACATTCGTGGCTGATAACCGCGATTGACTCGAGTTGTAATTCTAAAAAGCCTATCTTTCTTAATTTAAGCTCTAGCGCATGCATAAACCCTAGCCATGCTGTCATGGCAGGAAAACCGATAGTGAATGGACTTGATAGTGCATTAGCATTATGTACTTTCAGATGTGAGAGCTTTATTAGATTCATTGAATTGTTCATCTCAATAATTCCTTATATCTCGCAACAACATCAACAATGGCATTAAATTCATCGTTACCTAAAAATAATGCTTTTTTGCCATTAACTACCTTATAGCCTGCAATAAATTGACGAGCAATTTCTGGAATTAATATTTCGAGCCAGTCATCCGTATTATCTCGTTGTTCTTGATTATCTGGAAATAACCATGTTTTTTGATAGTTGGAAATCTTATTTGGTAATGTGATATTTTCCGGTTCCAAAGCACGGCGAACTTTCCACATCATGACGATAATATAATCCACATATTCTTGAATTCGGTTATCTCGGTATTCAATAAAGCGGTTACCTCGTTTATCTTTCGGTAAATTAATTAATCCATGGAAAGCTTGAAATGTTTCCTTGGTGTGCCATGGATTTATCGCGTCAGTAAAAAAATTCGTTTTTGGTAAACGTGTTTCTCGAATATTCAACACTGGGGGCAAAGAAAGCAATAAATGGGCTTTCCCTGCATTTTGATTATTTAAAACTGAAATATTTTGTGGTTTAGTGCCACCAAAACCAATGGTTGTGAGCCCATAAATCTCTTTAAAACCTACCTCGCTATATTCCCCTTTACGTTTTAGATCACGTAATGTCTTAGTCTGTTCAGAAAAACGAATATCATCAATGCGGCGGCGCATTTCAAACAACAATCCTGAAGGGGTTAAAATAGACAATAAGTGATAGTCTTCGTCATCAAACCACACCGGAAAATAGACTTGTTTGATTTTTGAACTCGTCACCACCGAATCATCCGTTGCGCTCATTGCCAAAAAACCATTTCTTATCTCTTGATAAGACTCGTTATTCAGAGTTAATAACGTTTTTGCAAGTTGCGTTTCCGCTTCAATATGCGCTAATAACGTTGCCCCATCTTGCATCTGTAATGTAAGAAATTTATAGACATCTAATGCCGCTGCATTACCTAATGCATCAGGCTCTACAGCAACATTGCTTGAGCGTAAAAAGCCATCATTCGCTTGCTTTGCATTAGCGATAATTGCACTAACATAGCCATTTTTATTTTTACGTGCGCTAGGATGGCTAAAGGTACACGGGTGAGTCGAAAGCGATATTTGCCCTGCTCGTTTTGCCGCATTCGGTAACCATTGCGATAAAGCAAAAGTATCTTCACACTGTTGCTCTATTTGATGCACTTCTGCTTCACTCATAGAAGCTTTTAGATTCTTTTTAAGCCAGCCTTCTTTGCGCTCAGCAAAAAAGGCTTCTATTGCTGGATCTAACATATTTTGGCCCTTGTGACTTAACTTATCTATTAATCTAGCTTATACACAGATAGCTCCCCACTTATCTCAAGCTATATCCTATTTCCCCATCTGATAAACATCACGTTCAAAAATAAGTAGAAATACTCCTTTTTTGCTAAGTGATGCAAACTACCTTTTTATTGGGTATACCCCCATCTGGTCATCATAACGATATCCATCATGTACATTTAAACATTTTAAAAACGTTATCTCGCCATAAAACCGTGAAAGTGAAGTGATTTGCTCTGCTTCCTCTGTCTGGGATTCGAGAGATTTCGCATAATCCCGAACTAACCAAAGCCTCTTTTTCATTGACTCAGGGAACTCTATGAAATGAATTCCATTCTGAGCCCCCACATTAACCCAACCATTTTCGCGATGATATTCACTAAATTGCATTTCCCCTCTTGGTAAGATTTCCAACACCAATCGAAAAGAAGGGGCGCCGCTACGAAAAGATGCTATCTGTTGAGATATTGCTGTCATCCACCAATTACCATGGGTATAACCCCAAATATGAGATGCTGCATTACTGGGTATTGTTTGATGATTTGAACGTCGAGTGGTTCTTCTTGATGATGTTGCTGAATTTTCTGCCCGTTTAGGCGGGAAAATATGCTCAATTTTAAATGTATACTTTATCGCTGCATGCTCTAAACAGGCCAAATTAGTGTGTTTTTTACTTTCATAATTTGCTTGCTTTTGTATTCGAGGGATCGCATCAACTGATTTGTTCAATTGTTGTTCATCAACCAGTTCGTAAAGATCATGAGTCGATAACCCTAAATTAATATATCTATTTTCATAGCCGGGTCGAGAAAATGGATTATCATTGCCTTCTTCAAACCCTTTTAAGTTGTATTGTAATAACGCCATATTAGGTTGTGCCACTTCCCCTTCTCGATGACGACGAACACGCCCAGCGATTTGAATAATAGAACGCCAGGATGAAGGCTCTACCACCGCCCAATCAAAATCATGATCGCGCCCTACTTCTTCTACTGGTGTAGCAACTAGAATAAATATCAGATGCTTAGCTTTCCCCTCTGCACTGACTTGTGCGAGATGTTGGCGAATGATCGCATCATTTAGCGCATCAGGTTCTTCTCCTGATTTTTCCTTACGTTTTAAAACACTATCTAAATGTTGTTCCTGTTCATGCCGTAGCAATAGAACTTGCTGGCTATGGTAAGCCATAGTGCGGATCTCAACCTCATCAGGGCACTCACACTCAAGTAAGAAACGCGTTAGATCAATACAAGGTAAAATATTGGCAACACGGATTACGCCAAATGAAACTTGGATACCCGTGCGTTTATCAAGAAAAGCATGGTAATGATGTTGGGTTAATACAGCATTGAGGATGTGATTAAAATAACATTGCTGACTCTCTTGCGTATTATCCTTTGGTGTAGGAACTATTAATGCCTTACGGCGTGCAGGTTGCTGCCCTAACACTTTGGCTCTTTTATCAATAAACTTGCCATGGTACTGCTGATAAAAGTAAGGGGTATTTTCATCATTAGCCACAAGCGTAGCAGCTAGCGTTGAAGATTTACATTTCTCTTTTACGGGGTCATATTCCCCCTCATCAATCCACATACAACCAATCTCTAAAGACTGTTGACGGCTTTTTGCATGAGCATGCCACCCAGATTGATAAGCATGAAAGTAAGCCAAAGCAGTATCTGGGGTTATTGTAGCGGAAGAGATCATCACTTTACGCCCAAGTAACCCAACCATATGGATCAGACGCGCGATGGCTGCCGAGTCAGCCTCAATAAAGTCATCGACCTCATCAATCACAAGATCTGAAGACATTAAACGTAAACAAGGCAGAATATAACGACCGCCACGAATGGTTTCAGTAGCCCCTATAATATGGTCGATAGTACAAGCTAATACAGGAGCATAGAGTAAAGCCCTATCTTTCTCCCTTGTCAGTACGGTGGATAATACTTCTTCTGGCAGAATACCTGACCATTTATTCTCATCCCATCTGAGCATTTCTTCATTTTCATCAAATAACATTTCTTGTGATTCAGAGCCAGTTTGGTGAGGCTTCAAATCATTTGATTCGCTATTAGTCTGATGTGAAGAGGTATCATTCGAGGCTTCTGATGCATTTTCATTCTCTTTTGCATTCTGATGCAGTTGAGCCACCGCTTTAGAGCCAATTAAAACCGCAAGATCCCTTTCGCCTAGCCCAATCTTGTTTTGATCTTTATACTCATCCCCTGTTTGTAACGTTAATGTGCGTAACCCTAACGCTAAAATATAACGTAGACTCTGCTTATCTTCAGATAATGCTTGCATGATTTTGGCATTAGCCCGCGTTTTACCGCAGCCAGTACTCGCCATATTGACAATAAAATAACCTTTAATGTCATCATTACGCTCTTTGCGGTATTGATAAATTGAATTAACCGCATCTTCTTGCCAACTAAATTTCCCTGTGCTGTTTTTATCATATGCAAGCTTTGGAACATCACTAGCAAACGGCGGTTCACTTTCAAAATAAGGTAATGTTTCTGCAATATCTCGAGCAGTTTCAGCGACCTTGACGAGATGTTCATAAAGTTTCTGTTTAAATGTAACTTGCGGAATATTGTTAATATTGCGGATTTTGTGTGTGTTGGCATAAAGTGCAATATCACTGTGCCATTGTGGGTCATTCCCTTGAGATGAGTAATTATGATCTCCTAGCATTAAGCAAAGGCGAGCATAGTGAGCGATAACTCGCCAACTCCCATCTGCCATTGCTTGTTGGAACAAAGGGAGTTGATTTTTTAAATCAGTTGCCGCTTGTTGAACGGCTTGGACCCACGCTTTGGAGTTACTCAATAAGCCATTAGGGAATTCAAAACACATCTTGATGCGTTGTTGAAATTGAGCATCGTCATTCCCGTTTCTATAGCCCCAACTTTGTTTTATCTTAGCCAATAATTGAGTATGCAAATTAATGGCTTTGTCCTGCCAATTACAAAGCTCTTGCTCATCTAAGAAAGGTAACTTATGGTGAGTTAAAATTAGCCAAGTCAACAACGCTGCCGCATCGGGTAATTCAGCGAGTGGATTTGATGCTAAACAATTATCGTTTACGCATTGCTGTAGCTGTGATTCATCCCATTCTTGGTGAATGAGCGCATCAAGCCATTTTTCCTCACTCCCTTCCGCTGAATGGATTTTAACCAATGAACTAAACAATATTGAGGACACCCACTCATGCCGAACAGGGTCACCTTTAAAAGGCATTTTAACGGCTGGATTCAGTTTATCTTGAAATAAGCGGGATGCTTTCCCCCAGTCATGGAATAAGGCTGCTAACCTAGCAACAGCGGCAATTAAAGAGAGATATTTCCAATCATTTTCAAACTCGCTGCCTAAAAATGATTTTTCAGTACGGTTCACCGGAACATGCCCCTGTGAATTAAATTTATTGCGATTCCCGACGACCCATAAGAGTTGAGAGCGTGATCGAGAGCGTATCCAATGACAGCTTACAGCAGTATTGCGACTGGCGCTTTGCCTCAGCATTTTTTTGACTGTTTGTAAGCCGTCTTCAGTGATGAGGGTTTGCCATGTGTTATCACCAATACGGTTAGCAAATGCATCCAATACACGTCGTGTTCTTTTTAGTGCATGTTTTTCACATTGCGAAACAAAAGTGACCATCATAATTTAGGCTCCTGAATTTGTTGCTCTGAGCCGGTTTGTAACGCAATCGTTTTAACGGTATCAAAAAGAAAGTCTAAGGCGTGATTATCGATGAAAGATTGTAAGATTTGCTGGCGGAACTCTTGCTCTGAGGCTCCCTCTTTAGCGCAAATAAAGGGCCAAGGGAGAACGATGGCATCTTTAATTAAATCTGCGACATCAAATACCAGCGCGCCGCGTCGGGTTTTGCCATGCATAACCGCAAAACCGTGAGGGATCCCGAGTACCCATAAGCAACTCGCTGCGAAACCATATGCCAAATAATTACCGTGGTTTAAAAAGGCATTCGCTTTATCCATGGCTTGATGTTGACGTGTGAAATTTTTTTGCCCCGTGTTATTTGCTGCATATTTATAAAGTGCCTTCGTTAATTGGGCTTCTGTGAGTAATAGCGTCTGAGGGTCATCCGCCGCCTCAGTTCGTGTATGAAAGGTTTCTAAGGCATTTTGGATCAACGTATCATTATAAATAAACCCTTCATTCTGCAATTCTCGGGAGCTTTGCCAAGTCTTCTGTAAATAGCTGATGCGAGATCGTTGTAACGTTTTAGCGGCAGCTAAACGCTTTTTATCATCGAACCAAAAACGCATCCAACCTTGCAAATATTCGGTTGGCCGATATTCACTTTGTGGTGTTAACCATTCTACTTCCGTTGACATATATAAAGGTGTGCCACCGCCACCACAAAAACCAACCAGTACCCCAGCCTGTGAAAGCATTCTCATCGCAGCTTGAGTAATAGAGGTGCCAGTGCCTAATAGCAAAACTGTTGTATTCGCAATGGGAATATTGAAATAGAGGTTTTCATTTTTCGCTTCGGTGAAGTAGAGAACTCGACCATCTTTTTGCATAACGCGGCAATGCTCTAAATAGTACATATTAGCGCGCTTGGAATGAAGGATAGTTTTTAAATCAGCGGGAGAAAAGTCATCCATGTTGAATTAGCCTTCCATTGACTTGGTTAAATCATATGACTATTTAAATACAGTTTAACTTAAGTGTTGTCTATAGCTATTCATTGTTTGTAAAGAGTACATGGTGATTTTGGGAAGCTGATCGCAAAGCGTTTTATCAAAAATAACTTATTGCTTGTTTTAGCGTTATATCATTGTACGAACGATGATGACTATCAGGCGATGGGGATTCAGTTAAGCCGAAGTATTGATAATGCAAATGTCAGTCCAATCATCTTTTTTACGGGTAAAAATCAACGGTTGTTAGGTGATGTTTCGATGCTAAAACCGCTTGAGGAAAAGGTGAGCTGACGTTCGTTCTATCTATTATTTTATCCGATTCATGTATAACGGATAGAATCATAGTATTACGAACCTACAACTATAATACTTTCAATATCAATGCCGCTCATTTTCTGGAAGAAAATAAATAACATAAGGCTCCGCCCTCTGGCTATTTTCTTCGGCTGAACGCTCATCAGGAGAAAAACAAAAGCCTACCGCCCTCGTTTGACTCGGTTGGTCAAATCGTTTCTTGCCACAAAACAAGTTTGTGCCTTTTAGCGACTTCGCATCGTTTTACCTGTTAGTTTGCATGATGTTAAAAGCGTACTCAGAATCCCGCAAAACCGTTCTAAACTTTCAACGTATATTTGGATGTTTTATAGGGTGAACTGAAGTTTTAGAGGCTAACTTCATATTTTATCGAACAAGTCAGAATGGCTAGCTTGAAAGCATTATGGGGTAAAACTTACAGGAGTATCATTGGTTGATATCTCAGACATATTTCCGGATTCAATAAAAGATAATGACTCTATATGCCATATCAACGAATTCAAATGAAATATGAGTCGATATCACGACGCCATTTAATAGCGAATACATCAAAAGATATATATATTACTTACACATATCTTTTGATATCACATACTCTGTTGGTGCAAATATAGAGCTTTTATAACACTCAGTATAACCTTTTGATGTTAAATTAAATTTGATTTCAAAAGAAAAGAATAAACTAACAAAAACGCCAATTATAACTATACCAGCTAAATAGTTAGCCGCTTTTATAATTTTTTTTGTTGGCTTTTTTTTAAACGCCAAAATAAATCCAAAATATGAAAAATATAAGACTATTGGTGCTCCAAAGCCAAATAGTCCCGTTAAAAATGAAAATAATATTCTATCTTTCATTAAAAAGTAATCAAGATAATGAGATACTGATACATACACCCCGTATAATGCCAATAAAAACAATATAATAGAAGATATTAAAAACTTTATGTCCGGATTAGAAACCACGACTACATAACCCCCAAGTAGTGAACATTTGTTGTGGATGCCCTAATGGTACAGGTTTATTTGGCCTTTTAGATTTCAAAGCGTTAATAATTGATTCACTGATACCAAATTCATCATCCAGTTTATATAAAGCATATGAAATCAATGCACCTGTTACAATACCTCCTGTCACTGCCGTTGTTATTTAAGCAGCGATAGCGAATTTTGTCATATCCATGATTACTGTCCACTCCCCATTAATTGAGACACATCAATTTAGAGTTTTCTAACTGTTTACGATATACCTCTGGAGGGAGGTGATTTAAGCTTTCGTGCGTTCGATTTTGGTTATAATATTATTGCCAAAACCACACCATTTCACGTAGTTGGCTTAATGACTCAAATAAATATGCATTTAGAAATTCACGGCGGAATGAGCCATTAAAACGTTCGATAAAGCCATTTTGTTGTGGCTTACCGGGTTGAATATGACATAGCTCAATTCGATTATTTGCACAATAATTCAATAGCGTCGCTGAAATCAGTTCAGGGCCATTATCGACTCGGAGCTGTTTCGATAACCCTCTTTCTGCTTTTAAACCTTCAAGCACCCTGATGACGCGCTCAGCCGATAATAAAGTATCAACCTCAATCGCTAAACATTCACGCGTTCCTTCGTCAATAATATTGAGTGTTCTGAAACGGTTACCACAAGATAAACTATCATGCATAAAATCCAATGCCCAATGAATATTCGGTGTTTTCTCAATTATTAGTGGTCTTTTTTCACGTACTGGTAGCACTTTTTTAATTCGACGTTTTAGATTTAATCCTAATCGACAATAAACGCGATAAACTCGTTTATGATTAAAAGGATAGCTTTGAAAGCTCAGTCGGAAATGGTATTTACAGAAACCTGATTGAGGTGATTTCACTAAAATCGCTTGTATGGCATCAATCACCACACTGTCTTTTTTATGCCAATCTAACGGCTGACGATAAAAAGTAGCTCGTGACAATGATGTCAGCTTGCACGCTTTAATGACTGAGCGCAGGACTTTTTCTCAGCCACTATCAACCCTTTTTTGTAAAGAGTTCCTTCATTGCATGATTTTCAAGGCTGACTTCTGCAAACATTTTTTGAGTTTTGTACTTTCTTCTTCAAGCTCTTTTAATCGTTTAGCTTCATTAGTTTCCATGCCGCCATACTTTGTCATGAATGTTATCTATCTCGGTATTGATTTGGCTAAAAATGTTTTTCAACTTTGTGGATTAAATCAGTCGGGTAAACCGGTTTATAAAAAACGCCCTGATCGTAAAACGTTACTACAGACCGTCGCGAATATTCCGGCTTGCCTGATTGGTGTGGAAGCCTCCACGGGCGCATTTTACTGGCAGCATGAGTTCGAAAAACTGGGACATAAGGTAAAAGTGATCAGTCCCCAGTATGTAAAACCCTTTGTCCGCGGGCACAAAAATGACGGTAATGATGCACAGGCTATCGCAATTGCTCTGATGCAGCCAACAATGCAGTTCGTTCCCCCAAAAAGTCCGGAACAGCAGGATATTCAGGCCTTGCACTGGGCAAGACAGCGTATTGTTAATCACCGCACTGCGACAGTCTGTCAAATCAGAGGACTACTGCTTGACCGTGGAATAACAATCGGTACGGCAGTCTCAAGGGTTAGTCACGATTCTGGAGGACACAGAAAATGGTCTTAGTACCAGAATGCGCAGGAAGATAGCAGAACTCTATGATCTTTTTAACGATCTTGGTCGTCGTATAAACTTTTTTGATAAAAAAATTGATACTGTTTTCCGACAATCTGAAGCATGTCAGCGGATTGCCAAAGTTAAAGGTATTGGCCCTAAAACAGCAACTGCAGTTGTTGCTGCGATTGGCAAAGGAACTGAATTCAAAAATGGTCGTCATTTCGCTGCCTAGTTAGGACTTGTACCAAGACAGCACTCCAGTGGCGACAAATGTCTTCCACTTTCATCCCTGAACCAGCGAGTTTTAAGATATTAATAATTTGAGTTTCAGTAAAATGAGCTTTTTTCATCATGACCTCTGCAATTTTTAGGGCAGAAAATCTAATTATAGCTGTCTCATTTTAGGGGAAGTGGACAAGTACTTTATGGTTACTATCAAGATCCGTTTTAACGAAAATAAGAAAAACCAGTTACTAATCAGCACATTAGAAGCATTGAAAAATGAAGTAACAAAAAGATTAAGCGCTAAGTATTCTGATCTTAGGGTCGATATTAACTGGGGTACTCAAGATAATATATCTATTGATGGTCTTGGGTAGAATGAGAAGAAAACGTATATTGAAGAAACGCTGGAAGAGATATTCAATGATGGTGATTGGCTTCCTGAAACCCAAGAAGCCAAAGTGGAATATTTTAATAAGTAATATCTTAAATATTCAACCTAATTGTTTACAGATAATTACTCAATCCCTATACTTCTTGACTCTTTACTCTAAAATTTCAGTTAAGGATTAACTAATGAATTGGTATTTGGAAGTTATAAAAAATAATTATGCCAACTTTAATGGTAGAGCTAGACGTAAAGAATATTGGATATTTAGTTTAATCAATTTCATAATCATTATCCCTTTGTATCTTGTAGTTTTAGCCTCTACAAACGACTATACTGGAGATATAAATGGTTTGGGGATCGTAGCTCTAGTCCTCCTGATGATTTATTGCGTAGCTATTTTAATACCTAGCCTTGCAGTAACTGTTAGGCGCTTACATGACATAGATAAGTCAGGTTGGTGGTATTTGCTCACATTTATACCTTTTGGTGGTCTTGTCATTTTTGTGTTTACATGCCTTGATGGAACCCCAGGTAACAACCGATTTGGCTCAAACCCTAAAGAATAAATATACACATGCGCCAACTACTCGAGATGGCGCATTAATTTTTATTGTCCTCTATCTGTGATGCAGCTTCAAGCTTAGCATCTCTCTTTGCTGCTTCTTTTGCTAATCGCTCTGCTTCTGCTTGTCGCTGATTGTAGATTAAATTACTTGGCATTTCGACAAGCATATCAATCCAACGTGAATCAGGAACGTCGCAGGGTTCGTAGTTTTCGTAGTAAATTGACTTACTTTCTTCATCAATTTGCTTAATGCGTTTGTTTTGGAAACGTTCATTTCTAAGCTGCCTATACGGCAGTGAACAGGGGAGTTTGCCATCTATCACGCAATTCCTTTTTTCTAAGCTGCCTATACGGCAGTGAACTGGTAGGTGAGACATGAGATCAGTGAATGAGCTTTCTAAGCTGCCTATACGGCAGTGAACATGGAGGGGGCGAAAAATGCGGGTACCCAATTTTTTCTAAGCTGCCTATACGGCAGTGAACTCCAACGTCCTGCTTGTACATATGAGATTAAATTTCTAAGCTGCCTATACGGCAGTGAACAATTAGCTTACCAAACAAAATCCCTAAATAACAATTCGTTAGCCTATTTTTTAGAAAAATACCTTCTTTTTTATGACACTTAGTAACTTATTGTTTTATTGGCTAATTTTTTAAAGAGCAAAAACAAAGGGTAAAATAAAGAGTAAATCATCTTAAGAGAAATGCAATATAGGATAAGAGAAAAGAAAATAATTGTAGGGAAAAATAACGATACGGTAATTGCGCCAGCCTCAAATGAGTTGAGACTGGCACACGTCTTAACGACCACCAAATAATGACATGCTATTTAAATCTTTAAAAATATCTTGCGATGCTTGGAACATAGCCATTTCTTTATAATAGTCTGTTGTGACTCCAGTCCAATTTGTATCCAACAACTCACTTATGCGCTGACTATTTTGAATACTTCTTGTATCTGCTAGAAAGTTTAATTGGTCAATTTCTTGTAGCTGCAACCCCTGCTTCGACTCAATATTTGAGATTTTATCTAGCGCTGATTTAACCGCTGTATTGGCGCTATCTAATGCTTTTTGAGCTGCCTCTTTTTCGCTTTGTGTTGCTTGGTCTTGAGGCGTTTTCAGCGCAGCAATGCCTTCATTTAACGCTTTGAAAACATTCACGACATTATTGCTATCCGTTGCAAACACTTGTGCGCCAGTAAAGTAAGTGGTCATTTCGCGATCGCTGGATACATTCTGCATAATCGCTTTATCGCCGCCTTTGTAAATCACATCGCCCGCAGCATTCACCTCAAATGGTGGCTTGTCAGATTTATAACCTGCAAAAATATAGCGACCATTACCATCTGTCGTATTGCCTAACGCTACCAGCTGATCTTTCAAACCGCTTAATTGCTCCGCAAGTGACATTCTGTCACTATCACTCAAGCTACCTTGGTTTGAAGCTTGAATAATTGTTGTATCAATCTGAGTGGTAACCTCTGTCATCTGGGTCAACACGCTCATCTGTAGCAGCATGCCTGTTTTGGCAAAACCTCGACTTGCCACATATTGCTGGTTGCGGTTTTCAGATTGATTAACACGCACCGCCTGCGATGAAGCTTGGGGGTCATCCGACGGCTTGCTGACACGCTTACCGGATGCCAGTTGGCTACCCGCATCCATCCAACGCGCTTGAGCATTATTCATATCTTGCAAGCGCTGGTGATAAATCATATTCGTACTTAAACGCATAATAGAATCCTTTTAAATGACTAGAATTTAGAACGCTCTCATTAGGGCATTAAAGAGGTCATCTACAGTTTTTAGCACTTGCGCATTCGCATTAAAAAACTGTTGGATTTTTTGCATTTGAATGCTTTCTTCGTTCATATTGACGCCCGAAACCGCTTGCTCTTGCTGATAGAAACTTTCTGTCATTTTGTTTTGTGTTTCAGAGTCAATCTGTGCTTGCTTGGTTTGGTTACCCACATCATTGACGATAGTGGCGTAATAATCGGAAAACGTTGATGTGCCCCCAATTAATTTTTGGTCTTGAAGCTTAACCAGCTCTTTTAGGTTATCATTATCACCAGGCCCGCTCCCTTTCTCACCCGCCGCCGCAAAATTTGCCGCATCGCTTATCAAAGATTGCATGCCATTGATGACGCCATTAACTGGTTTGACTAAAAACGAATCACCACTTTGGGCATTGTTTTGGGTAATTTTCAGCTCGATACCATCAAACTTCAATGTATCTGGGGTTGAGCGATCAACGGTAACGGCAAAGCCTTCAGGTAGTCGAGTGACATTCCACTCTTTACCATCAAAACGCATCTCATAATTATTGCCAGTGACTTGAGAGACATCGCTATAGTTAAAATCAAATTCTGCTTTACCGCGGTTAAAGGTATTACTGACTACATTACCTTTGCCGATTTCGAAAAAGTCCTTACCCGGATTACCATTAGCATCAAAGCCTTTCTTATGTACTTCGTTGAATTTACTTGCGAAGACCAAGGCCAATTTATTGAGTTTTTGGTATGCAGGATCAATGACCTCTTTGCGAGAGCGTAATACGCCGCTGAGCTCACCACCACGAAACGCATCGTCTGCAATTTCGCGCACTTGACCATTAGCACCAACAAAACCAATACTAAAGCGGCTGTCATCCTGTGAGGAAGGAACGGCCTCAAGGCGGTTCGCATTTTCTCCAGTCACCAACGGTAAACCATTTGCAAAAGTGACGTTGTAGTTTCCATTTTGCTCAATCACTTTTACGCCAATCAATGAGTTGATCTCACTGACTAGGCGATCACGTACGTCCAGCAAATCATTAGGCTCTGAGCCGCTCACAGAGCGCACCCGCGCTATCTGTTGGTTCAAACCAGCGATTTTCTCTGCGTAGGTATTGATGTCTTTCACCTTAGTTTCAATTTGGCGATTAACATCACGCTCCATTTCTTGTAATCGTCTATCTGCTTCCTTGAACTGCCCTACCAGTGCATTTGATTTACCTAAAAAAACATCGATTAATGTTTTATCACTCGCATCACTACTTGCGGCATCAAGCGCTGTAAAAAAACTCCCAATATTGCTCGAAATATCTTCAATATCATTAGTGAGTAAGTCATCGACTTGGCTGCTGTTTTTCGCATAAGCTTCATACTCACCACTACGAGCGCGTGATTGACCATATTGCTGGTTAATAAACTCATCAAACTCACGGCGAACATGGCTAAAATAGGTGCCGTTACCAAAATAACCGTTAGGTGTCATTGTGCCGGGATTCTCCCCGAAAACAGCACTTTGGCGATGATAGTAACCCACACCTGCGTTAGCTAAGTTATTTGAAATCACACTTAACCCACCCTGTGCGGCATTCACACCACTAAGTGCATTATTCATTACATTGTTCAGCATAAGCTTTTCCTTTATCTGCTGCTTATCGCCATGGTTCATCGATAATAACCGTCGCAATATCAACCCGAACTTTTTATTTATATTTCAAATAATTCGAGGTGCAGTTAGGTAACAAATCACTGTATCCTTGCAGCACCAATAAGCATCATCAATCGTGCTGTCACTTGAAATATGACGAATATAGTTAGTTATCGGAAAGATGCCGCAAATGTTTAGTGTTTACGGCACCTTTCAAGATGAAAATTTAAAAAATATCACTCAGATCGACGGTATAGGCTTGAACCGCTCGTGACGCCGCTTTGTCTGCTGTCTGATAGCCACGAATTTGATTGATTAACGTAATTAATTTATCGGCATAATTAGGGTCTGTCGCATAACCTGCTTGGTGTAAGCGACGCGCCGCTACCTCAGGGGATTGCGCGTGTTTAACATCACGATAGCGTGGGTTCTCAGTCAATAAATTAATGTAATCGGCTATCGCTTCTTCATATGAGCCATACACACGGAAATCGTCTCGCATTTTGATGCTTTTGCCATTAATCACTTCCGTTGTCATAATATTGGTTACTGGTCCTTGCCAACTTTTACCCGCTTTAATACCAAATAGGTTATGGCTGGTTTTGCCTTCCGCCGTTAAAATTTCTCGACGTCCCCAACCACTTTCTAATGCCGCCTGAGCAAGGACCAAAAGGTGCGATATACCACTTTTCTGGCTGGCAACTTTTGCAGGCTCTATTAGTCGACTAATAAAGTTTTGACTATTTAAAGAGAGGGATTTGACCTTCTGCATGGATGACGATAGAGCATCTCCTAACGGAGCAAAACGACGGACAATCTGCGCCATTGCTTGATTAGGTAGAGAGTCTATCAATCGATCATCCATGTTAAAGGGCTTCACTGGTACGTCTTCTGAAGATGTATCACCTTGCATTTGAGTTAGCTGCTGATACATCATTTCACCAAAGCCTAACCCTTTTTGTGACAGGTCTTGCGCAATTTGCTGATCATACATACTGGTTAGCATACGCGTCTGATCGGAGGAAAAAAGACCATCTTGCGGTAGTGCATCACGCATGCTTTTTAACATCATTTGTACAAACGTCGCTTCTAATTGCTGGGTGACTTGACGCAACCCTTTATCTGGCGAATCAGTTAATTCACGCTTTAAATGGCTGAGCGACTGCAAATCAAATGCGGCACCTTGCATTAATTGCATATCATTCATCAGATGATCTCCAGCTTAGCGCGCAAGCATCCAGCGCTTTCCATGGCCTGTAAAATCGACATTAAGTCGGTTGGCGTCGCCCCTAAAGTATTAAGTGCTTGTATCACTTGGTTAAGTTGTACGCTGGCATTGACTTTTTGTAATGCGCCGCCTTGCTCCCTCACCCCAATATTCGTATTACGGGTAACGACGGTTTGCCCGCCTGCAAAAGGCGTGTTCGGCTGACTGACCTGAGTTTGCCTCTCTACCATCACCGATAAACTGCCGTGTGCTACCGCACAGCTTTCTAATGTTACACTGCGATTGATCACAACTGAGCCTGTTCGCGAATTTAAGATCACTTTGGCTTCGGCAATTGGCGTACGTACATTCAATTCTTGAATTTGTGCAAGAAAACGCACCTGATCACTATTGTTCATTGGCACACGTAGCTGAACTGTGCGTGAATCTAATGGTGTTGCGGTGCCTGCACCACGTAATCGGTTAATTGCATCACTAATATCTTGCGCTAATGTGAAGCTATCATCGTTCAGTTGTAAGTTAATGATGCCATTTTGACCAAAGCTAGTAGGTAGCTCACGCTCAATGGTCGCCCCTCCAGTGATCCGCCCACCAGCTAATTGATTGACTTTAATACTGCTTCCCCCCGCACTCGCGCCAGCTCCACCAACTAAAATGTTACCTTGTGCCATGGCATAAACCTGCCCATCAACGCCTTTAAGTGGGGTCATTAGCAAAGTACCACCTCGTAAGCTTTTCGCATTCCCCATCGAGGAGACCACCACATCTACGGCTTGTCCTGCGCGAGCAAAAGGTGGCAATTTCGCGGTAACCATCACGGCTGCCACGTTTTTCAACTGCATGTTAGTGCCAGGTGGCACGGTGATCCCCATTTGAGATAACATATTGCTCAAGCTTTGAGTGGTAAAGGGTGTTTGCATGGTTTGGTCACCGGTGCCATCCAGCCCTACTACCAATCCATAACCAATTAACGCGTTGTCACGTACACCCTGCACTGTTGTCAAATCCTTGATACGTTCGCTATATGCCGATGTAGCAAATAGACAAAGCAGCGTTAGCAGAAGAGTCACTAATTTATTCATTCGATTATCTCTATGGGTTTACAGCTCAATTTCTACCTAAATTAATAAGGCGAAACGTTTAAGAAAAAGCGTTGCAACCAGCCCATGGTTTGCGATTCATTAATATAACCATCACCAACATATTCAATACGCGCATCCGCCACTTGTGTGGAGCTGACATTGTTATCTGCGCCTATTGTGCGAGGGTTTACCACGCCCGAAAAACGAATCGACTCCGTTCCTTGATTAATCGCTATCCGTTTTTCGCCCACTACATGCAAGTTACCGTTAGCTAAGAGTTGATCGACCGTGACGGTTATGGTGCCTCTAAAGGTATTGTTGGCATTGGCCCCGCCTTTCCCTGAAAAATCACTACTGCCTTTCACATCCAGCTCTGTATTACTGCCGCCCAGCCAACCTTGCATAAAACCAGGCAAGATTGCGGCTAAGAACCCCGTTTTACCGCTGCGATTTGCATTCGCGGATGAGTTCTTACTGGCGCTCACATTCTCTTGCAAATTAATGGTTAAAATATCGCCTACATTGCGAGGTCGCCTATCTTCAAACAGTGGTTGGTAGCCGTAATAGGCGGGCTGAGCACTTTGAAAAATAGCGCCATTGGGTGCGGGGGCTGTGGGTGCTGTCGGTAACGCACTTGTTTGAGTATCCACCAGAGGACGAGGTTTGACATAAGCACAACCACTTGTGGCTAATACCAAAGCAATCACCAAAACCTTACTCGGTGAAAAGAATGAATCGCCCTTAATTTCAGGGGTAAAACCGTTTTTCGTCATCATGGTACTCTTTTGCTGCTGTGTCTGTTTTATCATCACATCAAATGCCTAGTTATCACCAAATGACAACTTACCTTCTCGGGCAAATTGTCATTTGGGATCAGGCCGCGCGTTATGCCATCAAATTACAGTTGCGTTAAGCGTTGTAGCATCTGGTCGGAAGCTGAAACCGCTTTACTGTTAATTTCATAGGCGCGTTGGGTTTGGATCATATTCACCAATTCCTCAGCCACATTGACGTTCGAGGTTTCAAGCATATGCTGATACAGCAAACCAGCACCATTCGTGCCCGGCGCGCTTTCATTTGGCGCTCCTGAGCTAGCGGTTTCCATGTACAGGTTCTCACCCATACTTTCCAAGCCCGCATCATTAATAAATGTTGTTAGCGTAATTTGCCCAATTTGCTGTGGTTGGTTATCCCCATAGACCGTGATTGAGACCGTACCATCACGTGCGATGGTGAGGCTATTGGCATTATCAGGGATGGTGATGGCAGGTACGATTTGGTAACCACTCGAAGTGACTAGCTGACCATCTTGGTTTGGCTGCAAAGCACCGTCGCGTGTATATGCATCCGTACCATCGGGCAACTGCACATGTAGGAAACCTTGTCCTTTGATAGCAATGTCGGTGGTGTTTCCGGTTTTATTCAACGCACCTTGGCTATGAATACGCATTGTCGCCACAGGGCGTGACCCTGTACCCAGTTGTAAACCTGATGGTAAAGAGGTCTGCTCAGAGCTCATTGCCCCCGGTTGACGAATATTTTGATACAGTAAATCTTCAAATACTGCACGTTGACGTTTGAAACCATTTGTACTGACGTTTGCCAAGTTGTTGGAAATAACATCAAGGTTGGTTTGTTGGGTATCAAGCCCAGTTTTAGCAATCCATAATGAACGGATCATCGTTATTCCTTACTGAAAATTAGCTAACGGCAAGCAGTTGGTTGGCTTTTTGTGCATTTTCATCGGCACTACGAACCACTTTCATCTGCATTTCAAAATACCTAGCGTTGGCAATCATCGACACCATTGCTTCTGCGGCATTGACATTACTGCCTTCAATCACCCCAGATGTCACGGAAGCTCGCTCACTTTGTGCAAGCCCATTACCATTCGCCGCCGCGGCTTGTGGTGATAGATGAAATAAGCCATCTTCACCGCGAATTAAATCTTGCGGCTGAGCTTCAACCACTTTTAAGCGCCCTATCTGCCCTAACATTGTTGGCGGGTCGGTCGCCAATAAGGCCGTCACTGTGCCATCTTCACCGATGGTCAGTTCCGCATTCGGCGGCACATTGATCGGGCCACCATCTCCTTGTAGACGGCGCTCACCAATCACCAATTCACCGTCAGGTGAAATTTGAATGTTACCGTTACGGGTATAAGCTTCACTACCATCTGCAAGTTCAACGGCTAGAAAGTGTTTGTCGTTTAATGCCACATCCATTGGCCTGCCCGTATAGTTGAGCGGCCCTTGGCTCATATCCGCTCCGGGCGTTGAAGCAACCACCAACGTTCGTGTTTGCTCGCTATCTCCATGAATAGGAACAGCCCGCATCGCCGCTAATTGCGCTTTAAAACCCGATGTGGAAACATTCGCAATGTTATTAGAAACAATCGCTTGGTTTTCAAGCGCATGTCGTGCGCCTCCCATTGCGGTATAAATGACATGATCCATAGCCACCCTCTACACTTAGCGTAAGTTAACCATCGTTTGCAGCATCTGATCTTGGGTTTTGATCGTCTGTGCGTTCGATTGGTAGTTACGTTGCATCACAATCATGTTGATCAGCTCTTGGCTCATATCTACGTTGGAAGATTCCAGCGCACCGCTCGTTAGCTTACCGAATTGACCGACGCCCGGTACGCCATCCATCGGGTTACCAGAGGCATTAGACGGTGCCCAAACGTTACCACCTTGTGATACTAAGCCATTCGGGTTAGCGAATGCTGAAAGTGCCACTTGCCCAACAACACGTTTTTGTTGGTTTGAGTAATTCGCCACGATCAAGCCGTTATCTTCGACTTTGAAATTGGTGTACTCACCTGCCGGATAACCGTTAACATCAATCGCACTCACCGATGATTCGCTGACTTTTTGCTGGCGTGTTTTATTTAGGTCAATCTGCAACGTACCGTTATTGGCACCATTTAGACCTTGATAATCAAACGCAAAAACGGCATTAGTTGGGCTATTTAGGCGGCCATTTCCATCAAACTCCATATCTCCTAATTTCTTAGCCACTTTATCGCCAGCATCTTTTGCATAAGCCGTCCATTTGTTATCGTCTGTTTTGACAAAGTAAACGGAGATTTCATGGGTATTACCTTGGCTATCAAATGCGGTCATGGTGGTACTGAAGTTATAGCTGCCAGTATCATCTGGGTTATTGATATCAAAAGGTTTGGATTTAACTTTGTCTTCAGAATTCAGGTTGATAGTCAGTTTTGCCAAATCAGAGGCTTGAGCATCCATCATATCTGTTGGGATATTTAGCCCTTGAGGAACACCACCACTTTGAACGACCACATTACCATTCTCATCCAAACCAGCCGGATAACCTGTCACTGTCATTCCTTGGTTGTTGACGAGGTTGCCGCTTTTATCGCGAATAAATTGCCCATCACGGCTATAAAAAATATCACCGTTTTGGTCTTGCACACGGAAAAAACCATTTCCTGAAATGGCCACATCCGTCGGTCTGTCAGTACGAGTGATTGGGCCATCTTTAAAGTTTTGGGTTACCGCGGCAACGTTAACCCCCAGACCTACACCTGAACCGGCAAACATATCGGCAAAAGAGGTGGTTGCACCTTTAAAACCATTAGTTGCGGAGTTGGCAATATTATTACCAATCGAATCAAGCCCCGCTGAGGCAGCATTTAAGCCACTAACTGCTTGTGAAAAAGACATGTTTTCTCCATGACGGTTGGGGAAATAAAATTAAGATGATGGATAGACTTTAAAAATGCTGCTAAGCGGCACACTTTGTCCTATACCAACATCCAATAAAGGAGCATCTGTACCCGGCGTGACACCATTAACTCGGGTATATCCCAATTTGGTGACTTCAATTTCTGCGCCGTTACTGACAGCCCTTACATCAAAGAAGTATTTGCTGTTCGTATCAGCAACGAGTTTTCCATTGTCATCGCGCCCATCCCACGACATGTCATAAATGTCAGGTTTCACTTCTGTGTCGTAAGAGATGGTACGAATAATGGCTCTATTTTTATCGCGTATCGTGATCTCAACGCTGTCAGCCATTTTGGGAAGGAAGAAACCAAACGGCGATGAGATATAATCCCCTTGGGACGCATCATCATCTCCGCCATTGTCATTGGCTGCGGACAACGCACGGCTAGTTTCATCATCAGGTAATGGATTTGTTGGTTTAGAAATAGCCGTATTATCACTGTCATTTTGCGTTTTTAATGGCGCAAGAACGATTTCATTACGCGGTATCAAAACCCCTTTTCCGACCAATTGAGTCGCTTGCAATGATTGACCAGAACCAATTTGGCTTGAAATTCCGCTGACTTTGTCACTCAGCTTATTCATACTTTCAAGGGTCGCGATTTGTGCAAGTTGGCTGGTCAACTCTGCGTTTTCCATCGGCTTAGTGGGGTCTTGATTTTGCATCTGCGTCACAATCATTTTTAAAAACGTGTCACGCATATCATCCGTTTGACTCTTATTTTTATTTGGAATATTACTTTTCAGCGGCTCTGGGCCTGCTGTGGTGTTATCCAAAGAGTCATACATGGTGGCTGCTATGCCCATTTAGCTTCCTCGTTACTGGCCTATGGTTAAGGTTTTCTGAAGCAGCGTTTTAGCTGTATTCATCACTTCTAAGTTTGCTTGGTAGCTACGCGATGCCGAAATGGTATTGATCATTTCACCGACCATATCGACGTTAGGCATACGCACGTACCCCTTCTCATCCGCCAATGGGTGACCGGGTTTGTATTCCATACGTGGTGGCGTGGGATCTTCAATCAACTGGCTCACACGAACACCGCCAACGCCATTACGGCCTTGAGGCGTCATTTGGAAAACTACCTGTTTAGCACGAAACGGTTCGCCATCAGGGCCTACAACACTTTCCGCGTTCGCCATATTGCTAGCGCTCACGTTAAGACGCTGTGATTGCGCGGTCAGTGCGGATGCTGAAATATCAAAAATACTGAGTAACGCCATTTTTATTACCCCTGCTGTAACACGGCCAACATACTTTTGACGCGGCTATTAATAAAAGTGAGATCTGCTTGGTACTTCAATGTGTTATCTGCGAATTGACTGCGCTCTATATCCATATCGACGGTATTACCGTCCATTGAGGTTTGATATGGAACACGATATTTAAGATCCAATTCGGGCTGTTTCATGTTTCGACCTTCGATATGGCCTTTTGATGTCACCGCCAAAGCAACGCCTTTACCTTTTACAACGCCATTTTTCATGGCTTGCTGTAACTGGCGGCTAAAATCAATATCACGCGCCTGATACCCCGGTGTATCCGCATTAGCAATATTTGCAGCCAAAATAGTTTGCCTTGCCTCGCGTATTGATAACGCCTGTTGCTGAAAAGCAAATGTGGCATTTAATTTATCAATCATGTTCAACCCCAATAAATTTTGCTTATCTCTCTCTTATCGTTATCACGATAAAATAAGCACCAATGCGTCACGCCATTCGCTAACTGTAATTTTCAAAGAATAGCAATGCAGAAAACGCTGAAATTTAAAATTCGACGCGCTTATATTAGCCGTATAACAAAAAATCTAATGGCAAGATAAAGGCAAAATTATTGACCTATTTGGCCCATTCATTATTGATGAGATGCGTAAACTGCGAGCAATTAGAAAAGTATCTTTTGATGAGGAGGCAACTCAATGAATGGTTTTCATACAACGCTATTTGGCTCGTTAATTTTACTAACGACAACAGCGCAAGCCTCTTTACCGCAAGACATTAATAACTATTTTCGTAAAATACACACCAAGCCGAATCAAGTCTCTATTGAGATAAAAACACCTATAGAACGTTGGCCTAGTTGTGAAAAGCCCCAAATTCTTCCTCCTGTCGGTAATCGTAATATGGGAAATGTTTCATTACCGGTGCAATGCGGTAAGAAAAAACAGTTTATTCAGTTAACTGTTAATGTCACCGGACAGTATTATGTGGCAACACGTAATATCGCTCGTGGGGAAAAAATTGAATTTGTCGATATTGGCACCCAAAAGGGGTTACTCCATAAGCTACCTACAGGGGCTGCCACCGATAAAGTGGCAATACGCGGCAGCATCGCATTGCGTGATATCAATGCAGGTCAAACATTGACACAATCTATGATGCGTCGACCTTGGGCCGTTAAAGCAGGACAAAACGTTTATGTCTTTGCAAATGGCCATAATTTTTCGGTTAAATATGAAGGACGAGCCATCAACAATGCCGCCACCGGGGAAAACACGCGTGTTCGATTAATCAACGGTCAGGTTGTTAATGGAGAAGCCTTAGAAAATGGCAGTGTGCGGGTAGCGCTAAAGTAGCGAATTTTGATTGAGACTCAATAAGATAATCGATATTATGCGCCTACTCATATCAAAGGGTATCATTATCATTCTCAAGCATTAGAATAGTCTTAAAGATAAGCATTAGATTAAAGAATTGGTAATTAACGCCGATATTCCATTTATAAAAATACTGGAACAGGAAAAACACTATGGCTATCGAGCAAACATCTGCAATTTCAGCGCTAACGCAAGTGACAAACCGTGACCCACAGGATCCCACGGCGCCCCTTCGTGAGAAAAAAGTATCAGCGACTGAATCCGTTAAAGAAAGTACTTTTTCACCAAGTGAACTAAAAAAGAAGTTATTGCAACCTCAAGCCAGTGATATCAACAGTGAAAAAGTTGAACGAATTAAACAGGCCATTAAAGATGGTACATTGCAAATGAATACCGAGAAAGTTGCCGACGGTATTTTACGTGATGCCCATGAATTCATGCTATCAATGAAGTAAGACAATGAATATGAATGATGATTTGTTGACGTTGCTAGAACAACAGCTCACTCATTTACAATCACTGCAAATAGTGATGAAAAATGAGGAGTTACTGTTAGGCTACCATCGTGTTCCCCCATCACCGTTTCAAGAAGCCACCGAGCAAAAGCGTTATTTGGTTGCCGCTATTGGACATGGTGAAACACATCGTCTACGCCTTGAGCAAGAAATGGGAATTGTGGCGCCCTACGATGAAAACCCTGCGCTTCATAGCCTGTGGGGTGAAATCAAAGCGCTGACAACAACATTAAAAGAGTTAAATTACCGTAACCACCAAATGTTGCAGTTACATATTGAACTGAATAACCAGCGTCTTGCTTTTGTCAAAAAACATAATAACCAATCAACTTATGGTGCAGACGGTTTAGAAGAAAAGCGTCCAGTATTAGGTAAGAAAATTTCTATTTAGGCGACGGTGATAAACAAGATCACCGTTCTGTTCGGTAACGTGCAGTCATGCGCTTGTAAGCCATATTGAATATACTCTTTATCTTCTCTTGTTTTTCGACTAAATAAATCACGCCATTTTTATGTCTATAAAAGAAAAGTGGTCACCTATATCCACTATCGCATTAAGTGAACATAGGTGACCGTTATACGAAATGATTAGCTAGCGCTATTCAATATCAGCCTGCCTTTTGTAACCTTAATGAAGTGCTAGCGTAGTTTTATTACCAAGGCAATTTAGCACTCAAACAAGATGAGGCTCTGATTTTTATTCCTGTCATTTTAAGCCAAAAAGCGTAATAACCACAGAAAGTGTGAATTAAACGCTTCATGCCTCCACTACGCTATTAAATCGCCCAAAACAGTAAGTTAAAAAAGATAACCCGCTCTCTTATGCATCAAAGCAGTTGTATAACAACTGCTTTGATATCCGTATCAGGAATGCGTTGACGCTTTGCTTGTACATGATAAAAAGCGCTTCTTACGGCATCGCCCATAAGGCGAGACTTTAACTGTTACTTCTGCAATTTTAAGCAAAATAACGTAATAACTACAGAAAAGTGTGAATTAAGCATTTCATGCTTCCAATACGCTATTAAATCGCCCAAAACGTTAAGTTAAAAAAGATAACCCGCTCTCTTATGCATCAAAGCAGTTGTATAACAACTGCTTTGATATCCGTATCAGGAATGCGTTGACGCTTTGCTTGTGCATGATAAAAAGCGCTTCTTACGGCAAAAGCGATAAAACCTCATTCCTATACTCAGCAACTTAGTTACCACTGATCATCGATGTCATGCGAATTTTCCGGCGATCGTTTAGCTCAAGATTCGACATTACCACCAGTTCAGGTAAGCTTCTGCGTAAAAAGCGAGATAAGATCAAACGTAGTCCATGATTGACCAATAATACCGTCGGTGCGCCCATCGCCTCTTGGTGCTTCACGGCCTCTTCGGCTTGCGTCTGAATAAATTGCGCAAGGTTTGGCTCTAAGCCACCACCATTTTTGGCCGCTTGTAATAAAATCTGCTCAAGCCCCGCATCTAGACCAATGACTTGTATTTCATCCGCATTGCCGAACCATTGCTGAGTGATTGCCCGCCCTAATGCGATACGTACCTGTGATGTTAGATAATCCGTATCTTTTTGCTCACCATTTTCACCCGCCATTTCTGCAAGTGTTTCGATGATTGTGCGCATATCACGGATCACAACATCTTCCATTAATAGATTCTGTAATACCCGATGCAATGTGGTCAAAGAAATGGTATCCGGTATTAAATCATCAGCCAGCTTCGGCATCTCTTTCTTCACTCGGTCATAAAGCATTTGTGCTTCTTGGCGACCAAACAATGTGCTCGAGTTTTGTAGCAAGATCTGATTAAAGTGCGTAGCAACGGCAGTGCTTGCTGAAACCACGGTATACCCTTGGATTTGCGCTTGTTCACGCAAATCATCATCAATCCAAACGGCAGGTAGGCCAAAGGCAGGCTCTTTGGTTGCATCTCCGGGTAGCGTACCTGCGGCATTACCTGGGTCAATCGCCAAGCTTCTTCCTGGTTGCGCCTCACCATGTCCGACAACCGCACCTTTAATAAGGATACGATATTCACAAGGCGCTAACTCTAAGTTGTCACAAATATGCACTACAGGTGGCAAGTAACCTACCTCTTGCGCAAATTTCTTGCGTAAGCCACGAATTCGTCCAAGTAATTCACCTTGTTGGTCATTATCTACCAGTGGAATTAAGCGATAGCCCACCTCCATGGCAAGTAAATCTTCAAGCTGAACATCATCCCAAGTGGCTTCAACGACCTTATTTGCCTCTTGGAACTGTTTCATTTGCCCATCATCTGCCTGACTTTCTGGCTGTTTAGCTTTGCGAATCAAATACCAGCCTAGCCCTGCTAATGCGGCAGTAAACAGTAAAAATACAAAGTTTGGCATACCTGGGATTAAACCGATTAACCCCAACACACCGGCACTTAGCCACATCACCCGTGGGTTATTAAATAGCTGAGTGACCATCTGCTCACCGACATCTTCATCGGTTGCGACTCTGGTCACAATCACCCCTGCCGCCGTTGAGATAATCAAAGCTGGGATCTGAGCGACTAAGCCATCACCAATCGTTAGCAAAGTATATGCACTCGTGGCATCGCCCAATGTCATATTATGTTGGCCAACACCAATAATTAGCCCACCGACAACGTTGATCACCATAATCATGATCCCCGCGATGGCATCCCCACGCACAAATTTACTTGCACCATCCATTGAGCCATAAAAATCGGCTTCTTGGGTCACTTCAGCACGGCGCTTTTTGGCTTCATCATCATTGATAATGCCAGCATTTAAGTCCGCATCAATTGCCATCTGTTTACCTGGCATACCATCAAGGACAAAGCGTGCGCCTACTTCGGCAATACGCCCCGCACCTTTGGTGATCACCATAAAGTTAATTAACACTAAAATGATGAAAACCACTATCCCTATGGCAAAGTTTCCCCCCACCAAAAAGTGACCAAAGGCTTCAACAACACGCCCAGCCGCATCAGGCCCAGTATGCCCCTCCAGCAGAATAATGCGCGTTGACGCAATATTTAGTGATAGACGTAATAGTGTGGCAAACAGCAAAATGGTTGGGAAGGCTGCAAAATCAAGGGTACGCTTAGTGAACATTGCCACTAATAGCACCATGATCGATAAAGCGATATTAAAGGTAAACAGTAAATCTAAGATAAAAGCCGGTAATGGCAGTACCATCATCGACAAGATCAGCAAGATGAGAACAGGCCCAGCAAGAATTTGCCATTGCGTTCCCTGTAAGTTTTTAGGCAATTTTAATAATGCAGCCAAATTAGCCATCGCGATTGTTTTCTCCAGCAAAATCCAGCGCCGGTGGCACTGGTAAATTTTTCGGTTTTCTTGGTTTTAATCCACCCTCACGCCGCCAGCGACGTAGCTGGTAAACCCATGCTAAAACTTCTGCCACCGCAGCATATAGCGCTACAGGAATGCTTTGCCCGATTTCGGCAGGCGATACAGTGCACGCGCTAATGGGGGAGCTTCTAATTGTAAAATTCGATGTTCTTGGCCAATTTCTTTAATGCGTTGAGCTATCACGCCTGCGCCTTTAGCGAGCACTTTCGGTGCTCCCATACGTTTATCATCATATTTCAGTGCAACCGCATAATGAGTTGGGTTCGTCACTATCACATCCGCTTGAGGTACATCAGCCATCATACGATTCCGCGCAATTGCACGCTGCTGTTGGCGGATTTTGGCTTTTATCTGAGGGTCACCTTCTTGTTGTTTAAACTCATCTTTAATTTCTTGGCGACTCATGCGTAATTTCTTCAAATGTGAACGAAATTGATAAAAAACATCAAATGCCACCATTGGGATCAGCAAAAATACGATTAGGTATCCAGCAAAAATCACTTTATGCATTGCATTCCCTAAAGCGGTTACGGGAGATTCAGTCACAAGATGCAAAAGTGATGACCAGTTTTGCCAGAGAAAAATAGCTGCCCCTAGCCCGACAAAGAGCGATTTCAAAATGGCTTTAAATAATTCAGAAAGCGCATTCATCGAAAAAATTCGTTTTAATCCACTGATAGGATTAAGTTTTTTCAAATCAAATTTAATTAATTTGCTATTAAATAATAACCCTCCAACCAGCGACGATGCAGAGATCCCAACTAACGCCAATCCACCAATAACAGGTAATAAAGCAAATAGTGCTTCGCCCACCATGCGCCCAAAGTAGCTCACCATTAACAAGGTGTTTTGTATGTAATGCCCATCGAAAATAAAACCTTGACGAAAAATTTGCCGTAGTTCATCAGCAAGATGCCCACCACTGAGCCACAGGAGACTGACCCCTGCTAACATCATCATGAGTGAACTGAGTTCTTTTGAGCGAACTATCTGCCCATCATCTTTCGCCTTCTGTTTTTTATGGGGCGTGGGTTCTTCTGTTTTTTCTACATCACTTTCATCGGACACGCCGTTTCCTTGCTCGTCAGCAGATTAGAAGTTTGTGCTATAGCATGACAGAGTGTAAAAAAATCAATGCAAGAAAATAGACGAAGTTCACAAGGGTTATTTGCCAATTGAGTAAGATGACATCCGTTTTGCGAACCGTTACGTAACGCCTAGTAATAACACCACGCCGAGGTGGCGGTAGGGGAAAAGATAGGTTATTTTTCCCTGAGAATGAGTCAGAAATAAATACACTAAATCCTATTTTGTTAGGTAATTTCAAAGGGTAAGCTACCTACCCACTCTTTAGCTTAAAGGTCATAAATATATGGATAGTTGTCATCTCGTCGCCCCAGATGTTTCAGCAGAGAATGCAGAAAAAGAAGCGGAACGCATGCTGAACTGGCTCAAGCAACAAGGGATTATCGACCCTGATTACCAACTCATAGAAGATGATGAGGTGATATATCGCCCCACCCCTGAGTATAAACAGCCTATCCTCTATATTATTGATGACAAAATTGTGCCCACTCAGTTACCGGAACATATATTAAAAAACTATCTCACCATTACCACTCAACGTACCGTATTTCATGCAGGTGGAAATGGTCTTGGTATCTACTGCCCTGTTTGTAAAAACGAACAAAGCAACCAAAGTGAAGATTGGAGCGATGCTGTAACTGCATGGTATGAAGGTAATCCGCATGATTTGTCATGTGTTAATTGTGATTATCGTGCGCCAATTGGCGACTGGCATTATGACCCAACCTGGGCATTTGGCGAGCTTGGTTTTAGCTTTCATAGCTGGGATATGAGTAATGCGTTTATTCAACAATTTACCAAAGCATTTGGGGGGAGAATCATTGATGTCTATCAGCATGACTGAGCATCACCGCCTTATTACACTGATTAATTTGCAATTCGCTCTTGACCCCCTGCTTTTTGGCAAGGGGGGAACTTCAACAAAGATTTAAAAACCTAGCTCGTCTAATAAATCATCAACTTGTGATTGTGATGCCATCACATTGACACCTTCCTTGTTAATTTGCGGGCCATTTAGCAAACTGTCATTTTGTTGCTTCACTCGCATCTCTGGTGGCGTATTTTCCATAAGCAGTGCCAACAGCTGTTTTTCTGCCTCTTCAACCACTTCCATCATTTTTTTAATCACTTGCCCAGTTAAATCTTGAAAATCCTGAGCCATCATAATTTCAAGCAACTCGGCTTTCGTCGTACAGCTGTCATTAATCACACGCCCCAAAAAAGCATGGGTTGATTGATGGAGTTCAGGTGTGATTTGATTCGTATTCACCCCTTCCCATTGCTGTTGTAGTTTGATTGCCTCATCATGCATTTCTACTTGAAGTGGCTTGATTATATCAATACCGTTTAGGGTTTTTTCTGCCGCTTGAGCCGTCATTTGGGCGATATAACGCAAACGATCTTTACCATCAGGAATGCTAGCCACCGCCTGCTGAACACTCTTTTCTAAACCGAGTTCACGCATGCTTTCGCGTAGCGTTCTCATCAAGGTGCCAATCCGCGTAATGACCTGTTTTAAATCTTCATTACCTGTAGGATTGCTCGTCGTTACTATTTGCTCTGTCATCACACTCTCCTTTTACAGGTTCGTTTATTGCAATCCCATTTTTTCAAAGACTTTATTCAGTTTCTCTTCCAATATAGCCGCGGTAAATGGCTTCACGACATAACCACTCGCGCCCGCTTGTGCCGCCGCAATGATATTTTCTTTTTTCGCTTCTGCCGTTACCATCAAAACAGGAATGTGCTTCAACGCTTCGTCGCCACGGATCGTTTTCAGTAGTTCTAAACCATCCATGTTTGGCATGTTCCAATCTGCTACGACGAAATCGATATGGCCCGCACGAATTTTTTCTAATGCATCAACGCCATCTTCTGCTTCTTCTATTTTATTAAAACCAAGTTCTTTTAATAAGTTACGGACAATACGTCTCATTGTGGAAAAATCATCAACAACCAAAAAACTGAGATCTTTAGCGGCCATAACCACTCCTTCAAAAATACAATAGTAAATTCTGTAACCGCTAAGCGGAAACAGATGAAAGTCGAGCCAAAACGCTTGGGGCAATTTTGGCGATATCCTGAATTTCGTCCACGGCATCCAGCTCAATAGCGGCACGTGGCATGCCAAATACCACGCAACTACTTTCATTTTGTGCGTAAGTCACCGCACCTTGTTGGCGCAAGTTGAGCATACCTTTGGCCCCATCCATCCCCATTCCGGTCAATAGAATGCCAACACATTTACGCCCCACACATTTCGCAACAGAATCAAATAACACATCGACAGAAGGACGATGGCGATTAACCGGCTCGGTTTGTTGCAAACGAATCTGATACCCTCGCCCGTTATCAACCACCAGCATGTGAGAGTCACCCGGCGCAATATAGGCATAGCCCTTTTGCAAAGGCTCATTGTGCTCCGCTTCTTTTACCGTCAATGAGCATAACTTGTTTAGCCTTTCTGCAAACGAACGCGTAAAACCCGCAGGCATGTGCTGAGTGATCACGACTGGCGGACATTCGCGAGGCAACATTTCTAAAAATTGACGGATGGCTTCTGTTCCTCCCGTCGAAGCGCCCACGGCAATCACTCTGCTATGGCAAACATAAGCAGATAATGGCTTAGCGATATTGGCTGGCTCTGGAGTTGCTTTTTCTGTGCGCGCAAAACGGTTTCGATGTGTTATTTTCGACATGGCGGCAGCACGAATTTTTTCACCAATCACATCTCGATAGCTCATCATCGTTTCACGAATACCAATCTGTGGTTTGGTAACAAAATCAACCGCGCCCAGCTCTAATGCTTTTAATGTGACCTCTGAGCCTTTAGAAGTTAATGTTGATACCATCACGACAGGTAATGGGTGTAAACGCATCAATTTCTCTAAAAAATCAATTCCATCCATACGTGGCATTTCAACATCGAGCGTTAACACATCGGGTTCATGTTGTTTAATTAAGTCACGAGCTACATAAGGATCAGGCGCTGTGTCAACTACCATCATATCGGAGTGACTGTTAATGATTTCACGCATGATTTGACGCATTAGTGCTGAGTCATCGACACAAAGCACTTTAATTTTTTTCATCACCCCCTCCTCGCCGGTTGTAGGCTGTAGACGGTTTGTCCTTTAATTACAAATCGTTGTGATAATTGAGATAAATTTTCTGAATGGCCGATAAATAACAGTCCATCCGGTTTGAGTAACGGTGCAAATCGTTCTAATAATTTGATCTGCGTGTCTTTATCGAAATAGATCATGACATTACGACAAAAGATTGCATCGAAACGGTGTTGAAGCTGCCAATCGCTATCACTGAGATTTAAATAACGAAATTCAATCATCTGCCTAAGCGTTTGTTTCACTCGCGCATAGCCTTCAAAGTCGCCAACGCCTTTCATAAAATAGCGTTGACGTTGCAACGCGCTGAGGGCTTTTAACTCCTCGATACGATAAACACCTTGTTTTGCTTTACTTAACACTTCCGTATCAATATCACTCGCAATAACTTTGGCATTCACCGCTTGTGAACCGAGCACATCACTTAATGTCATCGCAATGGAGTAAGGCTCTTCACCGGTAGAAGAGGCCGCACACCAAATATTGATATTGCTACTTTTACGAGAGCGTACAAAGTCAGCCAATGTCACGAAATGGTGAGGCTCTCGGAAGAAGGCGGTTAAATTTGTCGTCAACGCATTGACAAATGCTTGCCACTCTGGGTGTAAAGGCTCGCGCTCCAGCATACGTAGGTATTCAGAAAAATTATTGACGTTACAATCACGTAGTCGTTTTAGCAGCCTGTTATACACCATGCTTTTTTTATTCATGGTAAGAACGATGCCTGATTTTTTATGAATAAACCGGCAAACCCGACCAAACTCTTCATCGGTCAATGGTTCTATTTGTGGTGCAAAAAGCATCGTACTTTGTCCTATTTGATAAAAACCCAGAAGCAGCCGGTTATCGGCTGCTTAGTCTTAACAATAATAACTAGCTAACCTGTGCGGCTTTTGTTTCTGACACTTCAAAAAAGGCAACTGTATCGACTAAGTTATTTGCCTGATCTTCCAAGGCAGCTGTTGCACTTGTAGATTGCTCCACTAACGCAGCGTTTTGTTGCGTCACTAAATCCATTTGGCTCACTGCGGTTGCGACCTGTTCGATACCACGACTTTGCTCATTAGAGGCAGAGGCGATATTGCCCATCAATTCGGTGACCTGATTAACTGCTGCCACTAATTCATTCATGGTTTGTCCGGCCTCATTAACTAATTGAGATCCTTGATTAACACGACCCACAGATTCATCAATTAGTGTTTTGATCTCTTTTGCCGCTTCTGCGCTACGCTGAGCTAAAGCGCGTACTTCCCCTGCCACCACGGAGAAGCCTCGACCTTGCTCTCCGGCTCTTGCCGCTTCTACTGCCGCGTTTAAAGCCAAAATATTTGTTTGGAAAGCAATGCCATCGATTACGCTAATAATGGCGCTAATTTTTTGCGAGCTATGTGAAATTTCCGTCATGGTATCAATAACATCAACGGTAATATCGCCGCCTTTTGTTGCTGTTTTTGATGCTGATATTGCTAGCTCACTGGCTTGACGTGCGTTATCTGCGTTTTGTTTCACCGTCGCCGTGAGTTGCTCCATGCTAGCCGCTGTTTCTTCTAGCGACGCAGCTTGCTGTTCGGTGCGAGATGATAAATTATTATTACCCAACGCAATTTCACGAATACCGGTATACATTTGGTCGGTATTGGTACGTAAATTAATGACGGAGGTCGCCAGTGATTCTTGCATTAATTTTAGTTGCTCAAAGACCTCACCAATTTCGTCACGTGTCGTCACTCGAATATCTTGGTTCAACTTACCTTTCGCCAATTTCATAAAGTGATCGCTCATGCTCATCAATGGATAAATGAGTTTTCGTTTCATCCAAAAATGGGCTAAGCCAGAAACCGCTAAAATAATAAAAGTCACCGCAAAGAACATGAACCATGCCACTTTGTTATAAAAATTGGCGGAATCTAATGAGTTTTGGCTATCGGTATTCAATAAATTCAGGTATTGATCGATAACTGCGGCCATCTGTTCTTGATGTTGTTGTGCAGGTAATGCGACATAACCAGGAATATCATTTTTATCAATTAACGCTCTTAACTCTTTTAAAATAGCTAGAAACGCTTGATATTTTTCGTCAATAACCGCGATGTTTTCGTGTTCACTCAATAATGGCTGAGCTTTAAATTTTTCGTAGTCGTCAGCAGCTTGTTGTAAAAATTGCTCAAAAACCGCTTTTGCGTTATTAATACTCGCGGTATCCGAGTCCACTTTCATATGCACGACAATTTGAGTCAATGTGCTACGAGCCTGCATCAAATCTTCATAAGTTGTTTCGAGTAAATCACGTTTTTTCGAACCAAGATCGATACGCTCTAAAGAGGAGAGCTCACTTGACACTATCCCTAATGAGAGTGCGCTCGACACAATTTGCATCCCACAAAACATCACGAGAAGCAGATATAAACTGACTGAAATCCGTATACTCTTACCAAACATATTTTATCCCCACATACGCCAGCCAAGATTTCCATGCGTTACAGTCACTATCGCAGTGATGCACAGAAACGCTGCCAGGTGTAAAACTTGGCAGCGCTAAGCTGAGCTGAGTCTTTAGAAAGTTTCCCAATTGTCATCATCTTGATGATTTTTCGATGATATTTTATTTAGATCCGGTGTCTTCACGACATTTGAAATGGTTCTTGCCGCAGGCTCAGTTGTTTGTAACTCTTTTTGTTTCATTGCAGGCAAACGGAAAATAGAGATTAACTGAGCAAGTTTTGCGACTTGTTCTTCCAAGACATTTGCCGCAACCGCTGACTGTTCAACCAATGACGCGTTTTGCTGTGTGACTTTATCCATCTCTTCAACAGCAATGCTGACTTGTGAAATGCCTTTGCTTTGTTCATCTGAGGCCAACGCAATATGCGACATGATGTCGGTAACACGGGTCACTGACTCGACAATTTTAGTCATTGTCTCACCTGCATCTTCTGCTTGGCGCGCGCCTGTATCCGTTCTTGATACAGAATCTTCGATGAGTGCTTTGATCTCTTTGGCAGCATTTGCACTACGTTGTGCCAGATTACGCACTTCATCGGCAACAACTGCAAACCCACGACCATGCTCCCCAGCGCGAGCAGCTTCAACCGCCGCATTTAGGGCTAATATGTTGGTTTGGAAAGCAATACTATCAATGACAGCCGTGATATCTGAGATTTTTTGCGAGCTTTCTGCAATATTCAGCATGGTATTTACCACGTTGGATACCACTTTCCCGCCCTCTTTCGCAATCGCTGAAGCTTGGCTTGCATATTCGCTTGCTTGGTGAGCGTATTCTGTATTTTGCTTAACCGTCGCCGTCAACTCGCTCATACTTGCCGCGGTTTCTTCTAAACAAGCCACCTGTTGTTGAGTGCGAGCAGAGAGATCATTATTACCCGCAGCAATTTCGCTGGTGCCTTGATAAATAGTCTCACTACCATCTCGAACGCCGCGTACGGTGTTGATCAGCTCTTTTTGCATATGCTCTACGCCACGCGCTAATTCACCAATTTCATTTGTTGCTTTAGTATCAACACTTGGGGTCAAATCACCCGCAGCAAAAGTGGTAATTCGTTGAATTAAAGCTCTTAATGGTTCAATGATGCCTTTGCGTACATAGCGATAACTAAAGAAGCCAATCAGTGCTAATACGATTGATAAAACAATAATCATATAAAGTGATTCGCGATAATTTGCTTCTGCACGTTTCACTTCACTTTGGAAATCTTCCGAAATATCCGCAAAGTAAGCATTAAACTGTTCTTCAAATTTAATTTGATACCCAGATGTACGGTGAGCATAGAATTCATCTAACTGCCCTTTTTGAGCATATTTTCCTAGCTGGATCAGAGCGTCCCGATAAGTTTCATAGGTGGAAAAAAGCTGTTCAAATTTCGTTTTATCATGGCTCGTTTCTGCCATCAGGTTGATATATCGCTGATAAGCAGCATCTGCGGCTTTGAAATTACGCTCTGCCGCTTTAATTAAATCTTCGGCAGAAGCATCATCTTGGTAGGTACGCCCTTCCAATAAAAAAGCATTGACCGAGCGATTTAAATTAGAGCGAGCTTGTAATAAATTAACCCAACTTTCGGTTAATACTTGTCTTTGGCGTTGGAGCGAATTCAAATATTTAATACTGTCACTATTATCCCCAAGTTTATTGAACATCAAACCGCTGGATATTAATTGCAACAGAATAAAGATAACAATGACGGACAAAAGTCCTGATACGATTTTAATTCGGCTATGCATGATGTTTTACTAACATAATGTTATTGTAATTTGGATATCGGTCATAAGGCTAAAAACTTTAGCCATAGTAGATAGAATATTTGAGGCCAAGTTATTACTCGGCCATGTTGTCAATCAGTGCCATCTCATCACTGGTTAAAAGCTTTTCTATATCCACTAAAATCAGCATTCTTTCACCGACTGTACCTAGCCCTGTCAGGTACTTAGTAGATAATGTCACCGCAAAATCAGGCGGAGCTGCAATTTGTTCTTCGTTTAAAACCAATACATCGGAAACACCATCAACAACAATTCCAACAACACGATCTTTTAAATTCACCACAATAACGACGGTATTATCGTTATAAGTGACATTTTGATGAGAGAATTTCACACGCAGGTCAATAATAGGGATAATCACACCTCTTAAATTGGTCACCCCTTTAATAAAGTCTGGTGTATTGGCAATACGAGTCACTTGTTCGTAACCTCGGATTTCCTGTACTTTTAATATTTCAATGCCATATTCTTCTTCACCTAAAGTAAAAATGAGATAACCTTCCCCATTTTTTTCTTCATCAAGTTTATTTAAATCATCATCCAACATTGACATGGTGTTTAGCCTCTATTTAGTGCATAACGGGTTGTGCAATTTGCTGCTTCTTTTTGAGCAGAATGCTGTTATTCATTTGTTGTAGCTCGGCAACATCTAAAATCAGAGCGACCGAGCCATCCCCCATAATGGTGGCGGCGGAAATACCGGGGATTTTTCGGTAATTACTTTCAATATTTTTAACAACGACCTGCTGTTGCCCAATTAACTTATCAACCAACAGTGCAAAACGGTGTCCGGCATGTTGAATAATCAGCACAATACTGTTGGTTAAATCACGCTCTGCGCCTGTGATGCTAAACACTTGATGCAACTCAACTAATGGCAAATACTCACCACGAACCAATAACATTTTTTCCTCACCAGCAAGGCGATAAATATCTTCTTGGCGTGGTTGCAACGTACTGATAATGGCACTTAAAGGAACAATAAAAACATCCTCTGCAACTTTAACCGACATACCATCGAGGATAGCCAATGTGAGAGGCAGCAAAATGCGAATAATGGTTCCTTTTCCTTCGGTAAAACCAATCTGAATACGGCCCCCCATATCTTGAATATTGCGTTTCACCACATCCATGCCAACGCCGCGTCCAGAAACATCGGTGACCACTTCGGCTGTAGAAAAACCAGGCGCCATAATTAACATGGCTATCTCTTCATTACTCATGCCATCATGAACATTCATGCCTTGGGAGCGTGCTTTCGCCAAAATGCGTTCACGGTTAAGCCCCGCCCCATCGTCACGAACTTCAATACAGATGTTGCCACTTTGATGTGATGCAGATAAGGTCAAAGTCCCTGTTTCCGGTTTACCATTTGCCACACGAACTTCTGGTTTCTCGATACCATGATCGAGGCTATTACGTACAAGATGGTTAAGTGGATCTACAATCCGTTCAATCAAGCTCTTATCAAGCTCTGTCGCACTTCCTTCCACCTTCAGCTCTATTTTTTTGTTAAGCTTAGTGGCGATATCTCGCACCATTCGAGGGAAACGACTAAATACATAATCCATTGGCATCATGCGGATCGACATAACAGACTCTTGCAACGCTCGCGAGTTGCGCTCTAGCTGCACAATCGAACTCAATAAGTCACCGTATTCGTTATGGTCAAGCTGCTGGCTATGTTGTGTCAGCATGGATTGAATGATCACCAGCTCGCCGACTAAATTAATCAGTTGGTCCACTTTTTCCACGGCAACACGAATACTACTGGAATCCGCTTTCGCTTTTGCCGGAGGCGCCTTACGAGCTGTTGCCGTAGGTTTCGATTTCGTCGTCTCTTCAGCGTCTGTTTGTGGAGCCTTAGGTTTCATCGCCGCTTCAGCTACTGCCGTGGTAGCAACATCTTCGGCAGGTGACTTGGCAGCTGGCGGTAAATGGGCTAAACAAGTTTGAGCATCAACCACTTGATGTGTAATTTGTGATTCATCGACCACAAAACAGAGCACCCCACAAATATCGTCAATCACGGTATTTGTTCCAAGCCAAGCTTTTAAGCTATCTGCCGTTTTTTCGGTGTCATAAAGTGTGCCAAATAAAGCCAATTCTTCTGCTAATAAATCGACTTCATTGGCTTTTAGCTGACTTAGCGTGATAACAAAGTAATGGGTATATTCATCACTTGCCGCTATTTCAGTTACCGTCGGCTGTTCAATCGGAGTCGATGCTTGGATTGGAAGTGCCTCAGTGACCACTTCTTCTGCTTTTTGTTCAACACGGCCAAGCACCTCACAAATATGTTTAAATGCCTCTTCATCAGGTAACGAGTCATTTTTATAAGCTTCAAGTTGTGATGCCATCACATCTTTAGCGTCTAAAAAAACATCAATAATATCTGGCGTTAAAGTCAGTTCATCGTGACGTGCTTTATCGAGCAGGTTTTCCAATGTATGCGTGGTGTTTTGCAACTGTGTGAAACCAAAGGTCGCAGCGCCCCCTTTTATTGAATGGGCACTACGGAAAATGGCATTTAACTGTTCGCTATCTGGGTCGAAAGGATCGAGCTCAAGTAAATGTTGTTCCATATCCCTAAGTAGCTCATCAGCTTCATCGAAAAACGTTTGATAAAACTCGGTAATATCCATGGTTCTTATCCAATTTAGCTTAGGTTTCACTTAACGTTGTAAGTCTGTTTTTAAGTGTCACAACGAAAATTAATTTGAAGGCGTTAATACTGCTGCTGAATGAGTTGCCCCATCCGCCTTTTTTTCTGCATTCTCTATTGATGATGCCTCAGCGTCTTGCTGCGGTTTGTTCAATAGTTCATTCAGTGGCGTTGCACCATCGTATTCATGCAAGATCTGTTCAGTCTCAGTTTCATTTAATACAATAATGCTAATACGGCGATTGACTGGCGCTAATCCATTGTTTTTATCCAGATGAATACTGGAAGCCATCCCTACAACACGTAAAATTTTGTCTTGGTTTAATCCCCCAGCGATAAGTTCACGACGCGAAGCATTTGCCCTATCAGCTGATAATTCCCAGTTGTTATAGTTGGCTCCATTCGCATACGGCAGATCATCGGTATGACCTGATATGCTAATTTTGTTTGGAACATCATTGAGTAAAGGTGCTATGGCACGCAAAATGTCGCGCATATGTGGCTCAACATAGGCAGAGCCCACCATAAACATTGGGCGATTTTCACTATCAACAATTTGGATGCGTAAGCCATCATCAATCATGTCGATCAGTAGATGAGGCTTCAGTTCATTTAACCGCGGGTCTTTTAGAATCGCTTGCTCAAGCGATTGCTTTAGTTTTTCAAACCGATAATTGGATTGATCTTCTATTTTGTTATTCGGCTCAGGTAAGATATCCCCATCACGAAACACGATATCTTTCCCCCCGCCCGGAATTGGATTGGTGGCATCACCACTTTTAGTGCCTGAATTAATGGCTGTTTTTAATGGGGTACGAAAATATTCGGCAATCTGTGTCAATTCTTGTGGGCTAGATATGGAAATTAGCCACATCACTAAAAAGAACGCCATCATCGCCGTCATAAAGTCTGCATAGGCAATTTTCCAAGAGCCACCATGTCCATTTTGATGGCTTGCAACGCGCTTTTTGACTCGAATAATATGGGCGTTATTTCCTCTCATTGGCTCATTACTCCTCGCTCTGTGCTTGTGAACGATGACTAATTTTGACTTCGCGAACCTTATCTTCTAGTTCCATGAATGAAGGGCGATCAGCGCTGTACAAGACTTTACGACCAAATTCGACAGCAATTTGAGGGGCATACCCTTGTAACGCGGAAAGGAATGTCACTTTTATACATTCCAACATTTTTAATTGTTCATTGGTGCGTAAACGAATCAATGCAGCCAGCGGTAAAATAAACCCATAAGCCACTAAAATACCAAGGAAAGTACCAACCATCGCATGCGCAATTAATGCGCCTAGTTCACCCGCAGGGCGATCGGCTGATCCCAATGCGTTAACCACACCCAGTACGGCGGCAACGATACCAAAAGCCGGCATTGAATCCCCAACCATATTTAAACCAGAGGCAGGCACCTCACTTTCTTGGCGAAAAGTCTCAAGCTCTTCATCCATCAAGGCTTCAATTTCATGACTTTGTAGATTGCTTGTTACCATTAGGCGTAAATAATCCACAACAAACATCAGCGTTGTTTTATCTTTTAATACACGGGGATATTGCGAGAAAATTTCACTCTCTTGAGGGTTTTCAATGTCTTTTTCAAGCGCCAGTAAACCTTCTTGACGTGATTTATTTAATAACTGAAATAGCAATGCCATCAAATCCATGGACATCGCTTTGTTGTATGAAGAACGGCGGAACACGCGGGGTAACACTTTGCATAAGGCGATAATCGACTTACCACTGTTACCAACAACGAATGCACCGAAACCGGCACCTAGAATAATGACAAATTCAGCAGGTTGGTAAAGTGCCCCTAAGTGGCCACCAAGCATCAGATAGCCGCCGATGACTGTACCTGTAACAATGATATATCCGATGAGTATTAACACAATATTCCCTTCAACTCAGTTATGTAACAGATGGCAGTTAAAGGGAATATTAGGAAGGACAGATAATTTATTATCTGTTTACCACATCAATCCAATTACATTACCGCTTTAGTAATGCCATCCTGTCGATATACCGTAATATCGGCGAGATGTTCGGAAAGTTTACGTTTTTTTATTGCCCGTGATGGCGGCTGGCATAAACTGCAAGTAAAACTATTTTCTGGTATATGAGCATAAGTAATAAATGAGCCATGACAGCAGCTACACACCGAGCTTTGCAACATGCCACTCTCAACGAAACGAACTAGTGTCCATGCGCGTGTTAAAGCTAATAATGGTTCTTCTGATTGCGGTGCGCATTGTTCCAAATATAGACGATAAGCTTTCACAATGGCATCAACACCCTTGCAGTGCCCTGTGTTAATTAAAAACTGATAAGCGTTATAAAACATGGAAGAGTGAATATTTTGTTCCCAAGTCATAAACCAATCAGTTGAAAACGGAAGCATACCCTTTGGTGGTGGGCATCCTCTTAACTCTTTATATAAACGGATTAATCTACCTCGGCTAATTTGGGTCTCACTTTCTAACATTTGGAGACGAGCGCCTAAAGAAATCAGTTCCATCGCAAGGCGAATATCGCTAGCTTCTTTAACAATACTTTTTTCAGTAGTACTACTCATCATTTTCTCGCTGTTTCATTGTCATGTGCCTTGTGCGTTTGCAACAAGTGAGTTGAAAGTAATATACCTGTATGAATTTGTTGTAATTCATCCACCCTTGAGTCACGTGTTAACTTCTCTATCGTGTCACTATTTTCAAATCTAAATTGGCAGATAAGCTGGTTTGTTTCTGCTAATTTAACTAATTGAGGCAAGGAAAGATCTGCTAATGTAGTCGCCATTGATTCAGAAATACCAAGACGAAACATCGCGGAGGCCTTTTCTTGAGAGATAAGTTTTTGAGCAAGCAGCAGATAGGAAAGATTAATATCGTATATATGCTTCAGAAAATCAGTCGTTGAGGTCATTTTTTTTCCTTTTAAATATTATCTACATCTGTGTGCAAATAGGACAAACATGAAGTTTAAACGTACCGCTATAACCTAATTTTTAATAATAAGAAAAATATACTAGGCGACAGTCTCCATTACCGATTCATGCCACTCATTAAGCGAATACCTATTAAGGAGTATAAAATACGTGAAAGTTAAAACTTAAATTAAATCTATTTCCTAAATACTTACAAAAAATAATGAACCAACTAAAATCTTTATCAAATGTAGGAATTTGCCGATATCAATTTTAGTCGTTATTTATTATGCACCACAAAATTAACTATTCAAGATGCTGATGTTTCTTTTTACCCTATTAGAACGATAATCCGTCGATTCATAAACAATTCTTCATTATAACTATATCTTCTACTTCCATATCTCAAATAACCACGACATATAAGTTTGACATAACCTAAATTACAACACCTTAGATAACCTTTCTACTCATATTTGTTTAAAAGTCAACTAAAAAGACCAAGCATAATAGACAAAGCAGGATATTGATCTATATCAAAGAAAGTTATTGGGAAACTCTTATCTATTTTAGGTAAACGTTCAAATTGAATGAGAAACAGATTTAATTTTATTCATTAAATTTCAATTAATTCAATAAAGTAAATATTATTCATTCAAAATTCCTCAACCTCAATTGTTTGTTTTTTATACTGTAATTCAAATGATGCATTATAAATCCCACTTAATATTTAATAAGTTTCACTAATCAATTAAATGATATTGATTATTATTTACTCTTTCGCTTTACTGGTAATTTTTTCTTAACAAAATACAATTTATTTTTTCAAAAACCGCTATTTTTTTATCTGAGAAATAGCAATATCAATTAATGTTTAAAGAGAAATTCATTATTTACCTCATTTATTCTTTATTGGTTGGGCAATAATTTTACTTTTGGCAATTTGTCATTGGCGTCTATTTTTTTTAATAAAATGATCAACCTACATTTCCAACGTCGCAAATAGTGAGATCAAGAAAATAAATTATTCGGGTTATAAACATTATTTTTCTATTAATTTATTGTTTCAATATTTAGAGATTTAGTTGCATAAAAACATAAAAATTCAAGCATTATCTGATTACTAATTTTCTTTCAGAAAGGTAAAATTTTACTCCCTTTTAGGTAACAATTAGTAACATTAGGTTATAGTTTATGACTAATACTATCTATTTTTATTTTAACAAATTGACTATTTTCAATAATCGACATAAGTAAAATTTCTTAGCAACTGCAAAATGGATCCAGCTATCTCCTCTTTTCATTTCAAAATTTCATTTCAAAAATAAAATAGGATCTAATAGCCAATTTGTTGAATTTATGAGCAAAAATAGAATCTCAAAAATGAGATAAACATCACAATTAGTTTCATACTTTCTGAAAGTTTTCCAATTAATGGGATAGTTTCAAATAATGCCGCTGAATAGAGCTTCATCAGGTTATATAAACTGTTTTAAAAGTAATCACTTAGCTCTTTTCTATCTCACTAGCTTAAAAATTTTTTTTCATTGCCTACCCACCTTGATAAAAAGGCGATAAAGCGCCGAAAAAACCGCCTTAAAACGATAAAAAAGTCCTTGCTTTGACTTTGTTTACAACATTAAACAATTGATTAACTTTATGATAACAAAAATAACAATCGCGACTATTCGAAGATAGTGAGCTATTTTCCATCCAAAAAAATACCAATATTATCAATAAATTAAATCATTCCTCATATATTAACCATCTCAATAACAAAAAATAACAGATAATAATATTGCTTTTATTCTTTTTATGATGAATTAATTTATACGTTTGCGCTGTCAGAAAGTAAAAATTCAAGATTAATATAACGATAATCCCTACACGAGGTTCCTATGATACCGACAGTGAAGAACGTATTTCTTCTAACTATTGGCTCCTATTCAATGTCATCCAGTCTTAATGCAGCAAACTTAGCAACAACCACTTTTCAAGTTTTAATGACGGTAACCAGCTCCTGCCAAGTGAGTGTTAATTCTGATATCAACTTAGGCTCCGTCAGTTTAAACACTAGCAATCCATCGTCGAAAACCACATTGAGTGTGACCTGCTCGAAAAACATTCCTTTTAGCATTGGGTTGTCACCTTCGGCGCTGAATAGTGGTACGGATGATGGCACAGGCACTTTATCTTCAGTGACTAATTCAATAAGCAACACCGATAAAATTCCTTATCAGCTCAAACAATCATCTGCAACAGGAAGTCATTGGGGAAATACCGCAACATCGTTAACGCAAGGAAATGGAATTTCCGGAACGGGCAATGGAGAGGTGCAAAATTTTACAGTTTATGCGGTAGTGACAAACACTAATTTCACGCCAGATACCTATTCTGACGTTGTCACTGTTAACGTCAATTATTAAGGCTTCGTCATTTCAAAATCACTATAAGGAAGATCAAACGAATGGCATGCAGACTTTCACCATTATTTATCTGTTCATTCATCTGGTTATTCTACTCAAGCCAGCTTTATGGAGGTGGGTTACAAGTCACACCTGTCACACTGACATTTAATCCCCAACAGAATTCCGCAGGAATTTGGCTAAGTAATAATGGAAAAGAGCCGATACAAGCGCAAGTGAGGACATTTCTCTGGTATCAAAAAAATTCAAGCAATGAGCTAGTGGCTACCAGAGACATTATTATCAGTCCTCCTATGATCAAACTGAACCCCAATGAACAACAATTAGTCAGAGTGATCCGGAACAACAATATAATGGGGAGTGAAGAACTAGCCTATCGCCTTTCAATAAATGAGTTGCCTACCGGGCAGAATAGCAGCAATAAATTACAATTTGTTTTGCATTATTCACTGCCTATTTTTGTACAACCCTTAAATATGCCGAGTGCTACCGTTTTCTTAGAATGGCAGTTCATAAAACATCCATCCAAAAACACCCTGATTGTACATAACAACGGCAATACCCATGCCCAACTATCCAATATTCACTTCATTGACTGCAAAGGGAAACATACGATCATCAATTCCGGCTTGTTAGGATACGTATTGCCGCGCTCAACGATGCAATGGGAAGTAACACTGCCCGAAGTTTGCTCCAAACCAAACAATACAATAAAAGCTTTGATCAATGGTGAACAGCAAACCTACCCTATTTAATATTTGTTACCTGCATTTATTAGCAGAAATTTTCCTGCTATTTGCTGCTTTTTATCCTATTTTGGTTACCGCTCAGCTAAATGCTTACCCTACTTCCTTTGAACATTTGATTGATGATACTTCATCGCTACCCGGCACTGAGCTTTATCTTGAGGTCATCATTAATCAAACACATTTTGGTATTGCTCGCTTTGGTTACCAAGATGACACACTGTGGGTAAGTGCTGAAACATTAAAACAATTACATTTCAATCTCCCCACACAACATAAAAGCCTTATCGGCTTGCATGAACTAACCGAGATTAGTTATCGCTATCATGCCGATCAGCAGAGATTGATTATTGACGCCCCACTTTCATTATTAACTCTTAACGCTACCACTATTGACTTAATAGCGTCAGAACAAGTGCAAGCTCACGCCTCAAAAGGCGCTTTATTAAATTATGATTTGCATCTAGCGAAAAATATCACCAATTCATTAAGCAGTTTTTCTGAATTACGATTATTTAATCCATTTGGCCTATTGAGTACGACACAGCAAAGCCACAATACACTGGGACACCCTGAATTATCCTCCTCATTGACGCGCATAGATACTGCTTGGCGCTCCTCATTTGAAGACAAACACCTATTTTTGAATTTAGGGGATACCGTCACTCGTGCTTTAACATGGTCACGCGCCACACGGATTGCAGGGTTACAAATAGCTACTGATTTTTCCTTACAGCCATATATGCCAACTGCACCATTGACGACTTTTTATGGTTCGGCAACGGTGCCATCAAACGTGGAATTATATATTGATGGTATTAAACGCTATAGCGGTGAAGTGCCAATCGGTCATTTTGCATTAAATAGCTTACCGACGGTCAGTGGTGAAGGAAAAGCGCAAATTGTGTTAACTGATTCATTAGGTAGAGCCACGACTCAGAATATTTCATTTTATAATGACCAAACATTATTACGTGAGGGGCTTGTTGATTGGTCAGCTGAAATTGGCTTTATACGTGAAAATTATGCTATTCGCTCATTTGATTATGCTAGCAAGCCCGTTATAAGCACAACGGTTCGTTATGGGGAAAATAATTATTTAACAACCGGCACTCATGCCGAATTGGCAACCGATTTGTTCAATTTGGGGATTGAAAGTCATTGGATACCACAAATAGGAGGAGGAACACTTTCAACCGCTATCGCGATAAGCACTGACTCTCGCACTCCAGGTTGGCTCTATTATGCGGGTTATCATTGGGCTAATAATCTCATTAATTTCAGCGCCTCAGCCACCATAACCACACCTCAGTATTATGATATTGCAACAAATTATTCTGCGCCACCATTGGCGTTTAATGGTAATGCTGTTTTTGGCTATAATTCGGAATATCTTGGTAGTTTTAATCTGTCCTATTTTGGCTTTCGCCCCCATAATGACCCGACAATAGGTTATTTGGGTGCTCATTGGTACAAACCCATTAACGATACGCTATCTATTAGCGCCAGTATTAATAAAAAACTTACCGATGATAAAGAAAGCATTATATACCTAGCGGCCACAATGATACTCGGGAATAAGCAAAGCATTCGCATCACGAGCCAAAAAAATCAGAATGCTCAAACGTACCAGATAAATGCAAACCAATCGGCCCCTTCAGAGGGAGGGTTAGGCTGGAATATTACGGCAAGCAAGCAGGATAGTGAAAATAATCACCAAATCGATATTAATTATTTTACCGATAAAATACATCTTAGCTCAGGGTTTAATAACCTAAACCAAACCCACTCACAGTATATTGGTGCAAGTGGTGCTATCGTCGCGGCTAATAATCACTTTTTTATTTCAAAACCAATTATGAATAGCTTCGCCATTGTATCAACAAATGGTATCGGCAACCTTCCTATTCGGTTAGAAAATAGCGTTATCGGTACAACAAATCATGATGGGTTACTTTTAATTCCTTCACTTAATAGTTACCAGCGAAATGTGCTAACGTTAGATCCAACTCATTTACCTGCCAATATTCAAGTTAAACAGACCCAAATAGACGTTATCCCCAAATATCATTCAGGTGTTCTCGCTAAATTTGATTTAATTAAAACGCACCCTGCATTAGTGATCCTCGCTGACCCAAATGGTGTGCTATTACCTGAGGGAAGCCAAGTTGCATTAAATGGCCAAAAAGAGAATTTAGTGACAGTGGGATACGATGGCATAGCCTATTTCGATACCTTAAAAACTGACAACCATCTGCTGATCCATTACCCCAAAGGAGAATGTACTGTCACATTTACCTATCCAAAAACCGATGAGCTTATTCCTCAGATTGGCCCATTACACTGCCATCCTGAGTCATCCCCTTATTTAGATTAAAATCCGTCAAACAAGGATCAAATGATGTCTACTCACATTACTAACAAATACAAAACGCTGAGCTTATTATTCACTTTCTTTGCAATATTTCTCAATCAACCTCGCCCCGCTTATGGCTTAACTTGCTCCATTTTAAATATCGACACACTTAATTTCGGCAACATCATGCCCTTAACTAATAATACTGCAACTACCTCACTCACTATTCATTATAGTTGTACGAAGGAGTTACTCGATACGTTTCTTGGCGCCACACTATGTTTAAATATAGGTAACTCCAGTACTTCTAGCCAAATCGTTTCTCGGCAAATGTCCCCCATTGGAATAAATGCCCCCATAAGCTATCAGTTATATCAAAATGCAAATTATAGTCTTATTTGGGGGAGCCAATATATTTCTGACACTAGCCCTGTCATGATCAAACTGAATATCGGTCAAGGGTCAACGCCAACAACAGGTTCGGTGACCGTTTATGCCCAATTATCGCTCAATCCATCAACCGTGATCCCTGCCACTTATATTGATACCTATACCTCATTGACTGCTAGCTCAACTTTAAATATCGGTCTGCTCAGTACGCCAAATAGTTGCGGTTCCATTATTGGCCCCACTTTTCCTTTTACTGTGACAACCACAGTTAATAAGCAATGCATTGTTTCCGCCAGCGGCGATATTCATCTCGGTAATGTCAAAAGCCAGACAACCAACACCACAGCTAATGGTAATATTTCTGTTACCTGTACAAATACAACCCCTTTTAGTATTGGTTTACTACCTTCAAATAATAATTTGCAAGGTGCAGGTTTCTTGCAAAGTCCAACAACAACCGATCAAATACCTTATCAACTTAGCTCAACACCAGGACCCAATGGGATAATATGGGGTAACAACCTCGTTAATTTGGTTTCCGATATAGGCTCTGGTATCGCTAAGCTTTACCCCGTGTATGTCACTGTTCCTTCTGCTAACTACCAACCCGGAAATTACAGCGATACCGTGACAGTTAATGTCAGCTATTAGTTTTATGGCAAAACAGAGTTAGTTAGACATCATCAAGATATTCCTATTTTGATAAGAGCTTAGAGCTTGTTCTAATTCATTTTCCCATATCATATGCTTTAAAATTCATTAAGTAATAAATAAGGTGTGAAAATAAAATATAAAATTCATCAATATCTTTTAATTAAAGCAATCGCCCTATGAGTACAAAATTCCACGCTGGGAATGATCTTTGAAGATTTGCTTATTAAATAATGAACATAACCATTTGTTATTATGGATAAAAATTAAAACAATCAGAATAATTGTTTTATAGAGTATACTTTTTTAGCATTAAAATTTACAACTAACAGACTTTATCCTCTACTTGACAAGCATTCTAAGTGTAAGATTTTTTATCATTGTAAAACAATGAGTTAAAGAAATTAAACGTTAGGAATTTTCTGGAACGTTTTTTCGCTCAATGTACATAGATTTTTTCTAATATTTTCGATAGTTAAGCGTTTTTCATCAAAATAACGAACAAAAGCGAAAACATTTTATACTACTTAAATACTAAAAATGGCAAAACGAAAGCAATAAATATCGATATGACAATTATTTTACGCTGAGTCACTTATCCTAGGCCGTTCGGATTATTCCGATACATTTACATCCCCACCCTCGGCATATATTATTTTTCCTAACCAAAATCACCATGCGCATTGGCTGATATTAATGATATTGAGCAAGGAATATATTGCTCTTATTGCAATAAACCATCGTTATTAATCACCTGACTTATTATGATAACTCAGGATAATAAAAGGACATATTATGCCAACTCCATGTTATATCTCTATCGAAGGAAAAACGCAGGGCAACATCACTGCGGGAGCATTTACCCCTGAATCGGTCGGTAACATCTATGTAGAAGGTCATGAAGACCAAATGCTGGTACAAGAGTTTTCCCACATTGTGACCGTACCA